>NZ_JBDPLV010000198.1:0-1458 GCF_039871605.1 Acrocarpospora sp. B8E8 | reverse complement strand
AGAGTGCGTTCCGCGAGCATATGCCTGTGATGTCGCAGTGTGATCGTATGGATTTGTAGCGTTACCGCCGGTCGGTGGGCTCGGATGTGCTGGGATGGCCGGGTGACCGAGCGCAAGCCGTACCCCAGCGACTTGTCCGACGCGGAGTGGGCCTTGATCGAGCCCGTGCTCACCGCGTGGAAGGCCGCCCACCCCTCCGTCAGCGGCCACGAGGGCAACTACGAGTTACGAGAGATCGTCAACGCCATCCGCTACCAGGGACGAACCGGCGTTCAATGGGACTTTCTCCCGCATGACCTGCCACCCAAGAGCGCGACGTACTACTACTTCGGCAAGTGGCGCGACGACGGCACCGACAAAGTGATCCACGACCTGCTGCGCTGGCATCTGCGCGAGAAGAAGAAACGATTAGCCGACCCGAGCCTGGTCGTGCTGGACACCCAGAGCGTCCACGCCGCGGCCGGGGTTCCCGCCTCCACGACCGGACGGGATGCCGCGAAAAGGGTACCGGGGAGAAAACGGGGCCTGGCGGTGGACGTGCTGGGCCTGGTCATCGCCGTGGTCGTGCTGGCCGCCTCGGCCCACGAGAACACCGCCGGGATCGCCCTGCTGGACCGGGTCGCCGCCGGCACCGACGGCGCGGTGACCAAAGCGCTGGCCGACCAGGGGTTCAAGAACACGGTCGTCGCCTATGGCGCCGGCCTGGGGATCGACGTGGAGATCGTCGAACGCAACCCCGCCGACAAGGGGTTCGTCCCCCAGCCGAAGAGATGGGTCGTCGAGCAGACCTACGGCATCTTGATGTTCCACCGGCGTCTGGTCCGCGACTTCGAGCACCTTCCGGCCAGTTCCGAATCACGGGTGTATTGGGCGATGACGGACGTGATGTCCCGCCGCCTGACCCGTGGCACGTCCCCGTCATGGCGGTGGACATGACCCGGCCCGACGCCGGGCAGGCCGACCCCGGCACCTGGCTCCTGGACCGGATCGACGCCCGCGAACAAGCCCTGACCTGCCAGATCGAGCAGACCCAGGCGGAAATCGACACGCTCACCGCGCGTCTGAGCGAACTCAGCCAGGCGATCGAGCACCTGCGGATCAGCCGCAAGACCCTCATCTCCCTCGCCGGCGAAGATCCCGCCCCGACCCAAGCGGACGCGCCACCTCCCGCTGTCCCCGAGCACCCGGCCTACCAGCAGATCCTCACCGTCTTCGCCGCGGTCGGCGGCTCCCTGCGCGCCCGGGACCTGGCCAGGGCAATGGGCCTGCCCCTGACGCAGAACGACATCCAGAACGTCCGCGCCAAGCTCAAACGCCTGGCCGGCCGTGGCATCCTCGTCGAGACCGAGCCGGGATTGTTCACCCAGCCGCGCCCATAGCCCGAACGGCGAGCCTCCGACCAGCCGACCTATCCCAATCCCATCGACAAAAGGGGCATCAGCTCGCGGAACGCACTCT
>NZ_JBDPLV010000197.1:0-1471 GCF_039871605.1 Acrocarpospora sp. B8E8 | reverse complement strand
GGCCCTGCCGCTCATGCCCGGGGGATGAGCGGCGCATTCCCCCCACCAGGCAGCCCCCGCAAGGGCTGCCCACCCCGAAGGAGTACATCAGTTGGCCACCCCATATACCCCCACGGTTCAGGGAACCGGCATCCGGGCCACGATCCAGCGTTTCGGCGGCCATCTGGCCGGGATGATCATGCCGAACATCGGCGCGTTCATCGCCTGGGGCCTGATCACCGCTCTGTTCATCCCCACCGGCTGGCTGCCGAATGAGACGCTGGCCGCTCTGGTCGGCCCCATGATCAGTTCTTTGCTGCCCATCCTGATCGGCTACACCGGCGGCCGGATGGTGCACGGCCAGCGCGGCGCGGTGGTCGGCGCGGTCGCCACGATGGGGGTGATCGTCGGCAGCGAGGTCCCGATGTTCCTGGGCGCCATGATCATGGGCCCGCTGGCGGCGTACATCATCAAGAAGGTGGACGCGTTCACCGCGGAGCGTACCCGCGCGGGCTTTGAGATGCTGGTGGACAACTTCTCCGCCGGCATCATCGGGGGCGCGGCGGCGGTGGCCGGGGTGTTCGGCATCGGGCCGGTGGTCGAATGGCTGACCGAGCGGGCCAGCGAGATCGTCGACTTCCTGGTCGGGCAGCAGCTGCTGCCGCTGGCCTCGATCCTGATCGAGCCCGCCAAGGTGCTGTTCCTGAACAACGCGATCAACCACGGCGTGCTGGGGCCGCTGGGCGTGGCGCAGGCGGCCGAGACCGGCAAGTCGATCCTGTTCATGCTGGAGACCAACCCCGGTCCCGGGCTGGGCTTGCTGATCGCCTACATGCTGTTCGGGCCGCGGTCGTTGCGGCCCTCCACCCCGCCGGCGATGATCATCCATTTCCTGGGCGGCATCCACGAGATCTACTTCCCGTATGTGCTGATGAAGCCGCGTCTGATCCTGGCCGTGATCGCCGGCGGCGCGTCGGGGATTCTGACGTTCCTGGTGACGGGTGCGGGGCTGGTGGCCACGCCGTCGCCGGGCAGCATCTTCGCCTATCTGGCGGTGACGCCGAAGGGCGGCTGGTTCGGGGTGATCCTGGGGATCATCGTGGCGACGGGGGTGTCGTTCATCGTGGCGTCGGCGCTGCTGGGCTTCGGCCGGGGATCCAACGACGAACAGACGCCGGCGGGTACCGAGCCCGCGGCGCAGGAGGCGTAAAGGCGATGGCCAGCATCGACAGCAAGGACGTCCGCAAGCTCGTCGTGGCCTGTGACGCGGGGATGGGCAGCAGCGTGATGCTGGCCAGCCAGCTCCGCAAGCAGTTGAAGGGCACCCAGGTGGAGGTGGTGCACACCCCGGTCAACTCCATCCCCGAGGACGCCGATGTGATCGTCAGTCATGTCGGGCTGGCGGAACGGGCCCGGGTGAGCGCTCCGGGTGTGGTGCTGGTGCCGTTCCAGATTTTCATCGGTGATCCGGCGGTGACCAGGCTGGTGACGG
>NZ_JBDPLV010000196.1:0-1483 GCF_039871605.1 Acrocarpospora sp. B8E8 | reverse complement strand
CCGCTCGACTTGCATGTGTTAAGCACGCCGCCAGCGTTCGTCCTGAGCCAGGATCAAACTCTCCAAAAAATGCTTGAAAAGAAGATCTCCAGCTGAAACATAATGTTCAACCAAAGGAATCCGTCAACATGTGACGGGGTTGTGCATCATGCACTGGCTTTTAGCACACTGTTGAGTTCTCAAGAAACGGATCGTTCCCCCGTCTCCGGGGCAACCCCTCTAACTTACCCGCTCATCCGCTTCGTGTCCAATCACCCTGTTTGGGGTGTTTGATCACATCACGAATGACTCGTACGGTTGATCAGAGGATGGCCCGGGATCCGGCCACCTTTCGGCCACCGCGCACTCCCGGCGCGAAGAGAACATTAGGCAACCGTTCCCCCCTCGTCAAATCGCCGCTCCGCACCCGAATTCGCAGGTCACACCGCCTGCAAAGGCCCGGACCGTCAACTCCGCTACGAGACTGTTACCGAGAAGCCGCAGAAGGCCCCGTCCTTCAGGGCGGGGAGGCATGCGGTCCCCGGCAGAGGATGGCCCGCCCTCAGGCGGGGCAGCCCGGAGCGCGGAGCCGGGACCGGTCAGGGTGAACGGCGCTGTTGTTCGATGGGGCGGCCGATGATCGAGGGTGGGGCGCTGCTGCGGGAAGCGGAGAAGTAGGTTCTTCGCGGTGGCGCGGCATCGCGTCGTCGAAGACATTCCCGTGAGGTTGCGCCGATATGTGGTGACAAGGACTGGATGAACGTGGGGGGAGTGTCGGCGATGCGGATATTCGGCTTCCGCTGCCATCGGCCACACGCTAGTGTGTTCGAGCCGTGACGGTGTGTGGCCGGTGCGGGGAGGGGGCCCGGGGGTGAGGTTGCGCTACAACTACCGGCTCTACCCCGACGCCTCCCAGCGTCAGGCGCTGGCCAGGTTGTTCGGCTGTGTCCGGGTGGTGTGGAACGACGCGCTGGCGATGCGCAAAGCCGCCCGCAAGGCCGGGCAGCCCTGGATCGGCGGCGGAGATCTGCAGAAGATCTGCATCACCGCGGCGAAACGGACGCCGGAGCGGGAGTGGCTGGGTGAGGTGTCCCCGGTCACGCTTCAGCAGTCGCTGCGCGACCTGGACCAGGCGTACCGGAATTTCTTCGACTCGGTAAGCGGGAAGCGTAAGGGCCCGCGGGTGGGGTTGCCGGTGTTCAAGTCGCGCCGGGACCGGCGGCAGTCGGCCCGGTTCACCCGCACCGCCTTCCGCCTGCCCGGTGACGGGACGCTGTATCTGGCCAAGATCGGGAGAATCGAGGTGCGCTGGTCCCGGGAGTTGCCCGCGGCGCCGTCCTCGGTCACGGTCATTCAGGACGCGGCGGGCCGCCATTTCGCCTAGTCCGAAAACAGGACCTCAGCTGGGCAGGCGGCAGCGTCCGGCGGCGGGATGTGATGCCGCCGGTGCAGGCGGGAGCGGTCGGTCAGCGGGTTGGGGTCACCGGTAGATGGTTCTCATCGG
>NZ_JBDPLV010000194.1:0-1568 GCF_039871605.1 Acrocarpospora sp. B8E8 | reverse complement strand
GTATGCATTCAGCAGTTCTTGATCATCTGGGTGTGAGTACCGCCCTGGTGATGGGATGATCTTTGGGTGCCGAAGACCCCGGATCGCCGCCCGTCGTATGACGAGCTGGCCGCGCTGGTGGTCCGGCAGATGGCCACGATCGAGGCCCAGCGGGAAACGATCGTGCAGCTGGAAGCGATGGTCGAGCGGCTGAGCGCACGGGTCGCCGAGCTGGAACGCCGGCAGAGCCGCAATTCGGGGAACTCCTCCTTACCGCCGTCCAGTGACACCTTCGCCCGGCCGGACAAGAAGCCACCCGCCAAGAGCGGCCGCAAGCGTGGCCGCCAGCCCGGAGCGCCGGGAAGCAGCCTGGCCATGGTGGATGATCCGGAGGAGGTCGAAGACCACGTCCCGGCCGCCTGCGGGGGATGCGGGAAGGAACTGTCGGCCACCGACAGCGTCGGGTACACCCGCCGCCAGGTGCGTGACATTCCCCTGGTGACCGTCACGGTGACCGAGCATCGCGCGCATCGCTGCCGGTGCGGCGGATGCGGCCGGGTCACCGGCGCGGACATGCCCGGGACGGTAGCGGGCGCACCGTCGTCGTACGGGCCGGGCCTGCGCGCCCTGGCCGCCTATCTCCTGGTGTTCCAGCATGTCCCGGTGGAACGCTGCGCCCAGCTGATCGCCGACCTCACCGGAGCCCGCGTCTCGCCCGGCTGGGTATCCTCGATCCTCGCCGAGGCCGCTGCCCTGGTCGCCGCCAGTATCAAGCTGATCCGTGCGTTGCTGACGCTCACGCATGTGATGCACGTCGATGAGACCACCACCCGGATCGGGACCGGGCGCCGCTGGCTGCACGTGGCCTGCACGACCACCTTGACTCTGCTCGGGCTGGGCGACCGCTCCCGCCAGGGTGCCAACTCCCTCGGCGTCCTGCCCGAGTTCCGCGGCGTGCTGGTGCACGACTCGTTGTCGCTGTACAACGGCTACCCGCACGCCCGGCACCAATTGTGCGGCGCCCACCTGGTCAGAGAGTTGACCGCCGCGGCCCAGGACCATCCCGGCCAGCGATGGCCGGCCCAGATCCGCTGGGCGCTGGCCGAGCTGAACAAGCAGGCCGTCAAGGCCCGTGAGAGCGGGCTGATCGAGATCCCGCCCGAACGGGCACGGATCTACCTGCAAGCTTTCCACCGTGGGATCGCAGTCGGGCTGTCACTGCATCCCCGCGCCCCGGGACGGAAACAGTCCCCGGCCCGCAACCTGCTCGAACGCCTGCGGGATCGGGCCGCGGACGTGCTGCGCTTCGCCGACTTCCCCGGCTGGGTGCCGTTCACGAACAACACCGGCGAGCGTGCGCTCCGCCCGGTCAAGACGCAGGTGAAGATCTCCGGCTGCCATCAATCCGAAGAGGGCGCCGCGCACTGGCTGACCGTCCGCTCCTACCTCGACAGCGCCCGCAAGCACGGGCTGAGCGCCTTCGAGGCGATCTACCGCGCCTTCACCGGCAACCTCTGGATGCCACCCGTCGCACGCGACGCCTGATCAGCGCTTTTCACATAGAGTCACAGAACCTTCTGATTGCTTAC
>NZ_JBDPLV010000193.1:0-1580 GCF_039871605.1 Acrocarpospora sp. B8E8 | reverse complement strand
ACCCCCTCCTGAAGGAGGGGGCTTGAGGTGCGGCAATGCGCTTCGAAGCCCCGCGTTGACCAGCCCCAGTCGATCACCGTGAAGGAGGTGCATTCGATTGACTACGTTTCACGTAAGCGAGCAGACCCACCGGCAGGTGCTTCCTCAGCCTGCCGCTCTGGAATCGGTGGGAGCAGACAACCCCGAGGGTGGGGACGAAACGGCTCACGGACTCCCGGCGCTGCCGGGCGCTGGCGTGGAACATGGGCGAGGGGAGATCGGAGCGGACGGCACCCGTCTGCTCCGGCGTCACCTCAAGGGCGCTTCGGCGTCTGAGGGAGCGGCCCGTGAGGGCCACCCAGTCGTGTTCGTCCTGGACAAGCACGGCCAACCGCTCGACCCGTGTCACCCGGCCCGCGCCCGCCGCCTGCTGGCCTCTGGCCGGGCCGTGGTTCACCGGCACACCCCGTTCGTCATCCGACTGAAAGACCGCACTGCCGCCGACTCCACCGTGACCGGCGTGCGGGTCGGCATCGACCCCGGCTCCAAGCACACCGGCCTCGCCGTGTTCACCGAGCATGGCGGGAGTCGTACCGGCGTGTACTCGCTCCAGCTCGGCCACCGGGGCGGGCAGATCCGCGACAAGCTCGCCTCGCGGGCTGCACTGCGCCGGGGGCGCCGTTCTCGGAATCTGCGCTATCGCGCCCCCCGGTTCCTTAACCGGGGCAAGCCGGAGGGGCGGCTCGCGCCGTCCCTGCTGCACCGCGTCAACGGCACCATGTCATGGGTGTCGCGACTCACCCGCTGGGCGCCCGTCACCGCCATCTGTGTGGAGCGGGTCGCGTTCGACACTCACGCCTTGTCGGCGGGCAGGCCCCTTGAAGGAGCGGAATACCAGCAGGGCACCCTCGCCGGGTATGAGGTGCGGGAGTATCTGCTGGCCAAGTGGGGCCGCAGGTGCGCCTACTGCGGCACCTCCAGCGTGCCGTTGAACATCGACCACATTCGCCCCCGCTCCCGGGGCGGCTCAGACCGCGTCTCAAACCTGACCCTGGCCTGCATCACGTGCAACCAGGCCAAGAACGCAACACCGATCGAGGAGTTCCTTAAGACCAAGCCCGCGCTCCTGGCGAAGATCCTCAGACAGGCGAAGGCGCCGTTGCGGGACGCCGCGGCGGTCAACTCGACCAGGTGGGGGCTGTGGCGGGCGCTGGGAGCGATCGGGCTGCCGGTCGCCACCAGTTCGGGCGGGCGTACGAAGTGGAACCGATCCCGCACCGGCGCGCCGAAGTCGCACACTCTGGACGCGCTACACGTCGGCGAGTTGGAGAACGTCACCGGCTGGCCTTCGGTCGTCTTGGCGGTGAAGGCGACCGGTCGCGGGATGTACTGCCGGACCCGCACCGACGCCTACGGCTTTCCTCGACTGCGGCTGCCCCGAACCAAGACCGTGCGCGGCTTTCAGACCGGCGACCTGGTCCGGGCGAACGTCCCGACGGGCAAGAAGGCCGGGGTTCACGCTGGGCGGGTCGCGGTCCGCGCAACCGGCAGTTTCAACATCGCCACCCGGCACGGCACTGTGCAGGGCATCCACCACCGCC
>NZ_JBDPLV010000192.1:0-1604 GCF_039871605.1 Acrocarpospora sp. B8E8 | reverse complement strand
CAATGCCACTCAGCCTAAATTGATCATGGATTGACGTGCGGTGATGTGCCCCTGCCGACCGCTTCGAGGGCGGATGCCAGGGAGATCCACTACGGTTCGTGATCGTGATGGAGACCGGAGAGCAGTCGCCGCGGCGGTTGGCGGATTCTGTGTCGCTGGGCGTGCTGGCCCGTTGGGTGCCCCGCGATGAGATTGACACCGCGGTTGCCGTGACCGGCAAGAAGGCCAAGCGCCGCGACGGCAAACTGCCTCCGCACGTGATGGTGTACTTCACGATGGCGATGGCGTTGTTCGCCGATGACGACTACGAAGAGGTCCTCGCCCGGCTGACCGACGCCCTGGCGGCCTGGCCGGACTGCTGGGACACCTTGTGGGAGGCTCCGGGGTCGGGCGGGATCACCCAGGCGCGGCAGCGGCTCGGCTCCGAACCGCTGCGGGAGTTGTTCTCCCGGGTCGCCGAACCGGTCGCGGACATGTTGACGCCCGGCGCGTTCCTGGGCACCTGGCGGTTGGTGAGCATCGATGGAATGGAGTGGGACCTCCCCGACAGCGGCGAGAACGCCGCGTTCTTCGGGTATGCCGGGTCAGGGGGCAAACGGTCGGCGTTTCCCAAGGTCCGCGTGGTCGCCCTGGCCGAGTGCGCCTCACACGCCTACTTCGCGGCGGCGATCGGCGGGGTCGGGACCGGCAAGGGGTCGGGTGAGCAGTCACTGGCCCGCACGCTGTGGGCGGCGCTGGATGAGGACATGCTGTTGATCGCCGACCGGAACTTCTACTCCTTCCCCGATTGGCGCCAGGCGCGGGCCTCGGGCGCGCAGTTGCTGTGGCGGGTCAAGGCCGGCCTGCGCCTTCCGGTGCTGGAGAGGCTGCCCGATGGCTCCTACCTCTCGGTGCTGGTCGATCCCGATATCGGTGGCAAGCGGCGGGAGGCGCTGGTCGAGGCGGCCCGCGCCGGAGCCGATCTGGACCCCGGCCAGGCGGCCCTGGTGCGGGTGGTGGAGTACACCGTCCCGGATCGCGACCCGGGCCAGGATGGCGAGCTGATCTGCCTGATCACCACGATCGTGGACCTGCGGGACGGGCCGGCCGCCACCCTGGCCGAGATCTACCACCACCGCTGGGAGCACGAGACCGGAAACGATCAGATCAAGACGCATCTACGCGGGCCGGGCCGGGTACTGCGGTCCAGGAAACCCGACCTGGTGCTGGCGGAGTTGTACGGGTACCTGCTGACCCACTACGCGCTGAACGCGTTGATCTGCGAGGCCGCCACCGAAGCACAGATCGACCCGGACCGGGTCAAATTCACCCGCACCGTCCGCAAAGTCCGCAGCCGCACCGATGACGCTGCGGATTTTCCCCCCTGACCGGCAGCAGCGGGTCATCGATGCGCTCAAGAAGGACATCACCCGCAAGAAGAACCTCAACCCCAAGCGGCGCGATCGCAGTTTTCCACGGGTGGTCAAACGCGCCCGCCACAACTCCTACCGCGTCAAGAGACCCGGTGACGTTGGCGTACGCCACGACGGCCCGGCCACGGTCAAGCTGGCGAACCTTCCCAAGCTCGCCCTCGCCTCATGATCAATTTAGGCTGAGTGGCATTG
>NZ_JBDPLV010000191.1:0-1636 GCF_039871605.1 Acrocarpospora sp. B8E8 | reverse complement strand
TCATCAGATCTCCTTCGTGGATTCCCCCACCTTTGGGTGGCGGAGGAAATGAAGCTTCTGCGGAGCAGTGCGGGGTGCGGTGATTCGCCGCCAGGCCGGCCGCCGCGTTTGACGGTCACGGTGCGATCTCGCCTTCGGGTCGGCGGGTGTAGGTGTATCCGTCGCCTCGTTGCAGGAGACGGAAGTGTTTGTGGTGGATGCCTTGGATGGTTGCGTGGGTGGTGGTGATGTTGAAGCTGCCGGTGGCGCGTACGGCTATGCGACCGGTGTGGCTACCCGCCTTCTTGCCCGTAGGGACGACAGCACGGGCCAGGTCCCCGGTGCTGTAGCCGAAGAACTGTTTCCGTCGGGGCAGGCGCAGGCGGGGGAAGCCGTGCCGGTCGGGGCGGGTGCGGGCATGGGTGCCACGTCCGGAACATCCAACGACCAGGACCGTCGACACGGTTTCGGTGATGGTGTCGAGTTCACCGACCGCCAGGGCGTCCATCGTGTGGGTCTTGGGCAGCGCGCAGCGGGTGCGGTTCCACTTCGTACGGCCGCCGGATGCGGTATGGGTGGGCATCCGGGCGTCCAGGGCGCGCCATAGAGCCCAGCGGGTGGACTGGACAGCAGCGGCGTCCCGCAAGGGGGTCTTGGCCTGTGCTTTGATCTTCGCGAGCCGCTGGGGCTGTCCTGCCAGGAACTTTCGACGGGCTGGCTGGACTTGGCCTGGTTGCAGGGGAGGCAGGCCAGGCACAGGTTGGAGACGCGATCGCTGCCACCCTTGGAGGAGGGCTGTATGTGGTCGATGTTGAGCGGCACCCCGGTGGCGCCGCAGTAGGCGCAGGCCCGGCCCCACTTCGCCAGGAGGTATTGGCGGACCTCGGTGCCGTGCAGGGTGCCATGCTGGTACTCGGCCCCTTCCAGCGCTGTGCCCGCGCTGATGGCGTGGGTGTCGAACGCGACGCGTTCCACATGCACGGCGCGGACGGGCGCCCAGCGGGCGAGCCGGTCCACCCAGCTCGTTGTGGTGACCACCCGGTGCGTCAGAGACGGCGGGAGCCAACCCTGGGGACGGGTTCGGTTGAGAAACCTGGGGGCGCGGTAGCGCAGGTTGCGGGTGCGCCGGCCACGCCGGTAGGCGGCCCGCTGGGCCATCTTCGTGCGAATGGTCGCGCCCCGGTGATCCAGCTGGATCACGTACCGGGCACGCCGCTGACCGGCTTGGGTGGTGAACGCCGCGATGCCGGTGTGCCTGCTCCCGGGATCGACGCCCAGCTCCACGCCGTCCACCTCGCTGCCGGCGAGGGTGCGGTCCTTGAGCCGGATCACGAATGGCGTGTGCCGGGCGACGACCGCACGGCCGGAGGTGAGCAGTTTGCGGGCTCTGGCCGGTGTGGTGGGCTGTAACGGGGTGCCGTGCTTGTCCAGGACGAACACGTACGGGTGGGACTCACGTCCCTGCTCCCGAACCTGGTGGTCCGGGGTGACGCCCCCACCGCCAGGTGAAGCGGTGGTGGTCTCCTCTCGCACATGTTCCACGCCGGTTGCCTGGCGGCGTTGGAGTCCCGTTTCGTTCCCGATCCGGGGAGTGTCTGCTGACTCCAATTCCAGAGCCACCTGCTGAGGAGGCACAGATGGGTGGGTCTTCTCGCCT
>NZ_JBDPLV010000190.1:0-1644 GCF_039871605.1 Acrocarpospora sp. B8E8 | reverse complement strand
GTAAACAACCACGTAGCTCACGGTGAGTGATGGCGGCGGGCATGCGCTATCGCCGGGTGCCGTGCGAGGCGGACCCGGGACGGCGACGGGTGTCAGGGGACGGCGGTGGGCATGGGTGGCCGCCACGGGGTTCCGGTGATCACGTCTCGGAGCGCCCTCATGACGGGGACGCCGTGTTTGCGCACGGTGGAGATGCAGCCGCGGATGTCCAGCCGCGCCTGGGTGGCGTCTTCGCTGGTCAGCCGCCCGGAAATCTTCTGCTGGGTCTTCTCCGGCCGCAGATCGCGCTCGCTGAGGTTGTTGGTGGGCCAGATGCCGGCGCCGTAGCAGAAGGCCAGTACCCAGTCCTCGTGGTCGCGGCAGAACTCCAGCAGTTCCCGCCCGACCTTCTGTTTGACCTGCTTCTTCGGCCCGGGAACCCGGGGCACGTCGTGCAGACCGACGACGACCGCCCGCCGGAACTCGGTGATCAGCGGGTCGCGCAGTTGCGGGGTGATCTCGCTCTGGCCGGCCTGGCGGGCCAGGTTGTGCTGGTGGATCAGACCGCGCAGCGCGCGCTGGGCCTGCTCGGGCCAGGTCGTGCCCGGGTAGGCCTGGCCGGCGTCCTCAAAATCGCGCAGGAGGTGGGATTGGCAGGCCTGATGTCCGGCGACCTGCCAGAACCGGTGGAAGTACAGCCCGTACCGGTCGTGCACGATCACACCGCGGTACCACGGCATGAACCCGAACCCGATGAAGCTGGCCAGGTCGCGTTTGCCCAGGTGGAACGCGGTCAGCGTGTCGGTGGAGGCCGACAGCGCGTACCTTTTGGCGGACTTGGGGCCGACCCGCAGCGTCGTCTCGTCCAGCCCGATCACCTTGGCGAGCAGCAGCAGCGTCCAGATCCAGTGCGTGACCTCACCCAGCAGGGCGGCGCAGCGGGTCAGCATGCCGTGCACGAACCCGCGCGACACCTCCGCGCCAGTCAGATCGGCGATCAGCTGAACGCACCGGTCGACCGGGACATGCTGATACACCAGCAGGTAGACGACCAGAGCCCGCAGGTTCGCGCCGATCCCGATCACAGCGCCGGGCGCTCCTGGCGGACGCTCGGCGGTGTGCACCGGCCACAGCCGCACTTCGCGCTGTGCATCTCGTGCTGTTCCCGCCGCGCCGAGGTCAGCGGGATCTCCACCTGCTGGAAGCAGTCGCTCACGCCCAGATCAGCGGCGTCGGCCAGGTCGGTCCCGCATGGGCAGGTGCCCCGCGGCCGATGCGCGATCCGTACGTCAGGGTCGTTGTCCCAGGCCAGCCCGAACCCCGCGGCTCCCGGACGCTTACCGCGTTTACTCTGTGGCGACGGGTTCGACCGCTTCTTCGGCGGGACTCGGCCGGGCTGATCATCACCGGAGGGCGGCATCGAGGAGTTCCCCGAGTTCCGCGAGATCATCCGCTCCAGCCGGGTCAGCCGCTGCTCCAACTCGGCCTTCTCGGCCTCCAACTGCGCGATCCGGGCTTCCTGCGCGGCCAGCCGCTGCCCCTGGGCGGCCAGCAGCATGAGCAGGCTCAGCTCACGCCACGACACTTCCTCACCAGGGGACACATCACCAAGCGGATCACCTCATCAGGGACAAAGCACGCACCCGGCTCGGCGTGTCGCCCGGC
>NZ_JBDPLV010000019.1:0-161950 GCF_039871605.1 Acrocarpospora sp. B8E8 | reverse complement strand
CGATCTCGGAGTAGCCAGGACCGGCCCAGACGGCGGCGGGCTCGCCGAGCGAGCGAGCCAGGGTCAGCAGCTCAAGGGTGACCTTCTTGACGTCTCCGTCGACGTGCTCGACGAGCACCAGGATCTCTGCCATGCCACCCCTCCCTAGATGAACTTCTTCGACGCGAGGAAGTCGGCGGTCTTGACGCCGCCGTCGCCCTCATCCTTCACCACGGTGCCGGCCGCGCGCGGCGGCGCGACCGCGAAGTCGGCGACCTCGCTCCACGCGTTGGCGACGCCGACCAGCGCGGCGTCGATCTCCGCGTCGGCGATGCCGAAGGTCTGCACCGGCTTCTTCTTGGCCGCCATGATGCCCTTGAAGGACGGGTAGCGCGGCTCGTTGATCTTCTCGACCACGGAGACGACGGCCGGCAGCGACGCGTCGACCTTGTCGAAGCCGTAGTCGGTGACCCGCTGCACGGTGATCCCCGTCCCGGAGATCTCGACCTTGTTGGCGAGGGTGAGCTGGGGGGTGCCCAGCCGCTCGGCCAGCATGGCGGCGAGCATGCCGGTTCTGGCGTCGGTGGACTCGGAGCCGAGGATGACCAGGTCGAACCCGATCTTCTTCAGCGTCTGGGCCATCGCATACGACGTGGACAGCGCGTCCGAGCCGTGCAGGGCCGGGTCGACCAGGTGGACGGCCTTGTCGGCGCCCATGGCCAGGGCCTTGCGGATGGTGTCGGTGGCCTTGTCGGGGCCCATGGTGAGCACGGTCACCTCGCCACCGTGGGCCTCCTTCAGACGCAGCGCCTCCTCGACCGCGTACTCGCACAGCTCGTTGATGACGCCGTCGGCGGCGTCCCGGTCGAGCGTCTTGTCATCGGACCGCAGCTTGCGCTCGGTCGCCGTGTCGGGGACCTGCTTCACGCAGACGACGATGTTCATGGCCGGTGGCCGACCTCCCGTATTCCGTGTGGCTCTGATCGCATGTTACCCGCGAGTAGCTTAATCACAAACCTCCTACCGGGCACCCTACCGAACTATGTTCGGGAGGTATCAGGTGGGGTGATTTAACTCGCCAACGCCAGCAGACCCACGGCGAACAGCAGCGCGCCCACCGCCAGCAGCAGCGTGAACGTGCTGAACAGCGTGCTCAACCCCGCCCACAACGCGACAGATCCCGCGATGCACACCAGGTCTAGCACCACGCGTGGCCGTGACTTCGCCGCCAGGCCGAAGCCCGCGTCCACCAGGACCGTCGTGCCGTACGCGACGAGCAGCAGCAACGACAGTTCGGGCACGTGCTCCCGGCCGGTGGCGGACAGCAGGCCTACCACCAGCCCGGTGCCGACCACCCAGCGCCGCCGGATGACCTCCCGGCGCCGCAACCGCGACTCCTCGGCGGACGAGCGCCGCTCGGGCGTCATGCCCGGCCGCCACTCCCGGGTCTCGGCCTCCCGGGCGGAGAGCGGCTCGGCGGTCATCGGGGTCACCGGTTCCGGCGCTCCGGTGAGCACCCGCTGGCGGAACGTCCCGGCCAGGCGGTTCAGCAACTGCGCGGCCGACGGTCTGGCCGCCGGTTCCGCGCGCAGGCACTCGCGCAGCAGCGGGGCGAGCCAGCCGGGCACGTCGTCCAGGTCCGGGTCCCCGTGCACCACCCGGTAGGCCACGGCCGGCACCGGCCCCGTCCCGTACGGGTGCCGCCCCGACGCCGCGAACGCCATCGTCGCCGCCCAGGCGAACACGTCGGCGGCCGGACCGGCGTCGCGGCCCTCCAGGACCTCCGGGGCGAGATAGCCGGGCGTGCCGATGACCGCGCCCGAGGTGGTCACCGCGGCGGTGTCCAGCGCGTACGCGATGCCGAAGTCGATCACGTAGGGTTCGCCGTCGGCGAGGATCACGTTGGCGGGTTTCAGGTCGCGGTGCACCACCCCGGCCCGGTGCACGGCGACCAGGGCTTCGGCCAGGCCGTGCGCGAGCCGTACGAGATCGTCGCCGTGCAGCGGGCCGTCGGCGACCACGGCGGAGAGGGCGCGGCCCTGCACATACCGGGTCACCAGGTAGGGCTGGTCGCCGTCCAGGGAGGCGTCGAGGACCTCGGCGACGTGCGGGCCGCGGACCCGGCGCATGGTCTCCACCTCGCGGGCCAGCCGGGCCAGCGCGGAGGCGTCGGCGGCCACGTGCGGGTGCAGCACCTTCACCGCGACCGTGCGGCCCTCGCCGTCCAGCGCCAGGTGGACCTCGCCGAATCCGCCCGAGCCGAGCGGGGAAAGCAGGCGATAGGGGCCCAGATACTCGGCTCCCATGCACCCTCCCTTTCGCGGCTTCACGCTCTATCGTGCCCAATCAGGCCACGGCCGCACCTATCGGGTATCAGTTCCAGAATGTGATGAAGCCCAGCCCGAGCTGGTTCATCAAGTCCTCCACCAGGCCGCCGATGAGGTTGACGACCGTGTCCTCGCCCTTCTGCTGCAAATCGGAGACGATCGCGTCGATGGCCACCGACGGCGGCCGCCACGGCGCCCAGGACGCGGCCGTCGAGATCGCGGCCATGATCACGAAGAAGGCGAGCGTGCCGACCGCGATGGTGGCCACCATGCCCGCGCCGGGGCTGCGGATCAGCCCGCTGAGCGACTTGGTGACCGCCTTCCGCGGGCCGCCGCCGCCCGGCAGGATGAACAGCCCGGCCACGAAGGCACCGGCGGCGTATCCGGCGGCGGTGTCGGTGTTCTGGTGCGCGCCGTACACGAGCAGGCCCCAGACGCACATCCCGAACATGATCGAGAGCGGCACCTGGAACAGCGTCGCCAGGGTCGCCTTGATCAGCGCCCACGGGGTGCCGAGCACGGCCAGCACCGGGTCGGCGCCGCTGCTCCCCCGGCTCTGCCGCCGCTCGGTGAGGCCGCCGAACAGGTAGTGGCCGACCCGCAGGCAGAGCGCGGCGGCGATGGCGAACAGGCTGACGATCACCGGCAGCAGGCAGGCCGCCGCGACCAGCACGGCGAGCAGCATCGCGGCCAGGACCGGGTGCCCGGTCCGGTAGCGCTGCCCGCTCGGGCTCGGCTCCGGCTGGTACGGCCTGGCCTGCGCGGGCGGCGGCGGCTGGTACCGGGGCGGCGCGGTCGGCTGGGCGTTCACCGGCGCCGGATACCCGGCCACCCGCTGGTCGGGGAACGGCGCCGGCTGGTACGGCGGGGGCGGCACGTAGGGCGGCGGCGGCGCGGCCTTACGCGCCTTCTGCGGCTTGGGCGGCTTCTGCGGACGCTCCGGCTTGACGTAGTTGACCGGCGTCAGCAGATCCGAGTGCGTCTGGTTGACGGGCAGCCCCCGCGTGCCACCGGGCCCGTCGTCGAGAACGCGGGTGCCGTCGTTCACCACCCGGGTGCCGTCGCTCAGGACACGGGTGCCGTCGGCCAGAATGCGCGTGCCGTCCGCGAGCACCTTGGAGCCGTCGTTCAGAACCCGAGTGCCGTCGACGTGGATGCGGGTGCCGTCCGCGAGGATCTGGGTCCCGTCCTCCAGCACGCGGGTCCCGTCCTCACCGGTCAGCACGTGCGTGGCGGCCGACTCCTTGAACACGGTCACCGACGGGTCCAGCGCCCGGGTCAGCCGCAGCAGCGCGCCCGCCGTGGGCCGCGTCCCCATGTCGGTGGACAGGGCCAGCCGCAGCCACCCGCGCAGCCACGCGGGCGCCAGGTCGACCTTGGCCTTGCCCTCCAGGATGTTGTAACAGACCACCTCGAACGTGCCGGACCCGAACGGCGGCTGCGCGGTGGCCGCGAAGAAGACCGTCGCCGCCAGAGCGTGCACGTCGGCGGCCTGGGTGATCCCGGCGTCCCTGATGATCTCGGGCGCCAGGTAGCCGGGGGTGCCGACGAACATGCCCGTCTGGGTCAGCCGGGTGGCGTTCACCAGGTGCGCGATGCCGAAGTCGATGACCAGCGGATCGAACCCGCCGGGCCGTTCGACCAGCATCACGTTGGCCGGTTTGAGGTCGCGGTGGATGACGTCGGCGGCGTGCACCGCGACCAGGGCCTCGCAGAGGCCGCGCGCGAGCCGGATCAGATCGCGGGCCGGCAGCGGCCCGTCCTCCAGCACGTGCTGCTCCAGCGTGCGGCCGGGCGCGAACCGGGTCACGATGTACGGCGTCGCCCCGATCAGATCCGCGTCCAGGACCTCGGCGACCCGGGGGCTGCGCACCCGGCGCATGGTCTCCACCTCGCGGGTGAGCCGGTCCCGCGCCTTCAGGTCGGACGCGACATGCGGGTGCAGCACCTTGACGGCGACCTCGCGGTTGTCCCTGTCGAGTCCGAGGTGGACAACCCCCATGCCCCCCTCACCGAGCCGGCGGAGCAACCGGTAGGGCCCGATCCGCTCCGGAGCCTCAGTCGTGGCCATCTATGACCCCCCTGGTCCCTGTTGCCGTAGCACGGTCAAACGCTCAATCAGCTCCTGAATGTCAAAGCCCCAGAAGAGGCCGGCGGTGTTGTCCCCCCTCACCGACAGCAGCGCGATTCCGGCCAGCAACACCGCGATCACCCCGATCCCCCACGCCGCGCCGACGGCCGCCCCCCGGGTGGGGAGCAGGGACGCGAGCGTACGCCGTACCTGGCGGGTGGGCGCTTCCACGGCCGGTCCCGCGCAGATCGCCCAGAGGGCGACGGCGACGCCCCAGGCGAGGGCGGAGTTCTCGTCCATGGTGGTGACCAGGACGGTCAGCAGCAGCGTGACCGGGACGCCGAGGATCAGCCCGTAAAGGACCAGTCCCAGCGTGGACCCGATCGACTTGAACAGCGGCCCGGGCAGGCCGATCACCCGGAACACGTCGCTCGCCGCGGCGCCGATCGGGCGGCGGGTGTTGAGCTCCGGCTGGGCGATGTCGGCAGCCCGGAACAGCACGACGGCGGGGATCGCGATCAGCGCGACCAGCACCGGCGCGATCACGGCCGCCGCGGTCATCGCGACCAGCATGAACGAGCTGGCCACCCCGTAGGCCTTGGAACGCTGGAGCATGTTGCCGGGCCGCATGCCCGGGTTGTGCAGTGGTTGCGGCGGCGGCACCCTGACCGTCTGCTGGAACGGCGGCGGATGCGGCTGGTGGACGTGCGGGGTCTGCTCGTAGAAGTCCGGCGGCTGCTCGAAGAAGTTCTGCTGCTGCGGCAGCGACTGGCGGAGTTCCTCCGGGCGCACCCGCCGGGTGGGAATGTCGCCGTCCCTGCCGGGCTGCTCCTGCGCGGGCGGCGGCTGGTGCGGCTGCCAGGCGCTCGCCCCGGACGGAGGGCCCATCCGGGTGGGGATGTCGCCTTCGACGATCTTGGGGATGGTCGGCGGCTCGTACTTCGGGGGCGGCGGCTCGTACTTGGGTGGCTGGGACACGTCCGGCTGGGCGGTGAGCCCGGCGCGGCGGAGGTCCTCGCCGGTGACGCGCACGGTCGGGAACGGGTCGCCCGCCTGGCCGGCGGGCGGTGGGGAGGCCACCTGGCCGGTCGCCGGGGCGTCGCCGAGCAGCGAGACGAACTCCGACCGGGACACGGCCGGGGTGATGAGCGGGTTCGGCTTGAGCGGCGCGACCGGCTGGTTGACCTGCTCGTGCGAGGCCGGACGTGGCTGCGGCGGCGGCCCGTCCAGGCCCATGACCGCGATCGGCTTTCCGGTGGTCTGGTCCACGTTCGGCACCGTGGTGACCTCGTCGGGCACCCGCGGCCGGTACGGATTCGGCAGCAGCCTCGCCACCTGGTCGCGCAGCTCGGACGCGGTCGGGCGGCGGGCCGGGTCGCGTTGCAGCGCGGCCCGCAGCACCGGCTGGATGACCTGCGGCGCGCCCTCCACGTTCGCCTTGCCGGAGGTGATGTTGAAGAAGATCATCTCCAGCGTGCCCTTGCCGAACGGCGGCAGGCCGGTTGCGGCGTAGAGCAGCGTGCCCGCCCAGGCGTGCACGTCCACCTCGGGGCCGGCCTCGTGGCCTTCGATGATCTCGGGGGCGAGGTAGCCGGGGGTGCCGATGAACATGCCGGTCTGGGTGAGCCGGGTGGCGTCCACGGCCTGCGCGATGCCGAAGTCGATCAGCACCGGCTCGCCGTCCAGCATCAGCACGTTGCCCGGTTTGAGGTCGCGGTGGATGACCCCGGCGGCGTGCACGGCGGCGAGCGCCTCGGCCACCCCGGCGGCCACCTTGAGCAGCGCCTCCACCGGGAGCGCCCCGTCCTGCTTGACGATCTCGTCCAGCGGGCGCCCGGGGACGTATCTGGTCACGATGTACGGCCGCTGGCCGGTCACATCCGCGTCCACGACCTCGGCGATGTGCCGGTTGCGGACCCGCCGCATGGTCTCGACCTCGCGTGAGAGGCGCCGACGCGCGGTGTCGTCTCCGGCGACCTCCGGGCGCAGCACCTTGACGGCCACCTGCCTGCCATGAGGATCCAAGGCCAGGTGGACCACGCCCATACCACCCTCACCGAGCCGCCGCAGCAACCGGTAGGGGCCCAGTCGGTCGTCCTGATTCATGCCTTAAGCACCATACCGACTAAAACACCGTCCATGAGTGAACCATCGGGCCACATTCCTGCTAAGCACAACGTTAGGCGTGGCTCAACGGTTTCCCACCCTACGGTCACAATGTGAGCACCAGTGTCTCGCCCCGGGTGGCGGCGACCACGTCGGCGCCGGATATGGCCAGCTTGGAGCGGCGTACACCGCTTCCGATCACTAGAAATGAACGGTTGGTCACGTTTTCATCAACGAGGACGGGCCAGCCTTCGGGGAGGCCCAGCGGGGTGATACCGCCGTATTCCATCCCGGTGAGGGCGACTGCCTCTGACTGCGGGGCGAAGGACACCTTGCGGACGTCCAGCCATTTCCTGATCACGCCGTTGACGTCGGCGCGGTCGGTGGCCAGGACCATGACGGCCGCGTAGCGGGTCTCGCCGCCGCGCTTTCCGGCCACGATCACGCAGTTGGCGGAGTCTTCGAGGGCGACGCCGTACCTCGCGCAGAAGGCGGCCGTGTCGGCCAGGCCGGGGTCGATCTCGGCCACCCGCAAGCCTGGGACCAGGGCTTTGGCCACCGGGTCGGCCAGCAGGTCGAGGTGGTCGGCGGCGGGCATCCAGTCGAGCGTCACTCGGTCTCCTCCTTCAGCACCCGGTCGTGGAGGCTGGTCACCACGTGGCGGGCGGACTCGAAGGCTCCAGCCTGCCAGGCGACCAGGTGGGTGAGCCAGTCACCGGCGAAGTAGACCCGGCCGGCGGGCTCGTGGAGCAGGGTGGACGGGGGCATGTTGGCCCAGGCGCCCTCGATGTGGGGGCGGTTGGACCAGGCCATCGAGATGCTGGAAAGCAGGTCTTTCCGGTATTTCGGGCCGTGCACGCGTTCGCCCTGGGCGAGGGCTTTCTCCAGGCGGGCTGGGTGCTTCAGGGCGGTATAAGTGTCGGCGTCGGCGGCGAAGTTGTAGTAGCCGACGACCAGGCCGCGGGGGCGGTGGAACCCTTCTGACGGGTACCAGATGCGGGCGATGTCGAGGTCGGTCTCGGTGATGCCGCCGTAGATGCGGTCCTCCTGCTCCCACCAGCGGCGGCCGTACTCCAGGCCGAGCTTTCCCGCGGCGAAGGGCTGGGCGGCGCGGAGGGCGGCCAGGACGCGGGTGTCGAGGTTGCCGGGGATCTTCGCCATCAGGTGCGGGGGGAGGGTGGCGACGCAGTAACCGGCTTTGATCGTGCCGCCGGCGTGGGTGATCTCGACGCCGTCGTCCAGGTTGGTGACCTTGGAGACCGGGGAGGAGAGCTGGATGCGGTCCCGGCCGATCACGTCGGCGAGGGCGGTGACGATCGAGTCCATGCCGCCGACCGGCTGGAACATGGGCATGGCCTGCTCGGAGGAAAGGTCGAAGGTGAGCGCGGGTCCGAGGTGGTAGCCGAGGAGTTCGCTGAGCGGCGGCGCGGGTGGGAGCGGTGTTCCGGCCTCCACCCCGGGGTAGGTGGCGAAGCCGCGGCGTTCCGAGCCCTCGTAGGTGGTCTTGTCGCCGAGGTCGCCGAACTGGCGGAGGAAGTCCAGCAGGAGTTCCTTGTCGGATTCCTGGACGGTGTCGTTGAGCGCGCCCTGGCTGGTGGCCTTGGCGAGGAGTTCGGAGAGGGTGCCGAAGACGTCGGCGCGGGCGGTTCGATAGCGGACGGGGGCCTTCATGCCGGAGGTGTAGATGTAGGCGGAGGCGTTGCCGTTGACGAACGGTTCGATGGGGACGCCGAGTTCGCGGCAGTAGTCGAGGGTGACCATCCAGGAGGCGATTCTGGCCGGGCCCGCGTTGAAGTAGACGCCCTCGCCGAAGCGTGCGGTCTGCTTCTCGCCGGTGGTCTCGGTGAGCTGGTCGCCGCCCCGCAGGGTCAGGTTCCGGCCGCCGATCCGGTCGGCGGCCTCCAGGATCGTGCAGTCGTATCCGGCTTTGCCTAGTTCGTACGCACAGGTGAGGCCGGCGATGCCGGCGCCGAGGATGACGACTTTGGCGGCGGATTTGCCGCGTAACGCGAAGTCCGACGGGCGCGGGGCTTCGAATTCCGAGCGCTGCTCGCCGGGGGCTAAGCCGAGGACGTTCATGGCGGCGTACATGGCGCCCGCCCCTCCGGCGGCCCCCAGTCCGATCAGCAGCGCGCGCCGGGTGACGGTCATCGAGTCTCTCCTTGAGCGGTCAGCCGTAGATTCCGCTGCCGCAGGCCACCTGGCCGGCGATCATCGCGAAGAGGCCGAAGAGGGCCATGATCTCGTGGTAGTCGCCGGTCTCGAACTCGGTGTGCCGGGGGCCGACCAGGCGCGTGCCCGGGACCAGGGCGCAACCCGCCGCGATCGCCGTGGAGTTCCACTCGACCCCCAGCCGGTACGGCGGCTGCACCACGTAGGGCGAGAAATCCGACAGCCGGTTCAACGCCCTCCCGGCCGCTTCTCTGATCCGCTCCTGGGCTACCGACGGCGGCAACAACTCGGCCGAGAAACGATCCACGCCCTTCTTGACCGCGACCGTCTCCACCTCGCCCAGCAACTCCACGGCCTCCTCGCAGACCGCGTCATCGCCCGTGACCAGCGCCACCGGCACCCCCAGCGCTCCCGCGAACCCCGCCACCAGCCGCGTCTCCCCGCAGATCTCGTCGTTGAGGTAGACGTTGTGGATCTCCTTACCCATCCACGTGTGGTTGAGCACCCCGTGCGGCACGCCTGCCCTGGCGTGATATCCCACAAAACAGGCGGCGTCGAAGTCCGCGGTCAACCCCTGAGCCATGCGATGCGGCTTTCCCGGCCCTCTGATGAGCGTGGCCCGCGGGTCCAGCAGATCGACCCGGAGGTTCTTGGTCGACCCGTGCGCGTCATTGAGCAAAACCGCCCGCGCCCCCGCCTCGAACGCCCCCGCCACCACCGCGTTGGCGTCCTCCGTCATCAGCTCGCAGCCGCGCTCATATCCCCGGCCGCCCGCGTGCATCTCCTCAGGATCGGTCAGCCCGGTGACGCCCTCCATATCAACCGACAGATAAACCCGCATGCCCCCAACTCTCAGACGGTCTTGAGATCCCGCAACCGATCCAGCTCCCGCCGCATCGCCACAACCTCCCGCCGCAACATCTGGACCTCCCACAAGGTATCCCTGATGTCCCGCAGATGATCAGCTTTGGTCACATAACGCGCATCGATCCGGGCCCGCACCGCCCGCCGAAGCCGCATGGGAACAACCCTCAAGACGAACCGCATAAACGGCCACGATAGCCGCACCGAACAACGAAAACGCCCAGCTCTGATCACAATCCGGGCTTCTCGCCACCTACCAAACTCTAGGTGGTTCTCCCACCCACCCATCCCTTTGTTTCCCCTCGGGCTCCGCCCGCCCCCGTCATCCCCGTGGTCGCCCACACGAAACGATGGCCACGTCTTACCCCGAGCCCGAGGCCGGAGGCCGATGGGGCCGAGCGCGAGCGTCCCAAAGGGCGGGTGGGTGGGGGAACCACCCGGAAGTCCGGGAGGCAAAGCCCGGCCCGTGGCTTGGGTGCGGCGGGCCGGGTACGCGTGGTTAGCGCAATGTGCCGTTGGTCATTCCGGCGGGTTCCTCTGGGACCGTGATGAGGCCTAGTTCGGCGGGGGAGGCCATGAGGGGGTGGTGGGGGACCACTCGGACCGAGTAGCCGAAGGCGCCGGTGCGGTCTAGGGGGATGGTGCCGGTGAAGGGGGCTCGGCCGTCGTCGCCGGGGGGGCCGGCGGTGAGGGTGACGTAGGTGGGGTCGATCAGTTCGTCGTGGGGGCCTACGCGGCCGTAGCCGGACTGGACGTGGATGTCTTCCGGGGAGAGGTCGCCGAGGGCGATGGTGGCGGTGATTTCCATGGTGGCGCCTAGTTCGGGGGTGTCGCCGATGCCGGAGGTCTCCACGTGTTCGACGCGGATGCCGGGCCAGGCCTGGGAGACGCGGAGTTTCCAGGCGGCGAAGGATTTGGCGCCGTGGTAGTGGTCGGCGGAGAGGGTGCGGGCTGAGTCGGCGGCGGGGGCGTACAGCTCGATGACGTAGTCGCGGAGCATGCGGCCGGCCAGGACCTTGGGGCCGAGGGAGCTGAGGGTGTGCTTGACCATTTCCAGCCAGCGGCGCGGGAGGCCGTCGGCGGCGCGGTCGTAGAAGCGGTCGGCGACCTCGCGTTCGATGAGGTCGTAGAGGGCGGCGGCTTCGAGTTCGTCGCGGCGGTCGGGGTCGGTGACGCCGTCGGCGGTGGGGATGGCCCAGCCGTTGGTGCCGTCATACCACTCGTCCCACCAGCCGTCGCGGATGGAGAGGTTGAGGCCGCCGTTGAGGGCAGCCTTCATGCCGGAGGTGCCGCAGGCTTCGAGCGGGCGCAGCGGGTTGTTCATCCACACGTCGCAGCCCTGGACGAGCAGCTGGCCGAGGGCCATGTCGTAATCGGGCAGGAAGACGATGCGATGCCGCACATCCTCCATGTCAGCGAATTTCACGATCTGCTGGATGAGCTTCTTGCCGCCCTCGTCGGCGGGGTGCGCCTTGCCGGCGATCAGGATCTGCACCGGCTTCTCGGGATCGAGCAGCAGGTCCCGCAGCCGGTCGGGGTCGCTGAGCATGAGCGTGAGCCGCTTGTAGGACGGCACCCGCCGCGCGAACCCGATGGTCAGCACGCCGGGATCGAGCGCCTCGTCGGTCCAGCCGAGCTCGGCTTCCGACGCGCCACGCTCCCGCCAGGACCGCCGCAGCCGCTTGCGCGCGTCCTCGACCAGCCGGCCCCTGAGCTGGCCGCGAATGGTCCAGATATCGCCCTCGGACAGCTTCTGCACGCTGTCCCAGCCCTGCGTGCGATCGACCAGCGTCGGCAGTTCCTTCCCGGCGAGCTCCATCACCTCGCGCCCCACCCAGGTCGGCGCGTGCACGCCGTTGGTGATCGACCCGATCGGCACCTCGGAGAGGTCGAACCCGGGCCACAACCCCTGAAACATCTCCCGGCTGACCTCGCCGTGCAGCACCGACACGCCGTTGACCCGCTGCGCCAGCCGCATGCCCATGACGGCCATGTTGAAGACGGCCTTCTCGCCGTCCCCGTCCGCCGCCTCGGGCTCGGCCCCGAGCTCCAGGATGCGATCGACGTCCACGGTCGGCCAGGCGTTGTCGCCGCCGAACTGCCGCCCGATCATCTCCGCCGGGAACCGGTCGATCCCGGCCGGCACGGGGGTGTGGGTGGTGAACACCGTGCCCGCCCGCACCGCCTCCAGGGCTTCGTCGAAGGACAGCCGCGCCTCGGTGAGCTCGCGGATGCGCTCAAGCCCGAGGAAGCCCGCGTGGCCCTCGTTGGTGTGGAAGACCTCGGGTTCGGCGTGGCCGGTGATCCTGCAGTACGCGCGCAGCGCCCGTACGCCGCCGATGCCGAGCAGCAGCTCCTGCATGAGGCGGTGGTCGCCGCCGCCGCCGTAGAGGCGGTCGGTGACGTCGCGGGCGGCGGTGTCGTTGTCGGCGACGTCGGAGTCGAGCAGCAGCAGCGGGATGCGCCCGACCTGGGCCACCCAGATCTGGGCGTGCAGGGTGCGCCCGCCGGGCAGGCCGATCCGGATCCGGGACGGCGTGCCGTCCTCCTCCTTCAGCAGCGACAGCGGCAGGCCGCCGGGGTCCAGCGACGGGTAGTGCTCCTGCTGCCAGCCCTCCGGCGACAGCGACTGGGAGAAGTAGCCGTGCCGGTAGAGCAGGCCGACCCCCAGGATCGGCACGCCCAGGTCGCTGGCGGCTTTCAGATGGTCTCCGGCGAGGATGCCCAGGCCGCCGGAATATTGCGGGAGCGCGGCGGCGATGCCGTACTCGGGGGAGAAATAGCCGATGGCGGCGGGGCCGCTGGGGAGGGTCTGGTACCACCGCGGGGCGGTCATGTATTCCCGGAGGTCGTCGGCGGCGTCGGCCAGGCGACGCAGGAAGCGGCGATCGCGGGCGAGTTCGCGCAGCCGGTCGGCGGCCACGGCGCCGAGCAAAGCCACCGGATCGTGGCCGACGCGCTCCCACACGTCGGGGTCCACGTCGGCGAACAGGTCCATCGTCTCCGGGTGCCACGACCAGCGGAGATTCTGGACCAGCTCACCGAGCGGGGCGAGTTCGGCCGGAAGGACGGTACGGACGGTGAACCTGCGAATAGCTCTCACGTGGCCAGACCCTAGGGGATGTGAGGGGGTGGAGGAGCACATACAGCTCTCACCATTGCCCTACGGACTCAAACATCACAGATCCGCAGTCCCGCCCGTGATTCCGCTGCCCGTCCACGGCTCGGCGGAAGGAGATGGAGTTGACCCGCGCCATGCTCTTTCATATCCATGGGTAAACATGGAGCATTGGGGCAACTCCTGTATGAGCCACCGGCCCGCTCGGCGGGTCGTGGTTCGTGCTGCCCGACTCCGAGTAAAGATCGATCCTGCCCCGTGAACTCCGGCGGCACCGGGTGTGCCGTCGCTACGTTGAGAAACGATGATCGGAAGAATCCCAATCCAGGACATCCACCCTGTCGTCGACTGCGGGAAGCGTCCCGCGAAGGCGGCCGCAGGGGAAACCTTCGAGATCAGCGCCACCGTGTTCCGGGAGGGACACGACGCGGTCGCCGCGGGGGTCGTGCTGATCGACCCCCAGGGCGTGGCCGGGCGGCTGCAGCCCATGCGCGAGCTCGCGCCGGGCACCGATCGGTGGGGGGTGAGCGTGACCCTGCCCTCGGAAGGGTTGTGGTCCTTCCGGGTGGAGGCGTGGAGCGACCCGGTGGCGACCTGGCTGCACGACGCCGGGATCAAGATCCCCCGCGGGCTCGACGCCGACCTGATGTGCGAGGAGGGCGCCCGCCTGTTCGAGCGCGCCGCCAAGGCGGTGCGGGCCGGTGACTGCCTGCCGGGCGCGAAACGGCTGGTGAAGGCGAGCGATCGGGCGCTGCTCCAGGCGGAGCTGCGGATGTGCGGGCACCGGGCCGCGCTACTGGCGCTGGCCGCGCGGTTGCGGGACGACGAGGTGGATCCGCGGGCCAGGTTCGCGGTGGCGCAGCTGCCGGAGACGCTGGCGCTGGTCGCCGCGCATCCGCTGCGTGACCTGGTCACGAAGGCGACGCCGGCGCGGATCCGGGTGGACCGGCGGCGGGCGCTGTTCGGCTCCTGGTATGAGTTCTTCCCCCGCTCGGAGGGGGCGGTGATCGAGGACGGCGTGCCTGTCTCCGGCACGTTCGCCACCGCCGTCAAGCGTTTGCCCGCGGTCGCCCAGATGGGCTTCGACGTGGTCTACCTGCCGCCGATCCACCCGATCGGGGTGGCGTTCCGCAAGGGGCGCAACAACACGCTGACCCCGGAGCCGTTCGATCCGGGTTCGCCGTGGGCGATCGGCGGGGAAGAGGGCGGGCACGACGCGATTCATCCGGATCTGGGGACGATCGAGGACTTTGACGCCTTTGTCGCGCGAACCCGCGAGCTGGGCATGGAGGTCGCGCTCGATCTGGCGTTGCAGTGCTCGCCGGACCATCCGTGGGTGAAGGAACATCCGGAGTGGTTCAACATCCGGGCCGACGGGTCCATCGCGTACGCCGAGAATCCGCCCAAGAAATACCAGGACATCTACCCGCTCAACTTCGACAAGGATCCGGCCGGGATCTACGCCGAGGTCAAGCGGGTGGTGCTGCACTGGATGGAGCACGGCGTACGGATCTTCCGGGTGGACAACCCCCACACCAAGCCGGTGGCGTTCTGGGAGCGGCTGCTGGCCGACATCAGGACCGACGACCCGGACGTGCTGTTCCTGTCGGAGGCGTTCACGCGTCCGGCCATGATGCGCGCGCTGGCGAAGGTCGGGTTCCACCAGTCGTACACGTACTACACCTGGAAGAACTCGCGGGCCGAGCTGGAGGAGTATCTCTCGGAGCTGGCCCACGAAACGGGACATTTTTTGCGCCCGAATCTGTTCGTCAACACTCCCGACATCTTGCATGAGTACCTTCAAAACGGTGGCATACCCGCCTTCAAGATCCGCGCGGTGCTGGCCGCGCTGACGGCGCCGACCTGGGGGGTGTACGCGGGATATGAACTGGGCGAGAACGTCGCGGTCCGGCCGGGCAGCGAGGAGTACCTGGACAGTGAGAAGTACCAGTACCGGCCGAGGGACTGGGCGGCGGCCGAACGGGAGGGGCGGAGCCTCGCTCCGCTCATCACGCATCTCAATTTGTTCAGAAGAGCACACCCGGCGCTCCAGGAATTGCGTAATCTACGGTTTCACAACTGCGATCAGCCGGATGTGATCTGCTTCTCGAAGCGGCTCCCCGGCGCCTACGACACGGCCACACGACGGCACGCCCTAGGCGACGTCGTTCTGGCTGTCGTCAACCTGGATCCGCACCACACCCATGAGGGCATCGTCCATCTGGACCTGCCGGCCCTCGGTCTCGACTGGCATGCCGAGTTCGTCGTGGACGACGAGCTGTCGGGCGAGTCGTACCGCTGGCGGCAGTCCAATTACGTGCGCCTCGATCCACATCTCAATCCCGCACACGTCTTCACGCTGCGTCACGGGTCAGCGCACCGCCCGTGAGGACAGCCCTTGCACAACCGGGGAGTACAACGGTGAGCCTTACGCCGATTCAGCATCAGCCCATCCCGAACACCTTCACGCACGACAAACCCCGCGATCAGTACTGGTACAAGCGGGCGGTGTTCTATGAAGTGCTGATCCGAGGCTTCGCCGACTCCAACGGGGACGGCACGGGCGACATTCGCGGCCTGATCGAAAAGCTCGACTACTTCCAGTGGCTCGGGATCGACTGCCTCTGGCTGCTCCCGCTCTACGAATCCCCCCTCCGAGACGGCGGATACGACATCGCCGACTTTATGAAGATTTTGCCCGAATTTGGGGATCTCGGGGACTTCGTGAGGCTGGTCGAGGAAGCCCACAAACGCGGCATCCGGGTCATCGCCGACCTGGTCATGAACCACACCAGCGACCAGCACCCGTGGTTCCAGGCCTCCCGGCGTGACCCGGCCGGACCGTACGGCGACTTCTACGTCTGGCACGACAACGACGAGAAGTACAAGGACGCCCGGATCATCTTCATCGACACCGAGACGTCCAACTGGACCCACGACCCGGTCCGCGGTCAGTACTACTGGCACCGCTTCTTCAGCCACCAGCCGGACCTCAACTACGAGAACCCGGACGTGCAGGAGGCGATGCTGGAGGTGCTGCGGTTCTGGCTGGACCTCGGCATCGACGGGTTCCGGATGGACGCCATCCCCTACCTGTTCGAGCAGGAGGGCACCAACTGCGAGAACCTGCCCAGGACGCACGAATACCTCAAGCGGGTCCGCGCCGAGGTGGACCGCCTCTATCCCGACCGGGTGCTCCTGGCGGAGGCCAACCAGTGGCCGGCCGACGTGGTCGAATACTTCGGCGACCCGGTCACCGGCGGGGACGAGTGCCACATGGCGTTCCATTTCCCGCTGATGCCGCGCATCTTCATGGCCGTACGGCGGGAGTCGCGTTACCCGATCTCGGAGATCATGGCGCAGACCCCGAAGATCCCGGAGAACTGCCAGTGGGGCATCTTCCTCCGCAACCACGACGAGCTCACCCTCGAAATGGTCACCGACGAAGAGCGCGACTACATGTACTCCGAGTACGCCAAGGACCCCCGGATGCGCGCAAACGTGGGCATCCGCCGCCGCCTGGCCCCCCTGCTGGAGAACGACAGGAACCAGATCGAGCTCTTCACGGCGCTCCTTTTGTCCCTTCCGGGTTCACCGGTGCTCTATTACGGGGACGAAATCGGGATGGGGGACAACATCTGGCTGGGCGATCGCGACGGAGTCCGTACGCCCATGCAGTGGACGCCCGACCGGAACGCGGGCTTCTCCACCTGCGACCCGGGCCGGCTCTACCTGCCGCCGGTGATGGACCCGATCTACGGCTACCAGGCGATCAACGTCGAGGCGCAGCAAAAGAGCTCGGGCTCGCTGCTGCACTGGACCAAGCGGATGATCGACATCCGCAAGCGGCACCCGGTGTTCGGCCTCGGCGAGTTCATCGAGCTCAACTCCTCCAACCCGAGCGTGCTGGCCTTCGTCCGGGAGCTGGGCGACGACCGGGTGCTCTGCGTCAACAACCTGTCCCGCTTCCCGCAGCCGGTCGAACTGGACCTGCGGCGCTTCGAGGGTGCGGAGCCGGTGGAGACCATGGGGGGCGTTCCCTTCCCCCGAATTGGTGAACTTCCGTATCTTTTGACGCTTCCGGGGCATGGTTTCTACTGGTTCACCATCCCACCGGTGTCACGGGAGGACTAATAACGTGCTGACCGAGCTCCTTACCGGCTGGATCGCTACTCAACGCTGGTTCGCCGGTAAGGGGCGCCCGATCGACGAGCTGTCGATCGAGTCGAGCACCCAGCTCGCGGCCGACGACCCGATCCTCGCCCATCTGATCATCTCGGTACGGCAGGGCGATCGGGTCACCCGCTACCAGCTGCTGCTGGGGCTGCGGGACGAGATTCCGGACCGGCTCAGGCACGCGATGATCGGGCGGACCGAATGGGGCGGCCGTGATCGTTACGCGTTCGACGCGGCGCACGACGCCGGCCTGACCGGCTGGCTGCTGACCGGCATGGACGTGAACCTGAGGGTCGATCCGCTGGCCTTCCACCGGGTTCCCGGGGTCGAGATCGACACGACACAGCGCAGCCTGGTGATGACGGCCGAGCAGTCCAACACCTCGATCGTGTACGGCGACAAGTACATCCTCAAGCAGTTCCGCGCGCTGATCCCGGGGGTCAATCCGGAGCTGGAGATCGTGACCGCGCTGGCGGCGCAGGGGTCCTCGCATGTGGCGAAGCCGTACGGGTGGATCGAGACCACGCTGGACGGGGAGACGACCACGCTGGCGATCATGCAGGAGTTCCTGTCCAACTCCAGCGAGGGCTGGGCGATGGCGCTGACCAGCGTGCGCGATCTTTACGCGCAGCCCAGGGACGTGTCGGCGGCCGACGCCGGCGGGGACTTCGCGGCCGAGGCGCGGCGGCTGGGCACGGCGACCGCGCAGGTGCACCGTGATCTGGCCCGGGCCTTTCCGACCGCGGTGATCGAGCCGCCCGAGGTCAAGCGCATGACGGAGCGGTTCAGGCGGCGGCTGGATCGGGCCATCGCGGAGGTGCCGCAACTGGACGCGCACGCGGAGGTGGCGCATGCGGCCTATGACCGGCTGGCGGACATCGACCGGCCGGTGGCCGTGCAGCGGGTGCACGGGGATTACCACCTCGGGCAGGTGATGCGGACGGCGGCCGACTGGGTGGTGCTCGACTTCGAGGGCGAGCCCGGGCAGCCGCTGGCCGAGCGGCGGGCGCTGGACTCGCCGCTGCGGGATGTGGCGGGCATGCTGCGCTCGATCGAGTACGCGGCCCGGCATCTGCTGGCCGACCATCCGGACGCGGCCTCGCTGGTGTCCCGGGCGCAGGAGTGGTCGGCGCGCAACCGCGCCGCCTTCCTGGCCGGTTACACCGAAGCCGGGGGCAACATCACGGGCGCGGACGCCGTGCTGCTGCACGCCTTGAAGCTCTCCAAGGCTGTGTACGAAGTCGTCTACGAGGCACGTAACCGACCCACGTGGCTGCCGATCCCGTTGGCCGCCTTCCAGGAATAACAGATCCCGAAATATCCGGCGGCCTTACTCGGGACGTCCTCCGCAGACGCCCATCTCGCGGCCCAATGTCTCGCGGATATCCCTCCCAGAGATATCCCACGCAGGGATAGTCAGCGGAACCGGCGTCAATGGGCGGATCTCCGTGCAGACCACCTCCCGGGGATCCCTCCCAGGGATAGTCAGCGGATGGTCCACTGACCGGGAAGGATCAGCGGGCCGCCGAAGGCGGGCAGGCCGAGTTCGGCCGCCAGAGCCGACATCGGGCCCCATGCCTCCAGGCGAATCCTGGTCAGCGCGGCGGCCTTGTCCTCGCTGGACTCCGCCGGGCGCAGCCGTTCCAGCGGATTCAGCCGCGGATAGGAGCGAACGGGGGCGTCGACCGGCAGCCCGGCGCGCTTGCGGGCCAGCGTCAGCGCGTCCTCAAGACCGCCGAGCTCGTCGACCAGGCCGTTCTCCCGCGCGTCCGCGCCGGTCCAGACCCGGCCACGGGCCAGCTCGTGCGCCCGTTCCCGGCCCAGATTCCGCCCTTCGGCCACTTTGCCGACGAAGTCATCGTAAATCCGGTCCAGCCAGGCGTTGACCCGTCCCCACTGGGCCTCCGAGAACCCCCGGGTGAGCGAGAACATCCCGGCGTTGGCGCCCTCGGTGATCGTCTCCGACACCACGCCGACCCGGTTGAGCAGCTCCCCCAGCACCGGCTTGCCGCCGAAGACCCCGATCGAGCCGGTCAGCGTACCCGGCTGAGCCATGATCACGTCGGCGGCCATGGCCACGAAGTACCCACCCGACGCGGCCACGTCGCCCATCGAGACGATCACCGATTTCCCGGCCTTGCGGGCCAGCACGACCTCCCGCCAGATCGTGTCGGAGGCCACGTACGACCCCCCGGGGCTGTCCACCCGGAACACGATCGCGCGGACCTTGTCGTCGCGGCGCGCGGAGCGCAGCGCGGCGGCGATGGTGTCGGAGCCCATCGCGCTGCCGCCGCCCAGCGGGGAGCGCCCGCTGCGGCCCATCCGGATCGGCCCCTCACCCTGGACCAGCGCCACCACGTCCTCCCCCGGATGCGGCAACTTCCGGGGCCCGCCGAGCTTGGCATACCGCGCCACATACTGGAGATGAGCGCCCTCGGGCACGACCTCGGCATAGACCTCGTCACGATATTTCAGGCCATCGATCAGCCCGGCCTCCAGCGCCTCCGCGCCGATGAAAGGCCCCTCGTCGATCAGCTCGCGCACCCGGACCGGCTCCAGCCGCCGCGACTCCGCGATCCCCGCCACGATCTGCTCGGTCACCGACTCCGCGATCCGAGACGCCGACTCACGATGCGCGTCGGTCATGTGATCCTGGGTGTACATGTTGGCCGCGGTCTTGTACTCGTGCCGCTGCCCGACCTGATACTCCACGCTCAGCTTGGCCAGCGCGTCCTTCACGAACCGCTGCTCCAGCGCGATCCCGGTCAGGCCCACGTCGCCGGACGGCTGCAGGTAGACCCGCTCGAACGCGCTGCCCAGGTAGTAGGGCACGGTTCCGGTGCCGAACTCGCCGAACGTCTCCGCATACGCGACGGTCAGCTTCCCGGCGGCCCGCAGCTTCACGACCGCGCCGCGCAACTCCTGCACCATGCCGAGCCCCAGCGGGCCACCGCCGATCTTCACGATCAGCGCCTTGACCCGCGGATCCTTGCGGGCCCGGCGCAGCCCCGCGAGCACGTCGGCCAGGCGCGGCTTGCGCATGGTCAGCAGCGCGCCCAGCGGATCGGCGGGCGGACCCTCCGTCAGCCCTTCCGTCAGGTCCAGCTCAAGGACCAGGGGCCCCGTGCGGCGCTGCCGCATCCGCCCAACGGTCTCCACGATCGTCCTCGTCGCGTCCATACCCGCCACCCTAAGCGACCCCGACGACAATGCGGCGGCCCTCACGAGGGCCGCCGCACTGCTCAGCGGGCCGAGACGGTTCCGGCGCTGTTGATCATCATGAGCTTCAGCTGACTACCGTCCATATACGTCTGCGCGGGCGTCAGGTACCCGTCGCTGGACGTGGCGGTGGACCGGTTGAACCTCTGCTGGAAGTGCGGAATGTAGCCGACCTCGGTGCGGAAGCTGGTCAGCGACGCGGTGCCCTCGTTCCAGTGGTACATGTTGGTCTGCCACTTCGGGTAGTAGTAGCCGGGCACGTCCGGCTCACCGGCGTCGCGGGTCGGCGAGACGAGCCAGTCGTCCACCCCGTCCCCGTCGACGTCGGCGATATCCCAGAGGAACAGGTCCTTGATGGCGTACCGATCAGTGGTGGCTCCCGGGTCCGAGATGTGCAGGTACCAGCGCCCTCCGGTGTAGACGTTGTACGCGATCCGCGACGTGCCGCCGGTGCGCACGATGGGATTCGCCGGATACGACACCCGGTTCTCGTACTTGTTGCCGTCGCTGTTGTCGTGCGCGTACGAGTAGAACCGGTCATCGACGGTGTTCGAGCCGAGGTCGTAGACCGAGACGTGCCGCTCGATGCCACCCCACGGGTCGCGGGTCATGGTGCCGGAGAGCCGGTCCAGATAGAGGGAGTAGTTGCTGGTCCCGGCGACCAGCACCACCTTGCTGGAGTTGCCGGGGTCGACCGCGACGACACCGTAGTTGCGCCCGCCGATGTCGGTGCGCCCACCGGTGAGGTAGGGCCGGTCGGCCACGAGCTGGCTCGCGCTCAACGGGCCGACCGCGTACTGCGCGACCCGGCCCGAGGTCCAGAACACCAGCCGTTGCTGACCCGACACGTTGACGATGAGCCCGTTGGCCGCGTGCGAGTTGGTGATGTACTTGGTGCCCGTCGGATACGTGTTGGCCAGGGCGTTGGTGTAGGTGGCGTCGTACGACGACGTGGACGGGAAGTAGAGCGCCCCGTCGGTGGTGAACGAGCTGCCGTTGAAGCCGAAGAACCACGAGGTGCTCGCGTAGTACGGAGAAACCGCGATCTTGTTCGTGGGACCCCACAGCACGCCGTTCTCGGTCCACTGATGGGTCGGATAGATCGTGCTGCCGAAGTTCCAGCAGATGTCCGTGAGCGGGGAGAGCGGCGTCTGCCGGGTTCCGGTCTGTCCGCTGTAGAAGTACAGCGTGGTGGTGACGACCGGGGTGGTGCCACAGGTGGTGCCCGTGGACGCGGACACCACGACGAAGACGTCGGGCCAGCCGTCGGCGTCGTAGTCGAAGCCGCCGTAGGGTCCGTACCCGGTGGTGCCGGCGGTCCAGAGCTGCGTGCCGGACTGGTCGACGGCGCGCAGGGTGCCGCCGGTGAGCTGGAAGCCGACGGCGCTGACGGTCGCGCTGCCGGTCACGGTGTAGACCGGCAGCACGACACCGCCGGAGAGGGTGATGACGTTGCCCACGGCGGGCGGATTCGCGGCTGCGGGTGCCACGCCGACCAGGCCGACAGCCGTGGTCATCAGCAGGCACATCGCTAATCGGGAGACGAGTCGGTTCACACGGACTCCTTGCTGGGTTATGGAACGGTCTCCAAGGCGTCCAGCACCCGCATGGCCGGCAGCACGTCTGCCACCGTGCAACGCGGGGCGCGGCCCTCGGCGACGGCGGCGAGGAAATCAGCGTCCTGTGCCTCGATCGCCGCGTCCTGGGTGGCCGCGACGCCGGGCGAGTCGACGATCACGCCGTCGGGCCCGTACAGGCGGCCGTCTCTGATGTGCAGGGTCTGGTCTTCGGCGATCAGGAGGTAGTCGCTGACCGGCTCCCGGGAGTGGTAGGAGAGCGAGAGCGTGGCCAGGTCGCCGGCCGGGGTGGCCAGCACCGCGCCGACATCCATCGGGCTGCCGCTCCCCGTCCAGGCCGGCCCGCGCCGGCCGTGCACGCTGACCTCGGGTGCGTCGAGCAGCCACAGCGCCGCGTCGACGAGATGCGCGCCATGGTGCCAGAGCACGCTGTCGGTCCAGTCCCGGGCCTTGCCGGTCCAGCCCACGTTGCTCTGCCGCAACTGCAGCGAGCGTGCCACGACGTGGCGTAGCCGCAACTCGCCGCGCTCGACGCGGGCCCGCACCTCCAGATGCGGCGCCCAGAACCGCAACGTGTGGCCCATCGCGACCGACCGTCCGGTCTCCGCGGCGGTACGCGCCACCAGTTCGGCCTCGGCCAGCGACACCCCGGCCGGGATCTCGCACAGCACATCGCGCCCGGCCCGCAGCGCGGCGACGGTGAGCGAGGCGTGCACGGGGCTGGGCGCGGCGACCACGACCGCGCTCACCTCGTCATCGGCGAGCAGCGCCGCGGTGTCCCCGTAGGCGCGTGGAATGTCGTGCTCGGCGGCGAACGCGGCGTTCTCCGCGGGCTTCGGCCCGGCCACCGCGACGATCCGGCCACCGGCCGCGCGGATCGCCCGGGCATGGCAGGCGCCGATCGCGCCCGGCCCGAGAATGCCGATGCCCGTAGCGTTCATGGAGTCCCTCCGAAGATCGTGTCGGCGCTGCGGCCCAGCACCCAGGCCTGGTCCTCGTCGCCGAGGAACGGCATGTGGCCGGTGACATGGTCGACGGCCGCGGCATAGTCGGCGTCGGTGCCGCCCGCCCGGTTCCAGTCCCCGCTCCACATGAGCCGGTCCGCCCCGAAAGCCGCCAGGGACATCCGCAGGTACGGCTCCGCGTCCGGATAGGGGTACGGGGTGCCGGCGTTGAGGAAGAAGCCCGACCACGAGGTGGAGGTGTTCGGGCGCTCGGCCAGCCTGAGGAACCGCCGGAATCCGCGATACGGCGGGGGATCGTCGGCCAGCTTCAGCCAGCCGAGATGCTCGAGCCTGAAGTGCACGCCCGGGTGCCGGTCGACGATATCCAGAAACGCGTCGCCGGTGACGTCGGCGAACGGCCCGGTGACGCTGGCGACCAGCCGATGCGTGTCCATCGCCCGCCACACGCCGGATGGCGTGCCGCCGGCCGGGAGCCGTACCCCCCTCAGCACGCTGCGCTCGCCGATCTCATCGACGTGCCGCGGCGCGCGAGAATCCTGGGGGTCCACCAGAGCGACTCCGGCGAACAGGTCGGGGCGCTCGCGCACGCAGCGCTCGAGGTACTCGTTGTCGGGGTTCCCCAGATGCTGGACGAGGACGGCGCGGGCGATCCCGTGCGTCTTCATGGCCTCGAGATAGTCGGCGATCGGCCGGTACTTGGTGAGTCCCACGTGCACGTGACAGTCGACGATCACGCGGTCAGGCCCCGGCACGGCCGCCCGCCAACCGCGCGCAGGCCGCTGTGAACTGCGCGGACGTGGCGGTGTATCCCACGTTGGACTCGATGTACCGGATCGCCAGCAGGTTGGCCAGCTCGCCCTCGCGCGTCTCCGGATACTCGAAGGTCCGCACGCAGTCGCGCAGGACCACCACCCGGTAGCCCCGGTACATCGCCTCGGTGACCGTGTTGCCGAGGCAGATCCGGCTGTCGAAGCCGACCACCACCAGGTCCCGGATGTCGCGCGCCCGCAGCGTGGAGTCCAGCGTGGTCTCGTAGAAGCCGCTGTACATCTGCTTGCGGATCAGCGGTTCGCCGTCACCGGGCGCGATCACCTTGGAGAAGGCCAGGATGTCGTTGGGTTCCCGCCACGCCTCCAGAACGTCCACGTCGCAGGTGCGCATGGACAGGTTGCGCCACTCGGTGCGCTCCGTGAGGCCGGGCGAGAGATGGTTGGTGAGGTAGACGACCGGCAGGCCGGCCTGTCGCGCGGCCTCCCTGGCCGGCACGATGTGCTCCCGGACGATCTCCTTCACGACGGGGTCGGGGGCGTAGATGCCGGTGAGGTCGGGATGCTCCTCCTCGTCGTCGAAGCCCCGGCCGTAGGCGTCCACGATGAGGAATCCGGTCCGCGCCGGGTCGAGCTCCAGCGCTTCCTCCGCGTGGCCGAGCGGGTTGTCGAACGACGGGTACATCCGGTAGTACCGGCCGGTCAGGGTCAGCGTCATCGTTGTCCTTCACTGGGGAGGGCCGGCTGGGTCTGGGTGATGAGGGCCTGCGTTCCCCGGTCTCCGCCTAGCGCGTCGATTACCGCCTGGCACAGCTCGCGGACCAGGCTGGTGCCAGGCAGCCGGCGGGCGTCGCCGACCTCATCGAGGGCCAGCCCGAGGTCCTTGGCCAGGTGCGCCACCTTGAATCCGGGCTCCAGGTCGCCGTCGCTCAGCCGGGGCCAGGCGAAGTCGAGCAGCGGCGAGCCCGCCACCCCGACCCGTACCGACTCGTGCACCCGTGCCGGATCGAGCCCCGCCGCCTCGGCGACGGCGTAGGCCTCGCAGATGCCGAGCGTCACGTTCGCCACGAGCGCCTGGTTGACCAGCTTCGCGGCCTGCCCGGCACCGGCGGGGCCGTGGTGCACGACGGTCGAGCCGAGCACCTCGAAGACCGGCCGGACGCGCTCGAACGCGTCGGCGGCACCGCCCACGAAGACGGAGAGCGCGCCGCTTTGGGCTCCGGCGGGTCCGCCACTGACCGGAGCGTCCAGCACCGAACCTCCGGTGATGTCGGCCAGCCGCCGGGCCAGCGCGGGCGACGACGTCGACATGTCCACCGCGATGGTGCCGGGCGAGGCGTTCGCGAGGATGCCGTCCGGACCCAAGTAGGCCGCCTCGACGTCGGCGGGAAACGGCAGCATAGTGATGACCACGTCGCGATCCCGGGCCGCCGCCGCGATCGAGCCGGCCCAGCCCGCGCCCAGGGCCAGCAGCGGTTCCGCCCTGGCCGGGGTCCGGTTGTGCACGGTCACCTGGTGCCCGGCCGCGACCAGCCGCGCCACCATCGGCGCGCCCATCAGGCCCGTGCCGATCCAGCCGATCCTCATGCGTGCCCTCCCGAAGGTTGCCCGGCCAGATTCGCCGCGAGCGGGGGCGACGACTCGGCGAAATGGCAGGCGGCCATGCCGCCACCGGCCGCCGGGCGCAGCCGCGGGCGCTCCTCGCGGCAGCGCGCCGGCTGGCCCAGTTCCCGCCACAGGGGACATCTGGGCGCGAAATGACAGCCCGCCGTGACCGGCCCGGAGTCCGATATCTCGCCCTTGATCACCGTGCGGGTGAAGCCGCCACCCGGCCGGAACACCGGTATCGAACCGATCAACGCCCGCGTGTACGGGTGCACCGGGTTCTCCAGCAGCGTGCGCCGTGGACCGATCTCCACCAGCCGGCCGAGGTACAACACCGCGATCCGCTCGCACAGGAAGTACACAGCGCGCAGATCGTGGCTGATGAACAGCATGGCCAGGCCAAGTTCCCGGCGGAGTTCGGCGAACAGGTTGAGCACCTGCGCCTGCACCGAGACATCCAGCCCGGAGACCGGTTCGTCGGCCACCACCAGAGCGGGCTGAACGGAGAGCGCCCGGGCGATGCCAAGACGCTGCCGCTGCCCACCGCTGAACTGCTGCGGATACCGGTCCAGCATCGCGGGCGTGAGGCCCACCTGGCGCAGAAGCGCGCCCATCCGCTCGTCCAGGTCCGCTCCGGCAGCGAGCCGATGGATCTGGTACGGATCGGACAGCACCGAACGAACCGTGCGCCGGGGATTGAAGGCGTTCTGCGTGTTCTGGAAGATCATCTGCACGTCCCGGCGGAACTCCAGCAATCGCCGCCCGGACAGCCCTCGCAGATCCTGCCCGCGCAGCTCGATCTGACCGGCGGTCGGTTCCTCCAACCGCACGATGAGCCGCCCGATCGTCGTCTTCCCCGAGCCGCTCTCCCCCACCAGGCCCAGCGTCTCGCCGGGAAACACGTCGAAGGACACGTCGTCGACCGCCCGGACCGTCGACCGCCCGGGCCCGAAACCGCGCTCCCGGAAGTCCTTCACCAGACCGCGCACCGACAGCAGCGGCTCCCCGGTCACCGGACCACCGCCTCGGCGACGGACTCGGTGAAGTGGCACCGGCTGCGCCGCTCGGAGGCGAGGTCGGCGAGGTCCGGGGCAAGCGAGGTGCACTTCTCCGGGTTGCCCAGCCGCTCGCGCAGCCAGCACCGTTCGGCGAAGCGGCACCCGGCCGGCCAGGCACGCGGATCGGGCGGCGCGCCCGGAATCGTGGTCAGCTGCTCGGGCGGATCGCCGCCCAGCGGCGGTATGGCGTCGAGCAATGCCCGGGTGTACGGGTGAGCCGGAGCGGTGCACACCTCGACCACGGGACCCGACTCCACGATCTGGCCGGCGTACATCACCAGGACCCGGTCGCAGATCTCCGCCACCGTGGTCATGTCGTGGGTGACGAACAGGATGCCGGTGCCCGACTGCTCGCGTACATCGAGCAGCAGGCGGAGGATCTGCGCCTGGATGGTGACGTCGAGCGCGGTGGTCGGCTCGTCGGCGATCAGCAGGTCCGGCCCGAGCTGGACCCCCATCGCCACGGCCACCCGTTGCTGCATCCCGCCGGACAGTTCGTGCGGATACCGCCGGACCTGGTGCTCAGGGCGCGGCAGCCCGACCCGCCGGAGGATGTCCAGGATCCGGGCCGGCCGCTCGGCCCGCGGCAGGTCGGGCAGGTGGGCGGCGAGCCCTTCGCCGACCTGGGCGCCGATCCGGGTCACCGGGTTCAGCGCGGCACCCGCGTCGGACGGGATGAGCGCCATCTGGCGGCCCCGCAACTGGGCCAGCTCCCGGAGGCTGAGCGTGCCCAGCTCGATGTCGCGCAGCCGCACCGAACCGGCCACGATCCGGCCCGGCCGGGGGACGAGCCCGAGCAAGGCCAGCATGGTCACGCTCTTGCCGCTGCCGGATTCGCCGACCATGCCGACGATCTCGCCGGCGCGCACGTCGAAGCCGACCCCGTCGACGGCCCGCGCCACGCTGCCGCGCAGCGAGAACTCCACGGCGAGATCCCGTACTTGGAGCACGACAGTGGCCATCAGCCGGTCCTCTTCGCGTCGAGCCGATCGCGGAGCGAATCGGAGAGCAGGTTCATGGCGAAGACCGCGAGCACGATGGGGACGCCCGCGACCAGCGCCAGCTCGGGATGCGCCAGGATGAACTCCCGGCTCTCCGCCAGGCGCGAGCCCCACGAGGCCTGCGGCGGCTGCACGCCCAGCCCGAGGAAGCCCAGCGCGGCCTCGTCGAGGATGGCGAAGCCGAGCAGCACCGTCGTCTGGACCAGCACCAGCGGGACCAGCCCGGTCAGGATGTCGGTCCGGATCACCCGCAGCCGGGACGCGCCGAGCACCCGGGCCGCGTCGACGTAGGGCCGGGACCGGATGCCCACCACCGCGGCTCTGATCAGCCGGGTGTAGAACGGCCAGTACGACAAGCCGAGCGCCAGGATGGTCGTGGTCAGCGAGGGGCCGAAGAGCCCGACCACGCCGATCGCCACCAGCAGCGACGGGATCGCGAAGAACAGGTCGACCACCCGGGTCACCACGAGATCCACCCAGCCGCCCAGGAACCCGGTCAGCACGCCCAGCGGAATGGCGACGGCCGTGGCCAGGGCCACCGCGCCGAGCGCGATCAACGCGGTCGCCCGCGCGCCGTGCGCGATCCGGCTCGCCACGTCCCGCCCGAGCTCGTCGGTGCCCAGCCAGTGTGCCGCGCTCGGACCGGCGAACCGGTTGCCGACATCGATGGCGTACGGATCCTTGCCGATCAGCCACGGGCCGATCGCGATGGTGAGCAACACCAGCAGTCCCAGGGTCGCGCCGACCACGGTGAGCAGCGGCGTCCGCCGCCGGCCCACCGCGCGGGGCTCGGTGACGAGAACTGCGGCCGGCGCGGTCATGTCGCCGCCTCAGCGGTGGAGAACACCTCGGCGGTCACGTCAGCCTGACCCTCGGGTCGAGGAGGCTCTGGGCTATCTCGCAGGCCAGGTTGACCGCGATGAACAGGCCGCCGTAGATGAGCAGTAACGCCTCCACCATCGCGTAGTCCCGCTCGGTCACCGCACCGGTGACCAGGCGACCGGTGCCGGGCCAGTTGAACAGCGCCTCCACCACGATCGAGCCGGCCATCAGCGAGGCGACCGTCAGCCCCAGCGCGGCGACGAGCGAGGGCAGGGCGTTGCGCAGCACGTATCCGACGGAAATCTTCCGCGGCGCCAGGCCCTTCGCGCGGGCGAACGGCACGAACGGCTCCTGGGCCGTCTCCAGCACCGCGGATCGGGTCAACCGGGCCAGGTACGGACTGATCGCCAGCCCGAGCGTCAGCGCCGGCAGTAGCGTCAGCCGAAGGCTCTGCGCCGGATCGTCGGCGAAGGGCACGTATCCCTGGGACGGCACCAGGTTCAGCTTCAACGAGAAGAAGAGCATCAGCAGGGTGCCCAGGAAGAACGCCGGCACCGCGAGCCCGAACAGGGTCGCCGACGTGATCAGCGAGTCCAGCCGGGAGCCCGGGCGCGTTCCGGCGGCCACCCCCGCCGGGATGGCGATCAACAGGGACACCACCAGCCCGGCGCCCGCCAGCTGGAGCGTGGCCGGGATCCGGTCGACGATGATCGTGCTGATCGGCAGCTGGGAACGGAAGGAGACCCCGAAGTCCCCGCGCATCACCCCGGCGAGCCAGTCGCCGTACTGGCCGAGCAGGGGGCGGTCCAGACCGAACTGCTCGCGCAGCTGGGCCACGACGGTGGGATTGCTGTTCACGCCGAGCATCGCGGTGACCGGATCGCCGGGAATCAGCCTGACGTAGACGAACGAGAGCACGGACAGCCCGAAGAGCAGAGGCACCGCGAGCAGGATTCTGCCCAGTGCGTACCGGAGCATCGCCCACCTTCCTTTCCCAGGATCGGTGGTGACCGGCGCTCCCGCCGATCACCACCGATTCAGTCAACCGCCGCGCCGGCACCGGTTCAGCCGACGCTGGCCCGCACCAGGCTGTAGGAGTCGTCGTCCAGCGGCGCGGTGAAGTTCTGCACCCGCTTGCTGACCGCGACCTGGGGCCATTGGTAGCCGACCACCAGCATCGGCACCTCGTCAGCCTGCCACTGCTCCAGTTCCTTGAAGATGGCGGTGGCATCTGCCGGGGTGCCCGCGCCTAGCGCCTGATCGATCTTGGCGTCCAGCGACTGATCGGCCAGGTGGGTGGTCAGCGAGGTGAGCGAACCGCCGGTGTGGAACCAGTTCTGGTAGAGGTCCGCGGCTCCGCTGGCGCCGGCGCCGCCGTGGTACATGGCGAACTTGCCCTTGGCCACGTCACCCCAGTACGCCGCCGGGTCGTACTTCTCCGGGGTCACCTGGATGCCGACGTCCTTCAGGTTCTGCTGCAGCACCTGGACGTGGCAGCCGGCGGCCGGCCAGTTGGACTCGTAGGGCACGGAGACCTTGAACGGGGTGCCGTCATCCACTCCGGCCACGCCCTTGGCGGTCCGGGTGCCCCCGGCGCCCTGCACCCAGCCGGCCGCGTCGAGCAGCGCGCCGGCCTTGCTGATCGCATCCGCCCGGCTCGACGTCTGATACGTGGAGATCTCTGTGTAGTTCGGATCCCACGGCCGCAGGATGTTGCCGTACGTGACCCCGCCGGTGCCCGACCAGCAGGCGGCCTGCCGGCCCTCGCGGTCCACCGCGAAGGCCACCGCCTGGCGGACCTTCTTGTCGGAGAACGGGGGCTTGGTCCGGTCCCAGCCCCAGAACAGGGGGGCGAGGGCGTCGGACTGGAGGACCTGCACCGTGCCGCCGCTCTTGAGGCGCTCGGCGTCGGTGTAACCGATGTTGGCGATGTCGCCGGAACCGCTCTCGATGGCGGCGGCATGCCCGGACGGGTCCTCCGAGAACGTGTACCGAATCTTGCTGATCTTCGGCGGCGTCGGGTAGTGCGGGTTGACGTCGAAGATCGCGCTGCCCTTCGGGACATAGGACGTGAGTTGCCACGGCCCGGAGGTGGCGGTCGGCAGGGTGAAGTAGCCCGGCTTCGCCTCCACCGCCTTCTTCGAGAGGATCGCCGCGCTGCCCGGCCGGCTGGCCGTCTCCGGGAAGATCCGCGACGGCGCGGAGAGAGCAAACCGGACCGTCTTCTGATCCACCGCCTCGACGCCGGTCAGCGTCGAGAGCAGGCCCTTCATCACCTCGCCGGTCTTCATCCGGTCGAAGGAGAACTTGACGTCCTCGGCGGTCACCGGGGTCCCGTCGCTGAAGGCGGCGTTGCTCTTGAGGGTGAACGTATAGGTCGTGTTGTCCGGCGAGGACTCCCACTTCTCCGCGAGCGCGCCGACGAGCTTGCCGTCGGCGTCGCGCTCGGTGAGGGTCTCGTACATCATCGCCATCGGGATACGCGAGGCATCGGCTGCGGCGATATTGGGATCGAGCCCTTGGCTCGGCTCGGGTTGCAACATGGTGATCTCGGTGATCGCGGTGCTCGGGGTGCTCGATGCACCGGGTTCCGAGCCGCCACAGCCGGCCAGCGCAGACACGCCGACCAGCACAAAGGCCCCGGTAAGCGCCGTTGTTCGCCGCATCCCGCCTCCTTAGGGTTCCACGTAACTAGCGCAGAGATTAGGGCGCGATCCAAGCTGCGGTCAAGACCCCTGACTTAGGTCATAAGTGTTACATTGACCTCACACGCACGAGAGGACGGTCATGCAACCCACCACCATCTGGGGCGGGATCTTCCCCGCCGCCCTGACAATGTTCGACGCGCACGGCCGGCTCGACGAGGACGCCAGCGCCGCCCACGTGGACTGGTTGATCGGTCAGGGCGCGCACGGCGTGGTCGTCGCCGGGACCAGCGGCGAGTTCATCTCCCTGTCCGGCCGGGAACGGCGCCGGCTCTTCGAGGCCACCGTGAAGGCCGCGGCCGGCCGGGTCCCGGTCATCGCCGGCACCGGAGCGTTCAGCACCGCGGAGACGGTCGAGCTGACCCAGGGCGCCGCCGAGGCGGGCGCCGCCGGTGCGATCGTGATCCTGCCGTACTACCAGCGCCCGCACCGCGACGAGGTGCTGGCGCACTTCCGGGCGGTCGGGCGGGCCGCCGAGATCCCAATCATGGTCTACAACAATCCGGCCAACTCGGGGACCGAGCCGCTGACCGCCGCCGACCTGGCCACCCTGTACGGGGAGGGCGCCGCGCAGGCGGTGAAGAGCACGTTCCCGACCGTGCACCAGGTCCACGAGGCGCGAGCCGCCACCGACGAGGGGTTCCGCGTCTTCTACGGCAGCTTCATGGCCCCATTGGAGGGGATGGCCGGTGGCGCGCACGGCTGGGTGAGCGGGATCCTCAACGTGGCGACCCCGGACGCGGTCGCGCTGTGGAACGCCGTGCAGCGCGGTGATCTGCCCGCCGCCCGGGCCGCCTGGGCGCGCATCCTGCCAATCAAGTATCTCTACACGCGGCAGCCCCTCGGACCGGTCAGCGATCTGGCGATCTACCGGGAGATGCTGGCGATGCGGGGCCTGCCGGGCGGGCACAGTCGCGCGCCACTGCTCCCGCTGACCCCGGACCAGCGCGGGACCCTGGCCCGCCTGCTCGCCGAGAGCTGATCTGGAACCGGGCTGCCCCGCACGCGAGGCAGCCCGCAGGTCAGGAGGTGGCGCCAGGTCCGCGCAGGGCGCGGCCCGGAGTCGCCCCGGTGAGCACGCCGTCGTCGAGCACCAGCCGGCCGTTCACCGCCACATAGGACATACCCAGCGCGAGTTCCCGAGGCCGTTCGAAGCTGGCGGGTGCGTGCACCGTGGCCGGGTCGAAGACCACCAGGTCCGCCTTCATCCCGTCGCGGACCAGCCCGCGATCCGAGAGGCCGAGCCGCTGCGCCGGGAACGAGGTCATCTTGCGGATGGCCTCGGGCAGCGAGAGCAGCCGCTCCTCGCGGACGAAGTCGCCCAGCACCCGGGCGAAACATCCGTACGCCCGCGGGCTCGGGTACGCCCCGATCAGCACCGCGTCGCTGGCGATCATCCCGAGCGGATGGCAGACGAACTTCCACAGGGTCATCGCCTGCGGGCTGGGCCTGGTAAACGTGGCGCCCGGGTTGGCCGCGGCCAGCACGCACAGCGTCTCGGTCAGGTCCCCGCCCCACTCGGTGACCACCTCGGCGAGATTCCAGCCCTCGAACCGCGTATGGGCCGGATCGCTCAGGTTCCCCAGCCGTACGTCGGCGAAGGGCCGGCTCACCACGTACTGCCGGACCGCCGCGCTGTCCTGCAACTCCGCGCGCAACCGGTCGCGCAGCGCCGGATCGGCGAGCCGTTCCTGGAGCGGGTCCGGTCCATCCGCCTGCAACCAGCCGGGCAGCAGCCGGACCAGCCGGGTGCCGCCCCACTCGTACGGATACGTATCGAACGTGACGTCGAGCCCGTCCGTGCGCGCGCCCTCCACGAGGTCGAGCATCCGCTGGGCACCGCCGGTGTAGGTGGCCCGCATCGAGCGGGAGAAATGGGTTAACTGCACAGGAATGTCGGCCCGTCGGCCGATCTCCAGCGCCTCCAGGAACGGGTCGAGGTAGGTATCTCCCAACGCGTACCGCACATGGGTGTGGTAGATCCCGCCGAACCTCGCGGCCTCCTTCGCCAACTCGACCAGTTCGTCGGTGTCCGCGTGGCTGCCCGGCGGATAGTCCAGGCCGGTGGACAGGCCGAGCGCGCCGTCGCGCATCGCGTCCCGGACGATCCCGCGCATCCGGTCCAGCGCGACCTTGCCGGCCGGCGCGTCCGACCAGCCGAGCGCGCTGATCCTGGGCGCGGTGTTGCCCACGAAGACCCCGACGTTGACCGAGGCGCCCCCGTCATAGCGGGCCAGCAGGTCGGCTACGGACCGCCAGGAGTAGTCGATCTCCGGGTGGCCGGCGATGCCGGCGTTCATCCGGACGAATCGCAGCAGGTCGGCCGGGTCGTCGAACGGCGCGTAGGACAGGCCGTCCACCCCCAGGATCTCGGTGGTCACCCCCTGCCGTACCTTCATCTCCAGCGTCGGGTCGACCATCAGCACCAGATCCGAGTGCGAGTGCGCGTCGATGAAGCCCGGGGCGACGACGAGGCCGCGGGCGTCGATCCGGCGCTCGGCGGGCACCTGGGACACGTCGCCGCGCAGCACGTACGCCCGGTCGCCGCGGACCCCGACGGCGGCGTGGAACCCGGGGTTTCCCGACCCGTCCACGACCAGCCCGGAGTGGATGATCAGCTGGTACGGCTCGCTCATCGGGTGCCCCCTCGGTCGAGCTCGGGTTTGAACGGGTGCTTGACGATCTCCTCGACCCGCAGCCGCGGCCCGAGCCCGGGCGTGTCCGTGACCACCCACTCGCCGTTCTCCACCCGCGGCGGATCCTCGGTATACCGCTCCCAGTACTGCATCTGGGCCGGTGTGATCATCGACTCGGAGATCAGCAGATTCGGCAGGGTGGCCGCGAGCTGCCAGGTCGCCGCGCTCTGCAGCGGCCCGAACGGGTTGTGGAACGCGATCGACAGCCCGTGCACCTCCGCGCAGGTGGCGATCTTGCGAGCCGCCGTGATCCCGCCGCAGATCCCGACATCCGGCTGGACCACCGCCACCGCGTGCGCGCCGATGAACGGGGCCGAGGCGAAGTGGTTGCCCCACCGCTCGCCGGCCGCGATCGGGGTGGTCGAACGGCGGCTCACCTCGAGCATCCAGTCCACCCGATCCGCCGGCACCGGCTCCTCGATGAAGGTCAGGTCATAGGGCGCGAGCGCTTCGCAGAGCCGGATCGCGTTGGCCACGTTCAACCGGCCGTGGCAGTCGAGCATCAGATGGACATCCGGGCCGACCTCCTCCCTGGCCGCCGCGAAATACTCCGCGATCACCTTGAACGTCCAGGTGGGCAGCAACTCGGTCTCGGTCTGCCGGGCCGGGATCAGCGCGGGCCGATCGTGCTTGACGCTGGTCACCTTCTCGTAGAAGCCGGGCAGCGTGGTCTTCACCGCCGTGAAGCCCCGGTCCACCCGGTCCCGGATCTCGGCCGCCAGCTCCTCCGGCGAGCCGCCGGCCTTCGCGTGCGTGTAGACCGGCACCCGATCCCGGAACTTCCCCCCGAGCAACCGGTGGACCGGGACGCCCAGCGCCCGGCCGTTGAGGTCCCAGAGCGCCTGGTCGATCGCGCTGATCCCGATGGTGAGCAGGGTGCCGCCGAGGAACGCGTCCCGGTACATGCGCTCGGCGTGCTGCTCGATCCGGGTGGGGTCACGCCCGATCAGGTATTCGGACAGCTCCTCGATCAGGGCGGCGACCGACCGCGTGCGCCTGCGCATCGCCACCTCGGCCTCCCCCACCACACCTTCATCGGTCTCGATCCGGACGTAGATGGCGTTGTAGAACCCGAAATCGGCGATCCACTGGCGGACACCGGTGACTCGCATGACACCTCCCACAGCTCAGCTCACTGCGACAATGTAACCTAGGTTAGGCCCTAGGTCATACCTCCTGTGTCCTGGGTGCATCGGAACGCGCTACGCTGTCCCCCAGGTGGCCGACTTGGCCGGTCGGCCAGTTCGGCAGCGACCGATTCTGGAAGGGTGACCGGCGTGACCATCGGGGAGTCAGCACCACAGGGGCAGTGGCGGCACACCCGGGTCCCGCTCGGGAAGCAGATCGCCGACCAGATCCGGGACCTCATCAAGACCGAGGGGCTGATCGACGGCGACCCCCTGCCCTCCGAGTCCGACCTGGCCAACCGGTATGGCGTGAGCCAGCGGGTGGTCCGCGACGCCCTTCGCACGCTGACCAACCAGGGCGTCGTGGAGACCCGCCAGGGCAAGCGGGCCACGGTCAGCGGGCTGCGCCCGGTCGCGGTGGAGGACTACTTCCGGCTCGCGGTGGACGCCCACGAGGAAGCCATCGACGAGCTCCTCGAACTGCGGCTCGCCATCGAGACCAAGGCCGCCGGGCTGGCCGCCACCCGGGCGACGGCCGTCGAGATCGCCGAACTGCGCACGGTGATGGCCCAGCTCAACGACGCCGAGGACGATCTGTCCCGCCGGGTCGAGCTGGACATGGCATTCCACAGCGCGATCGCCCGTGCCTCGCGCAACAGGTTCTTCCAGTCGATCCTGGACGCGCTGGCCGAAGCGCTCACCGCCGAGCGGCATCGCGGCGGCCAGCTCACCGAGGCGGCCGGGCTGACCCACGCCGAGACCAACACCCAGCACCAGGCGCTGCTGCTGGCCCTGGAAGCACGTGACGCCCAGCTCGCCGAGCAGTGCATGCGGGCGATACTGGAGCGCGCCCGGCACTACTTCCGGGACCTGGACAGCACAGCGCCGGGTGCCTAACCTCGATCCTGAACTCTGTCCTAAGACAGACTTGGGGGTCGAGGTGTCAGAGTGGTGGACCGCGCGTGGCGATGGCCGCAACCTCGGGCGTACGGACCTTGCAGGCGGATACCGCCACGCGCCGGTGGAGGTCTGGCACTTCGACACCGGCGGGGACGTGCGGTTCGCGCGTACTGTGCGGGTCCGGGGCGTCGAAGCCTTGCTGGTCCAGGCAGGCAGCACGCTCGCCGCGACCGGCTGGGACGGCAGGCCGATCTGGCGCGCGGACACGCTCGGCGTCACCCGGGTGCTGCACGCCGGGCGGTTCGGCGCGCCCGACGCGTGGCACGCGCTGATCACCACCGATGAGCGCACCGTGGCCCTGATCGACCTGGACACCGGTACGCCGGTGTGGACCTGGAACACGGAGGCGCGGGCCAACCTCGCCGGGCCCGGCGCGTCCAAGGTGTTCGGCTCCCCCGGCGCGCTGCGCTGGGTGTGCTTCCCGACCTACTCGACCCGGGGCCGATGCGTCGACTTCTCCGATCCTGGCCGTCCGTCCGTGGTGTGGGACGTGGACTACGGGGACGCGTACGACGCCGGGTTCGGGCCCACCGTGGTAGTCGCGGACGTGACCGGGGGTGGCCAGGCCGAGGTGCTGGTGTCCAGCCGCTGCGGCACGGGTTATGCCAGTGCCGACACCGAGGCGCTGGTGCTCGGGCGCGAGGACGGCCGGCTCTACCAGGCGGTGATCGACGCCGGGACGGGTGCCGTGCGGCTCGTCACGCGCTATCGGCCCGATCCCGGCGACTACCCGTGCGCCCGCCCGTACGGGCTCCTGCAAGCCGTGTCGCCGGACGGCGGCCCACGACTCGGCGCCGTCCTGGTGAGCTGCCAGGTCGAGGAGTACCTGGCGGTGACCGGGCACTCCGGCGCGGGACTGCATCGCGCCTGGGGCCACTTCGTGGAGAAGGACTGGCCCGAGGACCATCGTGAGCTGCGCCCGCAGATCACCTCGGTCGCGGACGTTCGCGGGACGGGACGCCCCGATCTCGTCGTCGGCCTCTGGCAGGACGGCCGGTGGCGCACGCTCGTTCTCGACCTCTCCGCCGGGCCGTCCGGCGGTGACCTGGCGGCTGGGGCGCTGGCCGTGTTCGACGCCGGGACGGTACTTCTGGGGATGCCATGACCTTGATGGCGATGGGCGTCCCGAACTCGTGGTGAGCCGCGAGTCCGAGCGCCGACCGGCGGGCCGTACCGTGCTGGAGATCGTGGACGGCACGACCCTGGAGACGCTGGCCACGCTGGCCGATGCCGCGCTGCTCACCTCGAGTGACTCGGCGCTTCCCGAACACGTCAACTTTCACGCGGACCGGCGGAGCGTGGTGGAGGTGCGGGACGGCTCCGGTTCGCCCGGGCTGCTGGTCCGCCGTGACGATGGCGTCCATGTGTGGAACGGGCGGACGTCGCGGCGGCTGGCCGGGCCGGAGTACACCCGGGCCGACTGGTACGGCGGGGAGCTCATCCTTTCCACCGCGGACGGCCAGGTCAGCCGGTGCGGTCCCGATCTGTCCCCGGTCGGCGACCCCGTACGGGCCTCGGGCCGGTTCTGCCAGCCTTTGGTGTGGACGCGGAACCACGGCCCCGAGATAGTCACCGACCTGGCTGGCGGGCAGGTCATCGGCGGGACATCCGGGCCCGGAGGATTGGACCGCGAGTGGCGGGTGCCGGGTGCGTTGCCGGCGCTGCACCGCGACGCCAGGGGTACGCACCGGCTAGTCGTGTCCACTGTGGACGGTGATCGCCCAACGGCGACGGTGCACCGTGAACCGGGTGGCCAGGACGCCACGGCGATCACGATCACGCTGGCCGCGCCGCCGGCTCTGGCGCTCGTCCCGTTCGGCATGGCCTTCCGGCTGCTCGCCAACCTGCACACCGGCGTGCACACCGCGGCGCTGGCCCTGTACGACGAGCGCGGTGCCCCACTTTGGGCCGATCCCCTGCGCGGCGGGCATCCGGCCCGGCCCGGCGTGGTGCCGCTGGGCGGGGACACCTGGTTGATCGCGGCCGACGACCATGGCCGGCTGCGCCTGTACGACGAAACCGGGAAGGTCCGTGCGGAAAACGACTGGACCGCCGCGTACACCACCCCGATCGCGGTGCCGGGGGCCGATGGCGGCACCGCCGCGCTGCTGCGCGCGGACGGAATCCATGGCCTGGAACTGATCGACCTCGACGGTGAAACGGTGTGGCGGGTCAACACCGAACTGTGGCGCTACTTCCCGGGCCGCTCCGCGCTGGCCCGCGCGCCGGAGCCGGGACGGTGGCTGCTCGGAGCGGTGTCGCGCGATGGCGAGTTCGCGGCGCTCGACGCGGTCACCGGGGAGGTGCGTTGGCGCCTCGACACCGGACCGGCCATCCCGGAGCGCGCGGTCGCGGCCGGCGACCTGGACGGCGATGGGCGCGACGAGTTCCTGGTCGGCACCCGGGCCGGTCGGCTGATGTGCCTGCGCGATGGCGAAATCGTCTGGGAACACCAGTTTCCCGCCGCGGTCACCAACCCGGTATTGGCCGATGTGAACGGTGACTGCCGGGTGGAGATCCTGGTGGCCACCGCGGACGGAATGCTCCGGCTGCTCGGCACGGCCAACGGATGACGGCCCTCGCGTCTGTAGACGCGAGGGCCGCTGATCCTCCGGGGGATGGGGTCGAGCCGACCCCGAGGATCCGGGGGTGGCTAGCGGAGACCGTTGTAGATGGCGCTGATCAGCTCACCGTTGCTGGTGTCACCACTGGTCTCCCAGAAGAAGGCGCCCGCCAGGCCCTGGTTCTTGGCGTAGGTCATCTTCCCGGTGATCGTGCTGGGGGTGTCGTATCCCCACCACTGGCCGTTGCAGAACCCGTACGCGGTGCCGGCGACCGTGCCGTTGGCCGGGCACTTGGTCTTGAGGACCTTGTAGTCCTCGATGCCCGCCTCGTACGTGCCCGGCGCGGCGCCCGTGGCCGAACCACCCGGCGCGCTCTGGGTCACCCCGGTCCAGCCCCGGCCGTAGAAGCCGATGCCGAGCAGCAGCTTGCTGGACGGGATGCCCTTGGACTTGAGCTTCTGGATCGCCGCGTCGGAGTAGAAACCCGCCTGCGGGATGCCGGTGTAGGACGTCAGCGGCGAGTGCGGAGCGGTCGGGCCCTGCGGGGCGAAGGCGCCGAAGAAGTCGTAGGTCATCGGCATGTAGAAGTCCACATACTGCGCCGCGCCCGCGTAGTCCGCCGCGTCGATCTTGCCGCCGCTGGTGCCGTCGGCGGTGATCGCCGCTGTCACCAGGCTGTTCGCGCCGAACCTGTTGCGGATCGCCTGCATCAGGTTCTTGAAGGAGGCGAAGCCGCTGGTGTCACAGGTCAGGCCGCAGGCGTTCGGGTACTCCCAGTCGATGTCGATGCCGTCGAACACGTCCGCCCAGCGCGGGTCCTCGACCACGTTGTAGCAGGAGTTCGCGAACGCGGTCGGGTTGGCGGCGGCCTGGGTGAAGCCGCCGGAGTAGGTCCAGCCGCCGAAGGAGAAGATCACCTTCAGGCCGGGGTGCATGGCCTTCAGCCGCCGCAGCTGGCCGAAGTTGCCGCGCAGCGCGCCGGTGTCCCAGGTGTCGGCCACGCCGTTCACCGAGTCCGCCGCCGAGTAGAACTTGTCGTAGTCGGAGTAGGTGTCGGAGAGCGAGCACTGGCCGCCGCTGACGTTGCCGAAGGCGTACAGGATGTGGGTGAGCTTGGCGGCGGAGCCGCTGGTCTCCAGGTTCTTCACGTGGTAGTTGCGCCCGTAGACGCCCCAGTTGGTGAAGTAGCCGATGACCTTACGCCCGGGCGGCGAGGTCGGCGTGGGACTCGGGCTCGGGCTCGGGCTGGGGCTCGCGGTCGGGCTCGGGCTCGCGGTCGGGCTGGGCGACGGCGAGGGTGACGGGTTCGTGCCGCCGGTGCAGGCCGCTCCGTTGAGGGTGCAGTTCTGTACGGCAGCCAGCCCGCCGGGCGCCCCGATGAAGCCGAACGAAGCTTGCCCGCCCGCCGGAACCGCCCCGTTCCACCCCTTGTTCACGAAGGTGTAGTGGTTGCCGCTCTTCGTCATGTCGGCGTCCCAGGCCGAGCTGATGGCGGTTCCCGCCGGGACGTCGAACTCGACGCGCCAGCTGGCCAGCGCGGAGTCGCCCGCCCGGACCGTCACCTTCGCCTCGAAGCCGGAGCCCCAGTCGGAGGTGACGGCATAGGTGGCGGTAGCCGGAGTTGCAGCGATAGCCGTCCCGACCCCCAACGGCACCAACAGCGCCGCCGCAGCGATCAAGGACCCGAATGTCATTCGACGCAAGGGTTGCTCCAGGTCAGATAGGGTCAGTCCCTCGTACTAATAGGAAAGTTTCCTATGAGTTACTCCCGGAGCGTACGGTCAATCATGGAGCAGGGTCAATGGGGCGACATCGGGGTTAATGTCCGCTTAACCCTGACCTAAGGCGAGGCCTCTCGATCATGGTCCCCTCCTTGGTGGAACCGGCTCTTCCGGCCGGATGAGGAGAACCTACGATCGGCGGACATCCGGGCGTTAGACCGTTCCAATGCCGATTCGCATCCGAATCACGCCGCGAGGACGTCGAGGACGTACGAGGAGGGGACAACAACCGGCGCACGTGTCGACTATCCGAATTGTGCGCCGGTCGTTGTTCTAACCACGGGCGGGCTCGGCTGAAGTGCTGCCCGCCAATATTGCTCCCATGAAGGGAACGACGCGGCGCAGAGGCCACGAGAAGGAATATCAACGCGTCACCGGGTGACGCGGTTTCGGGTACTGAGGTCTAGTCGCGGGGTTTCAGGGAGGCGGGAATGGAGTCGATAATGGTGGTGTCCTGGGTTTTCTCCCGGGCGTCGGTGGGGCAGGTGGCCTCGCGGCCGGGTGCGTCGACGCAGGGGAGCAGGACTGGCCGGGCCGGGTCGGCTGGGATGCCTGGCAGGCCGACGTCGACCATCGCACCGCCCGCCTCCGCGTAGGTGGCGCGCGTGGTGGCCACGGCACGCCGGAAGTAGATGTGACCTCGCATGAGGTAGCACTCCTCCTATGTGGGAAGAAATTCCGGAATTTCGCATCCCGACGCCATTACCGCCGAGACACTTCCATTCCAGACATCACCACGAAAGAGTGCAGTCGAACCCTAATGCACGTTAATAAATCCCAAGGTCATTCATTTCGCCTATTTAATTAGATGTCGGAAATTTCCGATTTGTGGAGGAGCCAGACGGCGCCCAGGGGGGGTACCCGGAGGTGGGTGGAGCAGGGCAAACCGTGATGGGGGTCGTCGGTGGCGATGACCTCGCCGAGGTTGCCGATGCCGCTGCCGGCGTATTCGTACGCGTCGGTGTTGAGCACCTCCTCCCAGCGCCCCTCCCGCGGCAGCCCGAGGTGGTAGTCCTCGTGCGGCCCGCCGGAGAAGTTGGCCACGCAGGCGAGAACCGAGCCGTCGGAGCCGTACCTGAGGAAGGAGAAGACGTTCCCCGGCGCGTCGTCGGCGTCGATCCAGCGGAATCCGTCAGGGGTGAAATCCTGCGAGAAGAGGGCGGGCGTCGACGCGTACACCCGGTTCAGGTCCTTGACCAGGCGTTGCACACCCTGATGGAAGTCGAAATCCAGGACCCACCAGTCGAGCCCCTTCGACTCCGACCATTCCGAGCCCTGGCCGAACTCGCCACCCATGAACAGCAGCTGCTTGCCCGGATGCGCCCACATGAACGCGTAGAGCCCGCGCAGGTTCGCGAAGCGCTGCCATTCGTCACCGGGCATCTTGGCCAGCAGCGAACCCTTCAGATGCACCACCTCGTCATGCGAGAGCGGCAGCACGAAATTCTCCGAGTAGGCGTACATCAAGGAGAAGGTCAGCTGGTGATGGTGATACTGCCGGAACACCGGCTCGTGCTTCATGTACGCCAGTGCGTCGTGCATCCACCCCATGTTCCATTTGAAGCCGAACCCGAGCCCGCCCAGGTGCACCGGCCGCGACACCCCGGGCCAGGCGGTGGATTCCTCCGCGATCGTCACGATCCCGGGGGCCTCCCGGTAGGCGAGCGTGTTCATCTCCTTGAGGAACTCGATCGCGTCCAGGTTCTCCCTGCCGCCGTAGATGTTGGGCGTCCACTCGCCGTCCCGGCGTGAGTAGTCCAGGTAGAGCATCGAGGCCACCGCGTCCACCCGCAGCCCGTCGACATGGAACTCGCGCAGCCAGTAGACCGCGTTGGCGACCAGGAAGTTGCGCACCTCGCGGCGGCCGAAGTCGAACACGTAGGTGCCCCAGTCGGGATGCTCGCCGCGTTCGGGGTCGGCGTGCTCGTAGAGCGGGGTGCCGTCGAAGCGGGCCAGCGCCCAGTCGTCCATCGGGAAGTGCGCGGGCACCCAGTCGACGATCACGCCGATCCCGGCCTGGTGCAGGGTGTCGACGAGGAACCGGAAGTCGTCGGGGCCGCCGAACCTGGACGTCGGCGCGTAGTAGGAGGTCACCTGGTAGCCCCAGGAGCCGCCGAACGGGTGCTCGGCGACAGGCAGGAACTCGACGTGGGTGAACCCCATGTCCGTGACGTACGCGGTGAGTTGCTCGGCCAGTTCCCGATAGGAGAGCCCTGGCCGCCACGACCCGAGATGCACCTCGTAGGTGCTCATCGGCGCGGCCAGCGCGTCCCGCGCCGAACGCTCGGCCAGCCACTCCTCGTCGTTCCAGACATATTCGGATTTGTCGACCACGGAGGCGGTCTGCGGGGGGACCTCGGTGCGCCGGGCCATCGGGTCGGCCTTGCTCCGCCACACCCCGTCCACGCCGAGGATCTCGAACTTGTACCGCGAGCCCGCCTCGACTCCCGGGATGAACAGCTCCCAGACCCCCGACCGGCCCAGCGACCGCATCGGATGGCCGCCCCCGTTCCAGTGGTTGAACTCGCCGATGACCCGCACGCCCAGCGCGTTGGGGGCCCAGACCGCGAAAGCCGTACCCACCTCACCGTCGTGGTCGAGCACCCGCGCGCCGAGCACCTCCCAGAGCCGCTCGTGCCGCCCCTCCCCGATCAGGTGCAGGTCCACCTCCCCGAGCGTGGGCCAGTGCCGGTACGGATCTCCCGCCTCGTACGGCTCCTCGCCCGAATAGCCCACCCTGATCCGGTACGCCGGGATCTTATCCAGCCCCGGCAAAACCACCTCGAACACCCCGAACGCCACATGCCGCAGCGCATACGCGGCCCCGTCGACCAGCGCCTCGACCTTCTCCGCGAACGGCCGCAACACCCGGATGACGACCCCGTCCGCGGTCAGATGACCACCCAGGATCGCATGCGGATCGTGATGCGCCCCCCCGGCCAGCCGATCCAAATCCCTACGCGTCTGGTCATCCACGCTGCCTCACTCCTTGCCTAACCCGCCGCCGGTCCTACCCTGCCCCAGAACCTCCTCCACACCCACCCCCCGCGCCCGAAAGATTCACTTCACTCCTCCTGAAGCCTCGCGTGAGTCCCGATAATGAGGGCGACATTTGATCATTCAGGAGGACACACGCATGAGCAGATATCGCTTCTGGGTCATCGGTGTGATCCTCGCCGGCGGATACGCCGTGATCTTCACGGCGGCGAGCGCCTACCTCAATCTCGTGGGCGACGACCTCCCCGACTGGATGATCGCGCAGACCTGGTATCCGCCGTTCGATGAGGCGGTGATCTTCGCGCCGCTGCGGATCGCGGCAGCGGTGATCATCGTCTGGGCGATCTGGCAGGTTGCCCGGGGACCCGCCAGGACGACTCCACCGCTGCGGTCGCCCTGGTGGACCGGAGGCGTCGACGGCCTGCGCCGAACTCTCTACTGGGCCGCCGGAGGCTACCTGCTGCTCTGGTTTCTCCGATACATCGCCCCAAGTCCCATCCTCCCGCTGATCCTGATGAATGTCCTGCTTGTCGTCCTGTTTCAGCGGGTCCTGACCGGCACGCGACCGCTGTTGCGGTGGCTGACTTCGATCTTCGGCGCGATCAGTGTCGTGGAAATGATCGCGGTCTACGTCGTCTTCGACGTTCTCGCCCTGCCCATGTCCATTGAATGGATCTTTGTCGTCAACCTCAATTCGGTCGTGCACTCGATCTGGCTAGGGATGATCTTGGTCGCCCAACGGCTGGACGGCCGCTGGTCCTGGCGAGCACTGTGGCCGGCCTGGGCCAACCTGGCGGTAGGTCACATGATCTGGTGGCACCAGCTGGACTTGCCGACCATCGTCCCCATTCCCTCTATCTTCTGGCGGATTGTCGTTCAGTTCTCCGGCATGATCAGCGCCCTCCTGGCGGTCTGGGCGGTTCGGTCGGCGCATGCGCTAGCCGACGGGGCGGTAACGGGAGCGGAGGCGGACCAGGGGGGACCTGACGGTGTCGACGTAGTCGACGGACAGGACGGTGGCGAGGAAGAGGGTGTGGTCGCCGGCGGGGACGACGCGGGTGGTTTCGGCTTCGAGGGCGGCGACGCCGTCGTCGATGAGGAGCGCCTCGGAGACGGTGCCGCGATGGTGCGGGGTGCCGGCGAGGAGTAGGCGGGCGCCGGGGCGGCCGGGGGTGGCGAAGCGGGAGGCGATGGCCTGCTGGCCGTCGGCGAGCAGGCTGGCCGCCCAGCGATCCTGGCGGAGCAGGAGTTCGGCCAGGTAGCTGGAGGAGGTCAGGCTGACCAGGATCAAGGGGGGTTCGGCGGAGACCGAGAGCAAGGTGCTGACCGTGTTGCCGACGTCGTCGCGGCCGTCCCGGACTGTGACCACGGCCACTCCCCCGGCCAGCTGCGCCATCGCCTCGGTGAACTCGCTCACCGGAAAACCCTAGCCCCCACGTGGGGGCCAGGGTTCCAGGTGGCTAGACAGCCGCCGACCTAGCGACTCACCGCTGCGGCTGTCCAGATCACGACTTTCCAATTGCTACAGCAGGCCGTTCTGGGTCAGCCAGTCCTTGGCGACCGCGGGCGGGTCGTCCTTGTCGACGGTGATCTTCTTCATCATGTCGAGCAGGCCCTGGGTGGTGAGCTTGGCCGAGATCGCGTCCAGGGTGGACTTCACGGTGTCGTCCACGCCGGCCTTGAAGACGAGCGGGGTGACGTTCTCGGCCGCGAACGCGCTCTTGTTGTCCTCGAGGGAGACCAGGTCGTAGAGGATGATCTTGGGCTCGGTGGTGAAGACGTTGCCGACCTGGATGGTGCCGCTCTTGATGGCCTCGGCGGTGGTGGCGCCGGTCGGCTCCCACTGCTTGAACTCCAGGCCGTAGACGGTCTTGAAGTTCGCCTCCTGGCGGTCCTTGAACTCCGGCGGGCCGCCCACGATGTAGTCCTTGGAGACCTTGGCCAGGTCCTCGATCGTCTTCAGGTTGTCCTTGGTGGCGGTCTCCTTGCTGACCGTCAGCGAGTTGTTGTCCTGCGCCGCCGACGGGGCGAGGACCTGCAGCTCGGGCGGGAGGGCGGTGCCCAGCGCGGTCACCACGTCCGTGGTGCTCTTGGCGGTGGCGCTGGAGTCGACGAAGGCCAGCAGGGAGCCGATGTACTCCGGCAGGATGGTCAGCCCACCGCTCTTGATCTGGTCGTAGACGATCTCGCGGCTGCCGATGTTGGGCTTCTCCGTGACCGTCACGCCCTTGGCCTGCAGAGCCTGGGCGTAGATCGAGGCGAGCAGCACGCTCTCCGGGAAGTCGAACGAGCCGACGGTGACGCTGGCGGCGGTCGTTCCCCCCGAACTGGCCGGCGCGGCGGCGGTAGGCGTGGCCTGACTGAGCGGATCGGATCCGCCCCCGCACGCGGACAGAGTGAACACCGCGGCGACCGCGGTGAGTATGAGGCGTTTCATCGAGAAATATCCCTTCAAATTCGGGGGGTAAAGGTGAGATTAGCGGACCTGGCGCACCCCCGGCGAGACGACCACCCGGTTGAGCAGCGCGAAGCCGAACTGCACGGCCAGCGCCAGCAGCACGACCAGCACCGCTCCCCCGAAGACACTGGGATAGTCCTTGGTGGCCAGACCGTCGATGATGTAGCGGCCCAGACCGCCAAGCCCGACGTACGCGGCGACGGTGGCCGTGGCCACCACCTGGATCGCGGCCAGCCGCAGGCCCAGCAGGATCAGCGGCAGCGCGACCGGGACCAGCGCGCTGAACAGTACCTGCCGCCCGCGCAGCCCCATGCCGTAGGCGGCGTCACGCAGGTCCGCGTCCGCGTTCCTGATGCCCTCGTACGCGTTGACCAGGATCGGCGGGACCGCCAGCGCGATCAGCGGGATCAGCACCGGCCAGATCGTGCCCACCCCGATGAGCAGCACGACCAGCACCAGCAGGCCCAGCGTCGGCAGCGCCCTGGCGGCGTTGGCCGACAGCACCACGAGCACGGCGCCGCGCCCGGTGTGGCCGACCCACAGCCCGAGCGGCAGCGCGGTGATCGCGGCGATCGCGAACGCGAGCAGGGAGAACTCGACGTGCTGGAGCAGCCGGGTGGGGATGCCGTCGGGACCCGACCAGTTGGCCGGCTCCCCGAAGAAGTCGATCAGCCAGTTCACGCCGACCTCCTGGCCCGCGACCACGGCGTCAGCAGCCGTTGCAGCACGATCAGCACCAGGTCCGCGGCGACGGCCAGCAGGACGATCAGGGCGATGCCCACGATGATCGGCGTGGAGAACTGCCGCTGCCAGCCGTCGGTGAAGAGCGCGCCCAGGCCGCCCTGGCCGATCAGCGCGCCCACGCTGACCAGGCTGATGCTGGCCACGGTGGCCACCCGGGTCCCGGCCAGCACCACCGGCGTGGCGATCGGCAGCTCGACCAGGACCAGCCGCCGCAGCGGCCGGAAGCCCATCGCCGTGGCCGACTGCCGCACGTGATCGGGGACCGAGGTCATCCCGTCCACCACGGACGGGATCAGCACGGCCAGCGAGAACAGCGTCAACGGGATGATCACGGTGGTCTGGGTGAGGCCGGTCACCGACAGCAGGATGGAGAACAGGGCGAGCGAGGGCATGGCGTACACGATGTTCATCAGGGCGGTGGTGGGCTGGTAGAGCAGCCGCCAGCGGGCGCAGGCCAGGCCCAGCGGGATCGCCAGGATCAGCCCGAAGACGACCGGCACGAACGCCATGACGATGTGGTTCTCCAGCAGGGTCCTGATCGCGAGCGGGCTGCCGTTGTCCCAGTTCCTGGCGATCCAGTCCCACCGGATGAGCGGCTCATCCACGGGCAACTCCCGACACGGCGGCGTCCAGGGCGTCCCTGGCGACCACGCCGAGCACCTTGCCGTCGCCGTCCACGGCCACCGCCACGCCGTTCACCGACAGCAGCGCCGCGTCCAGCGCGGCCCGCAGCGAGTCCGTCGCCGGATTGAAGCTCCCGTACGGCCGTGTCCCGTCGTCGGACTTCCATCCCACCGGCTTGCCGTCGTCCACCACGAGGGTGTCAGGCGGCGGACTCAGCGGCACGTCCGCGGCCGGGACGAACGACAGGCGGCGGATGCCGCGGTCGCGGCCGAGGAACTCGCGCACGAAGTCGTCGGCGGGCGCGCTCAGCAGCGTGGCCGGATCGCTGATCTGGGCCAGATGCCCGCCCACCCGGAACACCGCGACCGTGTCCCCCAGCTTGACCGCCTCGTCGATGTCGTGGGTGACGAACACGATGGTCTTGTGCAGCTCGGACTGCAGCCGCAGCAGTTCCTCCTGCAGGCTCGTCCGGACGATCGGGTCGACCGCGCTGAACGGCTCGTCCATGAGCAGCACCGGCGGATCGGCGGCCAGCGCCCGGGCCACGCCGACCCGCTGCTGCTGCCCGCCGGACAGCTGGAACGGATACCGCTTGGCCAGCTTCGGGTCCAGGCCCACCCGTTCGAGCAGCTCCATGGCCCGCGCCCTGGCCTTCTTCCGGTCCCAGCCCAGCAGGTACGGCACGGTGGCGATGTTGTCCACGATCGTGCGATGCGGGAAGAGCCCGGCCTGCTGGATGACGTAGCCGATGCCGCGGCGGAGGGTGGCCGGTTCGATGGCCTTGACGTCCTGGCCGTCCAGCGTGATCCGGCCCGTGGTCGCGTCGATCATTCGATTGATCATGCGCAGCGAGGTGGTCTTGCCACAGCCGGAAGGCCCGACGAAGACGGTGATCGTCCCGCTCGCCGCCTCCAGACTGAGGTTGTCCACAGCCACGGTCCCATCCGCGTAGCGCTTGGTGACGCCGTCAAATCTGATCACTCGTGACCTTTGCTATGGCCGCGCCTCCGGCACGGCCGGCTTGAACGTCCAGCAGTCGATCTCGCCAGCCAGCCTACGAGGCGGCTGTCTGTTCTGTCGCCTGGGGCGACCTAATTGGAACTTCGGAATGATCTATCGATAAGCCGCACCAAATATCCAATCAAAAAGGCGGCTATATAGTGCGCCGGAGGGCGCGACCTTGGCATGATTGCTCTTACGATCCCTCCACAGGAACCCCAGAGGTACCGGCCGTGACACAACCGCTCACCGGTCATCGCTCCCGGAGCGATCTGATCGCCGAGCTCTACGAGCGTCACGCCGCCGGGCTGTTCGCGTACTGTCACGATCAGCTCGGTGAGACCGCCTCCGCCGCCGACGCCCTGGTGGCCGTGCTCACCAGCGTTCCCGGCAGCGAGCCGCAGCGTGCCGCCCTGTACGCGCTCGCCCGCCGCGAGATCTACCGTCGCGACGTCAGCTACGCCCTGCCCGCCGTCGATTCGGTGGCCGACCCGGCGACCGCGCTGATCGAGCGCGTGTTCCGGGACATCCGGCCGCACCAGCGCGAGGTGCTGCTGCTGTCCGCGGGCTGCGGGCTGAACGTCAACGAGCTCTCCTGGGTGCTCGACGTGGCCGTCGACACCGCCGCCGAGCTGACCACCAGCGCCAGGAACCGTTTCGGCCAGACCCTCGCGACCGCCGTGACCGCCGCCCGTGAGGCTCCGTTCGTTCCACCGGACGTGGCCGAGATCTACGACGCCATCGGCGTCGCCCCGATCGAGGACGTGCTGGCCCGGTTGCCGTGGCGGCAGCCCGCCCACGGTGTACGCCAGCGCGTGCTGTCGGCGCTCCCTTTTGAGGAGCCGTCGGCGGCGCAACCCCCTGGTCTGATCACCAAGAAGTTATGGCCGACCACGCCGGTGTGGCCGTTGCCGTTGAAGCCCCCGGACGAGGTCAGCAACGCCTGCCTGGTGCAGGCCGAGGGGCTCGCGGAGCCTGCCGAGCAGGCCAAGCCGCAGGGGCGGCGGCGGCACGAGGCGCTGACCGAGCCGATGCCGCGGATCCGCGGGTCGATTCTGCGGGTGCTGTCGGATACCTATCCCCGGCGGAAGCGGATCGCGCCGAAGGCTCCGCTGCGGCCGGTCGATCAGGTGGAGGCGCTGGTCGAGGAGGGTCTGGCGACCTTCGAGAAGATGGAGTCGTTCGACGCCTTCACGCCCGCGGAAGCGGAGGAAGCGGCGGCGGCTGGAAATCCGGCCGAGCCCGAAGCCGGAACCAGGGCCGAAGCTCAAGTCGATGCCGGGGCCGGTTCCAGACTCGATTCCAGACTCGATGCCCCGGCCGAATCCCGGGCCGAGGCGAGGGTCGACGTCAGGGCCGACGCCAAGGTCGAGACCGCGGTGGCGCCCACGGTGGAACCCGTGGCCAAGCCGGTGGTCGCCGAGGGTGCGGCTGCCGCCGAGGAAGCTCGGGTCGAAGATGCTCGGGAGGCTCGGGTCGAGGTTGCTGCCACGCTTCCGGTGCTGGATGACGATCTTCCTGGTGGCACGACCACGGTGGACGACACGCCCAGCGCGCTGGCGCGAGCCGCCATGGCCGGGCGCGAGAGTGAGCGGCCGAGGCAGCGCAAGCGGAAGCGGAAGGTCAAGCCGATCAAGGTGGGCGAGCACCACTATGACTGGCTGTGGGAGCTGATCGGGTTCGCCATCTGCCTGGCCATCGCGCTGCTGGTGTTCTTCTCGGTGCCGACGCTGGTGACGCCCTAACCTCGGGTCAGGATCAGGCCACTGGTGGGGACTCCGGTGCCGGCGGTGACCAGGACGTTCTCCAGGTCGGGGACCTGGTTGACCGAGGTGCCCCTGATTTGGCGTACGGCTTCGGCTATGCCGTTCATGCCGTGGATGTAGGCTTCGCCGAGCTGCCCGCCGTGGGGGTTGACGGGGAGGTGGCCGTCGATCTCGATGCCGCCGTCGCGGATGAAATCCTTGGCTTCGCCCCGGGCGCAGAACCCCAGTTCTTCCAGCTGAGTCAGGACAAACGGGGTGAAATGATCATAAAGAATGGCCGCCTGCATATCTGACGGCCTGAGTCCCGAAATTTCCCACAATTTGCGGCCGACTACGCCCATCTCGGCTAGGCCGGTCATGTCATCGCGGTAGTAGCTGGTCATCATCATCTGGCCGGCTCCCGCGCCCTGGGCCGCCGCCGCGATCAGCGCGGGGGTGCGCCGAAGATCGCGCGCCCGGTCGGCAGAGGTGACGACGAGGGCCACGGCGCCGTCGCTCTCCTGGCAGCAGTCGAGCAGGTGCAGCGGCTCCACGATCCACTTCGAAGCCTGATGGTCGGCCAGCGTGATCGGCCGCTCGTAGAACCAGGCCGCCGGATTGCCGGCCGCATGCCGCCGCATCGCCACCGCCACCCGCCCGAAATCTTCGGATTTAACGCCATATTCGTGCATATAACGCTGCGCGAACATGGCTACCCACGCGGCCGGAGTCATCAGCCCATAGGGCACATGCCAGCTCATCTCCAGCCCCAGCGACGACGGCTCGCCGCCGAGCCCCGCGTCGGGCTGCCCGAACCGGCGCCCGGACCGCTCGTTGAACGCCCGATAGCAGACGACCACCTCCGCAGCTCCGGTGGTCACGGCCATCGCGGCGTGCGCGATCGTGCCACAGGCCGCGCCGCCGCCGTAGTGCACCCTGGAGAAATAGGTCAGGTCGCCGATGCCGACCTCACGCGCGAGCGCGATCTCCTGGTTGCTGTCCTGCGTATAAGTAACGAGACCATCCACATCCGAGGGGGCGAGTCCGGCGTCGTCGAGGGCGGCGAAGACCGCTTCCGCGGCCAGCTGGAGTTCGGATCTGCCGGAGTTCTTGGAGAACTCGGTCGCGCCGATGCCCGCAAGCGCCGTACCAGCCATGGAGAACCTCTCGTTCAGAGGGAGAAGCGGACCGTGCCCGTGGCGTGGGCGCCCAGCGAGACCGTGCCGCGCACGTCGACGGTCCCGATGTCGCCGTCACGCTCCGCGACGGTGCCGGTGAAGGTGAGGGTATCCCCCGCGTACGCCGGGACACCGAGTTTGACGTTGATGCCGCGGATCAGAGCTTCCGGTCCGGCCCAGTCGGTGACAAAACGCTCCATCAGGCCCATCGTCGTCAGGATGTTGAGGAAGATGTCCTGGGAGCCTTGAGCGCGGGCGAGTTCGACGTCGTGGTGGACCGGGGTGAAGTCGCGGGTCGCGAGCGCGGTTGAGATGATCAGGGTCGGGGTGAGCGGGATCACCAGCTCGGGGAGCGTGGTGCCGACGGCCATCTCCAGCGTTCGCATGTCAGGACTCTCCCGGTGTCCACAAGGGCAGCGTCAGTTCGTCGTCCATCTCGCGGAAGGTGACCCGGACGGGCATGCCGATCTCCACCTCCGCTGGTGCGCAGTCCACGACGTTCCCCACGATCCGTACCCCTTCCGGCAGTTCCACAACAGCGACGACGAAAGGCGTCTCGCGTCCCGGAACCGGCGGGTTGTGGTGCACGACGTAGCTGTAGACCACACCGGTGCCCGCCGCCACCGCGTACGTGCGCTTGGCAGAGCGGCACGACGGGCAGACAGGGCCCGGGGGATGTCGCAGCTCACCGCAGTCGCCGCACTTCTGGATCCGGAGCTCTCCGCTCCTGGCACCTTCCCAGAAGAACTCCGTGTCCCGGTTCACCGCCGGTCGCAGGGGGTACGGCTTCCGCCCCTCGGAGGGGGATCTTTCCTCCCGGGGGCGGAACTTAAGCAACCTGAAGATCATTTCCGCGACCGGTTCGTCCTGCGCGTACCAGGTGACCTGCCAGGTCACGAAATATCCGTCACCGAGCGCAGTCTTCTTCAGGCCGGTCATATCGGTCGTCCGGGTGGCGGAGGTGAGTTCCTCGCCAGGGACGAGCGGGCGGTGGTAGGTGTGCTCGCAGTTGGTGGCCACGACGCCGGTGTATCCGGCCGCGTCGAGGGCGTCGAGCAGGTCGTCGAGAGGGGCGCGGGTCCGTGTCCTGCCGTTCAGGCCGTCCATGCTCCAGACCTGGATCATGGCGGGGGGCGCGATGGCGTCGGGGCCCTGGTAGCGCGGGTTGGTGTCGCCCATCGCCTCGGTCCAGTGCCGGATCATCGTGCGATCCACCGGGCTGGGTGTGGGCAGCCGCGGGCCCTCGCCTTCGGCGATGACCTTCGCGGCCAGGTCGTGGAGGTCGGTCATCGGGGCGGCCTCGGGAGCCCCAGGCCGAGCATGGCGATCAGCTCGCGCTGGACCTCGTTGACGCCGCCGCCGAAGGTGAGGACGAGGCCGCCCTTGACGCCGCGGTCCACCCGCTCGATCAGGTCGCGGGTCTGCTCGTCGGCGGGGTCGCCGAATCTGGCGAGGGTCTCGCCGACGATCCGGCCGACGTCCTGCATGCGCTCCGAGCCGTAGATCTTGGTGGCGGAGGCGTCGGGGGCGCCCAGCCAGCCGAGGTTCATGTTGGCGGCGACCTGCCAGTTGAGCAGCTCATTGGTCCGGAAATATGCGTATATCTGGGCTAGAGCTCGGCGGACGGCCGGGTGTTCGATCAGGCCGGTGTCGCGGGCCCAGCGCTCGAACCTGAGGTAGGTGTGGGCGATGTTGCCCGCCGGGCCCAGCGTCACCCGCTCGTGGTTGAGCTGGTTGACGATCAGATCCCAGCCCTTGTTCTCCTCGCCGACCACCATGCCCGCCGGTATCCGGACATCGGTGTAGTAGGTGGCGTTCGTGTGGTGGCGTCCGTCCATCGTGACGATCGGGGTCCAGGAGTAGCCGGGGTCGTCGGTGGCGGCGATCATCATCGTGATGCCCCGGTGTTTCTTCGCGTCCGGGTCGGTGCGGACGGCCAGCCAGATGTACTGCGCGTAGTGCGCGCCCGAGGTGAAGACCTTCTGGCCGTTGACGACGTAGTCGTCGCCGTCCCGGACCGCAGTGGTGCGCAGCGAGGCCAGGTCGGTGCCCGCGCCCGGTTCGCTGTAGCCGATGGCGAAATGGCACTCCCCGGCGAGGATGCGCGGCAGGAAGAACTCCTTCTGCTCCGCCGTGCCGTACTGCATCAGGGTCGGGCCGACCGTCTGCAGGGTGATGATCGGGTACGGCACCTCGGCGCGGGCGATCTCGTTGGCGAAGATCTGCTGCTCCAGGGGGCCGTAGCCGCGGCCGCCGTACTCGGTGGGCCAGCCCATGCCCAGCATGCCGGCGCTGCCGAGGCGGCGGCAGTGCGCCATGTACGCCTCGCCGAACGGGTCCTCGGCGATCTTCTTGCGCTCCTCGGCGGTGAGACAGGTGGTGAAATATTCGCGTAGTTCATCGCGGAGGGCCTGCTGCTGGGCGTTGAGTTCGATGAACATCAGACCAGAGCTCCGATCAGGTCCAGCTGGGCCTCCGCGCCGCCGAGCAGGTGGGCGGCGTGTTTGCCCCAGGCGAAGTAGCGGTGCAGCGGGTAGGAGACGTCCAGGCCGATGCCGCCGTGCAGGTGCTGGCAGGTGTAGAGGGCGCGGAGCGCGGAGTCGGCGGTGTGCAAGGCAGCGATCGCCAGGTCCTGCTCGGCGGGAAGTCCCTGGGCCAGCCGCCACGCGCCCGACCAGACGGCGACGTCGAGCGCTCGTCCGGCGATGTAGACGTCGGCGATCTGTACCGTTACGGCCTGGAATTCGGCGAGGGCGCGGTCGAACTGGCGGCGGGTCTTGATGTAGTCGGTGGTGAGGGTGAGGGCGCCGGAGAGCACGCCGGAGGCGGTGGCGGTGATCGCGGCGAGGGCGTTGAGCTTGAGCGCCTCGGCCGCGGTGGCGTCGCCGACGGGCTGGCCGGGGGTGTCCTGGAGGGTGATCACCGAGCCGGGTTCGCCGGTGGAGAGGGGGGCGTCGGTGATGGTGACGTCCGCCGGGTCGACGAGATAGAGCTGGGAGTGGGTGCCTGTGTCGGCGGTCAGCAGGATTCCGGCGGACTCAGTGGCGTACGAGACGAGGCTTTTGCGGCCGGTGAGGCGGTTGCCGGTGGCGGTGGTCTTGGGGGGATCCTGGAGGTCGGCGCCGGGTTCCCTGAGGGCGTAGGTCAGGGTGATCTCGCCTTCGGCCAGGGGGGCGAGGGCGTCTTTCTGGGCTTGTGTCCCGTGCTGGGCGATCGTCAGGCCGGCGACCAGGCTGGGAGCGAGCGGCACGGGGGCGACTCTCGCGCCCGCTTCGCGCAGGATCACTGCCAGTTCGACCGGGCCGTATCCGGCGCCGCCCGCTGATTCGGGGAGGCAAATGCCGATAAGTCCTGCTTTGGCGAGCGTTTGCCAGAGGTCCGCGTCGTAGGGCTTGCCGCTCTTGTCGTACGCCTCCAGCCGGGCCGGGGTGGCCTCCCGGGTGAGGAGGTCGGCCGCGAGGGTGCGGATCTCGGTCTGTGTTTCGTCCAGATTGAAGTCCACCGGCGCTCCAGGGTGTGCTCACAGGCGTACTGGATTCAGGCCAACCGAGAGGCAAAGTAGAACAGATTCTATTCTGTGTCCATAGCCGCGCCGGATTCCACGGGCGTTACATGTGGATAAATCGTGAAATACGTGCGTGTTGGTGGTGGCTTGTGACCGGTGAGTAACCAGTCGGGACGGAGGGAAATCAGATAACGTGTTCTTATGCGCTCTACACGGGTGATCACGGACGTGGCCGAGGTGGGCCCCGGCGTTGATCCTGTGCCCAGACAGGCCTCCGCCCCCGGCTCCGCTGCCCATGGTGTCCGTACCCGGAGCCAGCATCAGCGGCGCAGGCGGATCGTGCAGGCGGCCGCGGCGCTGGCGTCCCGTGGCGGGGTCGAGGCGATGCAGATGCGCACGGTGGCCGAACGCGCGGGCGTCGCACTTGGCACGCTCTATCGGTATTTCCCGTCCAAGATGGATCTGGTGGTCGCCGTCGTCGGCGAGGAGCTCGATCTGCTGGAGTCGAGCATCGAGCGGCGGCCTCCGCAGGCGGCGACCCCGGCGGGACGGGCGGTCGACGTGCTGATGCGCGCCACCCGGGGGCTGATGCGGGAGCCCGAACTGGCGGACGCACTGATCCGATCTCTGATCATGGCCGAGGTGGACACCCCGTTCGGCGATCGCATGACCGGGCTGCTGCTGCGGGTCGCGGCCGACGGGCTCACCCCCGAGCTCGCCACCGAGGAGCAGTTCGCGCTGGCCGGGTCGCTGTCCAGCGTCTGGGTGCACGAGCTGCTGGAGATGTTGCGCAGCCGCAGGACGTACGAGCAGATCCAGCGGCGCATCGAGATCGCGGCGGACCGGCTGCTGGCGGGCTTCTAGACTTTCGGTCCAAAGTAGAACGGGTTACATTCCCTCCAGAGTGATGTTCTGGAGGTCTGCATGGGCATGCCGGTGATCGTCGACGCGATCCGGACACCGATCGGCAAACGCAACGGCTGGCTGGCCGGGGTGAAACCGCAGGCCCTGCTCGCGGCGGCGCTCAACGGCCTGATCGAGAGGTCCGGGGTCGATCCGCTGTCGGTGGGGCAGGTGTTCGCCGGGTGCGTGACCCAGGCGGGTGAGCAGGGCGGGCATGTGGGGCGGCATGCGTGGCTTTATGCGGGGTTGCCGTACCAGACCGGGGTGACGACCGTCGACGCGCAGTGTGGCTCGTCGCAGCAGGCCGTGCACCTGGTGGCCGCGCTCATCCAGGCCGGGGTGATCGATGTGGGCATCGCCTGCGGCGTCGAGGTGATGAGCCGCCAGCCCCTCGGCAGCAACGTGCTCCCCGCCAACCCCCGCCCCGACGACTGGCGCGTCGACCTCCCCGACCAGTTCACCGCCGCCGAACGCATCGCCAGACGCCGCGGCATCACCCGCGACCGACTCGACGCCTTCGGCGTCCGCTCCCAGCAGTTGGCCGCCAAGGCCTGGGCCGACGGCCGCTTCGACCGCGAGATCCTCCCGATCACCACCGAGCACGGAACCATCACCAGAGACCAGGGCCTGCGCGAAACCACCGTCGACGGCCTCGCCCGCCTCAAGCCCATCCTCGGCGAGGAGGCCCTGCACACCGCCGGCACCTCCTCCCAGATCTCCGATGGCGCCTCCGCCGTCCTCCTCATGAGCGAGGAAGCCGCCGCCCGCCAGTCGCTGCGCCCCCGGGCCCGCATCCTCGCCCAGGCCCTCGTCGGCTCCGAGCCGTACTACCACCTCGACGGCCCCGTGGACGCCACCGCCAAGGTCCTCGCCCAGACCGGCATGGCCATCCCCGACCTGGACCTCATCGAGATCAACGAGGCCTTCGCCTCGGTCGTCCTCTCCTGGGCCACCGTGCACCGCCCCGACCTCGACCGCGTCAACCCCAACGGCGGCGCCATCGCCCTGGGCCACCCCGTCGGCGCCACCGGCACCCGCCTCATCACCACCGCCCTCCACTCCCTGGAACATTCCGACACCACCACCGCCCTCGTCACCATGTGCGCCGGCGGCGCCCTCTCAACCGCCACCATCCTCGAACGCCTCTGACGCACGAGAATCCATCCGGGCCATGATCGAACGCCACGGCGGCGGGCCGTATCCGGCCGAGGACCTGGCGGCCATCGCCGACGTGAACGTAGTGGAGGTTCGCCGGATACTGGAGCAGATGCCGCCACCCACGCCTACGGCCCGGTCTGTGTGAGCAGGACGATGAGTTGCAGCATGCGGTAGGCGTCCGTCATGGTGTCGTCCTCCAGGCGGGGGTGAGTCCGGGGTATGCGGCCGGAGTCGGGTGCGACGCCCGGGGCGACGCTGGGGTTGGGTGCGACGCCCGGGGCGGGGCAGGGGTTGGGTGCGACGCCCGGGGCGGGGCAGGGGTTGGGTGCGACGCCCGGGGCGGGGCAGGGGTTGGGTGCGACGCCCGGGGCGGGGCAGGGGTTGTGGTGGAGTTTGCGGTTGTTTGCTGCCGGGGCTGCCCGGGTTGTTGCCAGGGGCGGCGGCGGGGGTGGAGTTTGGGGTGGCGGTGGAAGCGCATCACCACGGTGCCGTTGCCCTGGTCGATGATCTCGACGCGGTCGGGGTGGCGGGATTTCCATTTGTTGTCGGGGGTGCAGAGGGGGGCGAGGTTGGCCAGGTCGGTGCGGCCGACCGGGTGCCACGGTTGGATGTGGTCGATTTCGCAGAGGTAGGCGGGGATGTCGCATCCTTGGCGGCTGCAGGTGGTGTATTGGGCGAGGATGGCTTCGCGTTGGTCGGTGGAGGCCAGCCGGCGGGCCCGGCCCAGATCCAGGACGGCGCCGTCGGCGTCGCGCAGGACGCGGCGTAGGTCGGCGGTGTAGGCCATGCGGCGGGCGTCGGCGGCCGGGATCGCGGTGCCGTCCTGCAAGTGGGCGGGGTCCTCGGATTGGCCGGTGAGGGTCTGCTCGGTGACCGCCACGTGCATCACCGTCCGCCGCCCACCCTCGGAGAGGCGGACGGCCAGGGCGTCGGCCATCCGCCGCCCGTGATCACGCGCGTCCTCGGCGCCGTTCTTGACCGCCAGCGGTTCGAGCCAGGTCTGGAACTGCAGCGTCAGTTCCGGGTCCAGCAGGCCGGTGACGCGGCCCATCCCGTCCAGGGTGGCGGCGATGTTGAGATGCTGGCGTTCGGTCTGAGCGGCGGCGCGGGCCAGCCGCCCGCCCGGGTCGATGGTCTCCAGGATCGCCTGACCGGCCTGGGCCACATCCTCCACCGTGGCCGCCGGATCGGTCGCCAAGTCCAGCAGGATCGGCTCGGCCAGCCGGGCATCGGCATCGTCTAGACGCCGGACCGCTGAGGCGATGGCCGCCGCCGCTCCGAACGGCACACTCCCCTCGGCCAGGTGCGCGGCCAGGTCGGGCAGGCGGGACAGTTGCCGGGCCAGGGTGAGGCGTTCCCCGGCCCGGGCGACCCTGGAGCCGGTGGCCGCGGCCAGCCACGCCCCGAGCGAACGCCGCCCGAACAGCTGGTGGCCTTTCCCGGCATCGGCCACCCCCAGCCGGACCGCGATCGCCGCCTCAGCCCGATCGATCACCCGCGACCACGCCACGATCTCGGCCATCGCCGTCTCGGCGTCGGAAGGCACCGGCGACCCGGCGGCGGTGAGCGCCTCGACCCGGCGCAGCAAGTCCCGTATCGCCGCGCCGGCCAAACCCGGATCAGGATGATCAGAACGGCCAGGATGATCAGGGCGGTCAGGGCGGTCAGGGCGGTCAGGGCGGTCAGGGCGGTCAGGGCGGTCAGGGTGATCCCCGCACCCCGCATCACCACCAGCACCAGCACCAGCACCAGCGGCGCTGGAGCGCGTCGTTGCGGGGTGTGGGGTGCCGGAACGCGAGGTGCCGTCGTTCCTGCCGGATCCGCTGCCGGATCCGCGGCCGGAGTCGGCTGCGATGATGTCGGTTCGGGAGGGATCCAACAGCAGGACCGCGCCACGGGAATCGCTGGGAATACGGTCGGTTGCCTGTGCCCTGGGTGTTCGGGGACGTCGCCGGGGAGGTGTTCGCGGGTGCGGGACCGGCACACCGCCGGAGCCGACAATGAGGGAAAGCCCGGCGGCGGGGTCGCGGCCGGGGTCGTGGCCGTCACGGTCGGCGGGAGCGCAGGAGTGCGGAGGTGGGAAGGAAGGGGCCCGGTGGTCGGGCAGCAGCACTGCCCCTGAGGTCATCATCGCGGGCCACCTCCTGTCGTGGATCGATCGGCCGACCTACGACCCAGGATATCGCTCACACGTTCGATTGGCAACTCTGTGTAGTTACTTATATGCGAATTGTCGCGAATGGGAAGGTGTGAGGGCGGCAGCGATGAAGTCAGCGATCTTCCATGGGCGTTCGCTTGGTGTTCCGCAACTCCTTCAACCCATCGTGAATCCATCGTGAGCTGCACGTTCGCCGGTGGGGCCAGGTGGGCGTGCGTGGTCGGTAGCAGCAGCGTGGCGGACGGGATGCCCTGTTCCTGCTTGGCGCCACCGGGTGACATCCACGGCGCGGGTGGGTGGCATGGGCCGCGCGTGCCGGGTACCAGATCTGGATCATAAGTTCACGGGCCGGGCGGGAATTCCTGCCGGGATCGACGCGTGCCCGGTCGACCAGGTGCAACCAGATCGTGCCCAGTGCCCAGGGGATGCGGACCGGTTGGTGCGGGCAGGGTAAGCGGCACCGGAGTCGGCGTGGGGTTGGCGGCGACCGGCGAATCCGCGGCGGGTCGCGACTGGGCGAATGCCGCAGTGGCCATCGGGACGGAAGCGATGGCTGACGCCACGGCGGTACCGAGCAGCGCTCGGCGGGAGTCGTCTTTCGTTCAACATCGCCAAAATGTAAGGTGTCCCTTCCATGAAGTCAAGGTTGCTTGACTTTATGGAAGGGATGCATTACATTCATCGCATGGCAAAGCAGGTACAGCAGGACCAGGTGACACGTGCGGCTCGCCGCGCTGTGCTCATCGACGGCATACCCGTGGTCACTTTGGGCGGGATCGCCCTGGCCCTGGGCAGCAACCCCGATCAGAGCACCGCCCAGAAGGCCTGGTGGATCGCGACCACCACCGTGTTCACCCTCGCGATGGCCTGGGTGCTACTGCGGGCATTCCGGCGCGCGGACGAATACCTGCGCAGGATTCAGTTGGAGAGCATGGCCATCGCGTTCGCCGCAGTCCTCGTAGGGCTGCAAGTGGCTACCCTGCTCGATGCCGCAGGCATCATCCAGCTCCATCAGCTCGCGCAGTTGATCCTCCTCGGTGGCGTGGCAATCTGGCTGCTGATTGCGGACCTGCGTACCCGCTTGCACCGGTGACGGCGCGCCATGAAGAACCGACTGCGCGAACTGCGTGCGGCTCGCCGGTGGAGCCAGGCCGACCTGGCCGACCGGTGCCAAGTCTCCCGGCAGGCCATCAACGCCATCGAAACCGAGCGGTACGACCCCAGCCTGCCCTTGGCGTTCACCATCGCCGACGTCTTCGGCCTGGCCATCGAGGAAATCTTCTGTCCTGACCCGCCGGAACCGACAGGCAACCGGCCTGACAAGTAAAGGCAAGCGCCTGCGCCGGGCAGCCGCCGCAGCGGAGGTGACCGAACGCAAGCTCACCGACGGATGGGCTAACGCACCAGACGTCCGGGTACGGCAGGCCACCCCGGCCGACCTGCCCGCCGTCGCCGAACTCGCCCCGCTGGCCGGGGCAGGACTAGATCCGAGAGGTTTCTTCACCCAGTCTCCGAGGGTACTTCGTCGCCTGCTCCCCTCCTGACCTGCGCATATATGTGAATGCTCCGGCCCGGCGGCCCTTTGTACGCCCTCGGCCGGGTGATGGAACGTCACGGAACCCCGTGGAACGCCTGCAGACGGAACCCGGAGAGACGCTTCGGCCGGGGGTCCGGGAACGGGTGGTCCGGCCGTGGCGACCGTATGAGAGGTGAAGTTCACATGGAAATCGACGTTCGCGCATTGGAGCTCCTGCCCACGGAGGCCCCGGGGCTGCGCCAGTGTCAGGTCATCACCTGTGTTTGGTTCACCATCGTGGTGCATGTCAAGAACACGAACGGTTAAAGGCCGGAGCGAATTCGAGGAGTGGGCCGTCGCAGCCCACTCCGCATTCCTGGTGGGACAAACGCAGGAACGGCCACTCATCGCTGTCCTTCGAACACGTCTGTCCTAAAAGAAAGCCCCTGGCGGTTCCGGCCAGGGGCTCACCGTTTCGATGCTCTGTCAGAAGTCGAATTCTCCGGCCTTCGCGCCGCTCACGAACGCGCTCCACACGCCCGCGGAGACGACGAAAGGCTCCTGCCCCGGAGCTTCGGTGTCACGCATGGCCACCCGACCACCGGACAGAGGAGCGATCTCGATGCAGTTTCCGCCATTGTCCGACGAGAACGACGCCTTACGCCAGGCGGCGTTTGCCAGTTCGTCTCTCAGGTCCATCTGTTCACCATTGTCTCTCTGATCAGCTCGATCGACACATGGGCGGGGAGCGCATAGGCACGCAAGGCTTCATACCTGTCGTTGACGGCTGCCACATCCGCCGCGTTATCGGTGACATATCCTTGTGCGGGCGAATCGACGTACACGGTATCAGGCTGGCTCGGTAGCTGAGCTATCACGAAAGCTCCAGCAAGCCCAGCCGTAGATCCGCTGGCCAGAGGGACTACCTGAATCGTGACGAACGGATGATTCGACATCTCGATCAGATGTTCAAGCTGGCGGCGCATCACCTCCTTGCCCCCGAGCGGACGCCAGAGCACCGTTTCGTCGATGACGGCCCAGAAGATGGGTGGGAGGGAACGATCGAAGATCGTTTGTCGATTCATGCGGGCGACGACGAGTTCCTCGAACTTCTCTCTCGTCAGTCCTGGCCTGCCACTGTAAGTCGTGCGGATGTACTCCTCCGTCTGCAGCAAGCCGGGGATGAGGTTGGGTTCCCAGGTGCGCAGCGTACGAGCCTCGGCCTCGATCTCCAGCCAGGGGCGGAACCAGCGTGGGCTTGATTCCAGGCTGATGCGGGGCCAGAGGCGGAGGAGTTCGCCGTCCAGGCCGGGCACCTCCTCGCAGCGTTCGATGAAGTCGCGCCGGGGAACGCGGTCGCCGCGTTCGATGAAACCGACCAGGGACGCGCTGAAGTTGATCTTTTCGGCTAGTTGTTCTTGGGACCATTTCGCGGCCAGCCGGAATTTTCGCAGTTCGAAGCCGAGGAGGGCGACTGGACCAGCATTTGGGTCCAGCTCTCGGGCGGCGGGCATTCTGCCTCCGTTCTGTGTCTTGGATGCCCGGACGTCGGTCGCACAATGATCGTACAAACCTGTCCGATTTACGTTGTGGCCGATGTTCTTCGCATCAAAGCTGATTAACGGCACGCTAAGCGCAGTTAGTCAAGAGCCACGAAGACACGTCCTACAACTCCTCACCCAAAATCGCACGACTAAAAGGGCGAACCGGAAATAGCAGCACTCGAACCACTCATCACCCACGCAGGACACCGCACGGCCGCCCGGGTGATCGGCCACGATCACGCCCGGCCAAAGCGTCGGCCCGGACTTCCTCCGCCTCGATCGCGTCGTGCCGGACTTCCTCGGCATCGATCGCGTCGGCCCGGACTTCCTCGGCCTCGGCCTCGCCGATGCGATCGAGGCGGGGCCTTCCCGGAATGGGAGTTCGGCGTCCAGTCGGCTCACCGAGACCACACGACCGCAGAACAACCGCGACCGCAGAAACAAGAAGGAGCAGCCACCATGACCATGCTGGACAGGTTCATCCCCGAGGGCACGATTTGGCATGACATCACGCCCCCCTACGTCCGGGACGACGAGTGCATCTACGTGGCGGCGATCCCAGGCGGTATAGCCATCCGCCGTTCCCCCGAACCGACCAGCCCCAAGACCATATTCAGGTTCGCCCCAGACCTATGCCGTCCCATAGGGGTCAAACCAGACCTCGACTCTGACGACCTAGACGAGCACGACCTGGACGACGACTACCTGGACGACCTGGACGATGATGACCTGGACGACCTGGACAAGGTAGACCGCGGATTCATGGATCTCGGGGAGACGCCGAGGACGAGCTGAAAATCAGCGCCCTCGTCGAGACCACCCCAACGCATACGCCGGGTCGCAGCTCTGGGCCAGGTCGTGGAGGATCAGCGAACCGCCCTCCGGATTGACTCCGGCAAGACCGCCGATCAGGAGGAAACGCCCGTTCCTGGAGAAGGTCAGCGCGGCGGCGCCCTGGACCCAAGCAGCGAGGTGAGCCAACCCGCTGGCGCCGAAAGCCTCGGGTTGGGCTCCGGGAACTCGAGGGCCATGATGGGGGAGTCGATTATCTGATCGGTAGACTTGGCGTACCAAGCGCTTGATTCGCTTGCGTAGGGCTTATTCGGGGGGCGGCTCGGCCGTGGACCCTGGGAGTGGATGGCTAGCGTGAGTGAGAGCGGCGTCAGGTCACGGCGGCGGGCGTACATCGAGCAGCGGCCGATGGATGTCGGTGGGGGCGTGTGGAGCGTGCCGGTGCCGATTCCGGGCAATCCGCTCGGATACACGCTGGTGTATGCGGTCGAGTCGCCGGGTGGGCCGGTGTTGATCGACGCGGGATGGAACCATCCGGATGCCTGGCTGGCTCTGACGGAAGGGCTGGCCAGTGTCGGGATGGATGTCGCAGATGTGCGCGGTGTGGTGGTGACGCATTACCACCCGGATCATTCAGGTTTGGCCGGTCAGGTCCGCGAAAGCTCCGGTGCCTGGATCGCGATGCACGAAGCCGATATCGCCTTAGTACGACTGTTCCGGGACGTCGTCAAGGATGGCAACCACAAGAACTTCCAGGCCGACATGCTGCGCCGTGCCGGAGCCGACAGCCACGAGGTGGCCGAGGGCGTCGCGAACCGCCCCGAACCTCCCGCGCTTCCCGACCTGTCGCTGGCCGACGGCGACCTGATCGACCTCCCCGGCCGCCGCCTGCGTACCATCTGGACGCCCGGCCACTCCCCCGGCCACATCTGCCTGCACCTCGAAGACACCGACCGCCTCTTCACCGGCGACCACGTCCTCCCCGACATCACCCCCCATATCGGCATCTACCCCTACGACCGCAACGACGTCGACCCCCTCGGCGACTTCATGACGTCGCTGCTGCGCGTCACCGAACTCGGCCCGATCGAAGCGCTCCCCGCCCACGAGATCCGATTCCCCGACGTCTCCGCCCGGGCCGCCGAGATCCACACCCACCACGAGGAGAAGCTCCAGCGCCTGCAGACCCTCCTGGCTGAAACCCCCGAACCCCTCACGATCTGGGAGGTCGCCGCCCGGATGACCTGGAACCGCCCCTGGGACCAGCTTCCGCCGATGCTGCGCGGCATGGCCGCCGGAGAAGCCGCCGCCCACCTGCGCACCCTCGAAGTCCGCGATGTGATCGAACGCACAGCAGATGAGCCGGTCCGGTTCGTCATACACTCATAGACATCGGATGTCTATGGGTGGGGTGCGTAGCGTGGCGGTTACCGACGCGGCGATCGACAGAATCAAAGATATGATCATCACGGGCGAGCTGGCTCCCGGAGACCGGCTCCCCAAGGAGGCCGACCTGGCCGAGCGGCTGGGCCTGTCCCGCAACTCCCTCCGCGAGGCCGTCCGCGCCCTCGCCCTGATCAACGTCCTGGATGTACGGCAAGGCGACGGCACCTATGTCACCAGCCTGGAACCCCGTCTCCTCCTCGACGCCCTCTCCTTCGTCGTCGACTTCCACCGCGACGACACGGTCCTGCAGTTCTTCCAGGTCCGCCGCATCCTCGAACCCGCCGCCACCGCCATGGCCGCCACCACGATGTCCGACACCGACATCGCGGAACTCCGCAAGATCCTCGACGCCCTCCCCGCCAACCCCAGCATCGAACAGCTGGTCGCCAACGACCTGGAGTTCCACCAGCGCATCGCCGAGGGCTCCGGCAACGCCGTCCTCTGCTCCCTCATCGAGAGCCTCTCCGGCCCCACCACCCGAGCCCGGGTCTGGCGCGGCCTGACCCAGGAGAACGCCCCCAGCAAGACCCTCGACCAGCACTACGCCATCTACGAGGCCATCGCCGCCCGCCAACCGGAGATAGCCCAGGCCTGGGCCACCGTCCACATCGCCGGCGTCGAAGAATGGCTCCGCCAAGCCCTCTGACCGGCTCCCAGCCGACGTTGAGCTTGCCGGGGTAGAAGCTGGGGATATGGACCCCACGAGCAAGGTTCTGATCGTCGACGACGAGCCGAACATCTGCGCGCTGCTCTCGCAGACCCTGCGGCTGACCGGTTTCGAGGTCTGCGCCGCAGGGACGGGCGGGGCGGCCCTGGTCTCGGCCGAGCGGTTCCGGCCCGACCTCATCGTGCTCGACGTCATGCTCCCCGACCTCGACGGGTTCGAGGTGGCGCGGCGGCTGACCGATCGGGTGCCGGTGCTGTTCCTCACCGCCCGCGACACGGTTGAGGACCGGGTCAAGGGGCTGCTGATCGGCGCGGACGACTACGTGACCAAGCCGTTCAGCCTGGAGGAGGTGGTGCTGCGGATCCGCGCGATCCTGCGGCGGGCGCGAGCCGTACCGGCTCGGGAGAATCAGGCGCTGCGCTACGCGGACCTGGAGCTGGATCCGGGCGCGCACGAGGTGCGGCGCGGCGGCGTGCCGGTCGATCTGTCGCCGACCGAGTTCAACCTGCTCGCATACCTGCTGACGAACGCGGGCCAGGTGCTGAGCAAGGCGCAGATCCTGGACAACGTGTGGCACTACGACTTCGACGGCGACGCGAGCATCGTGGAGTCCTACGTCTACTACCTGCGCAAGAAGATCGACCGGTGGGATCCCCCGCTGATCCACACGGTCCGCGGCGTCGGCTACACCCTGCGGCTCCCCCGATGAGAAAGTGGACGTTGCGCACCCGGCTGGTGGTGGCGATCCTCGCGCTGACCGCGGTCGGGCTGCTGCTGGCGAACGTCGTGGGCGCCGCGCTGCTCCGCGGCTACCTGGTGGACCGGCTGGACCAGCAGCTGATCTCGAACGCGACCGCCCTCGCGCGCGTGTCGACGGCGTTCGACTACACCAGCCTCCAACTGCCGACCGAGGTGATCGCCAAGCGGCTGGCCATCGACAATCGTTTCTACGTCTACGCGGCCGACGGTTCCCTGGCGTCCCTGATGAGTCCGGAGCCCGGCGATCCTCAGCTGCCGCCCTTCGCCGAGCTGGTGGCCCGCGGCGGCCAGGAGTTCGACGTTCCCTCGGCCACCGGGCCGTGGCGGGTGGCCGTCCAGGCCGTTCCGAACGGCGGTGTCGCGGTGGTCGCCGGCTCGCTCCGCCCGATCCTGGACACCGAGTCGAAGCTGAACGTCATCCAGGTTCTGGTCACCGCGGCGGTGCTGCTCCTGCTCGGCGCGGCCGCCGCCGCCGTGGTACGGCTCGGCCTGCGCCCGCTCACCCGCATGGAGCACTCGGCGGCGCGGATCGCGGGCGGCGACTTCGCCCACCGGGCGCCCGGGCCCGACCCGCACACCGAGCCGGGCCGCCTCGCCCTGGCGATGAACGTCATGCTCGACCGGGTCGAGCGGGAGATCGCCGCGCGCAGCGCGTCCGAGGTGCGGCTGCGCCAGTTCCTCGCGGACGCCTCGCACGAGCTGCGCACCCCGCTGACCTCGGTCCGCGGCTTCGCCGAGCTGTACCGGCACGGCGGCTCGCCGCCGGGTCCCGAGCTGGACGAGTCGATGCGCCGGATCGAGGAGGAGGCCACCCGGATGGGTGTGCTGGTCCAGGATCTGCTGACGCTGGCCGCGCTGGACCAGGAGCGCCCGCTGGACCGGCGGCCGGTCGACCTGCTAGAGATCGCGGCCGACACGATCAGGGACGCCCGGGTCAGGGTGCCGGCGCGCAAGATCCGGCTCATGCCGTACGGGGAGGGCCCGCTCCGGCCGGTGATCGTGCCCGGCGACGACGCCCGGCTCCGCCAGGTGCTGACCAACCTGGTGGGCAACGCCCTGACCCACACGCCGGCCGAGGCCGAGATCACGGTCCGGGTCGGGGTCTCCCCAGCGCAGGGAGTGGTCGAGGTCGCCGACACCGGCCCCGGGATCCCACCCGAGGACGCGCCGTACGTCTTCGAGCGGCTCTACCGGGCGAGCCGGAGCCGGTCGCGCGCGGACGGCGGCGCCGGGCTCGGCCTGGCGATCGTGGCCGCCATCGTCCGGGCGCACGGCGGCCGGGTGGAGCTCGGCAGCGAACCCGGCGGCGCGACGTTCCGGATCCTGCTGCCCCGTTGAGGTGGCTCCGAGCCCGCTCCGAGGCAGCCGCGCCAGCATCCGGGCATGAGAATTCATCGAACCGGCCTGGCCGTCGGCCTCCTGATCGGCCTGCTCGCCGGATGCGGCCAGTCGCCCGCGAACACCGGCGTCGCGTCCCTCAAGGACGGCGCCACCCCCGGCGCCAGCTCGTCCGCGTCGGCCTCGGCCGATCCTCGCGCGTTCGCGCAGTGCATGCGGGACAACGGCGTGGACATGCCCGATCCCGGCCCGGACGGCACCTTCGACGAGCTGCCCAAGAGCACCGGCAACGTCGAGAAGGCGGTGCAGGCCTGCCGATCGCTCGCGCCCGCGGGCGACATCGACCCGACGGACCCTGAAGTCCAGGAGGCGTTGCGCCAGTTCGCGCAGTGCATGCGCGCGAACGGCGTGGACATGCCCGACCCTGACCCGGCGTCTGGGCGAATCCCCATGGAAGGGCTCAACCGGAACGACCCCAAGGTGCTGAAGGCCTTCGACGCCTGTCGCGACAAGCTCTCCCCCCTGACCGGAGGAAAGTGATGATCGATCAGGAGGTCCCGGTCGAGGCTCCGGCTCGGCACCGGCGGCGCGGGCGGACCGCGCTCGCGGTCGGCGGCACCACCGCGGTGCTCGCCGCCGCCGTCGTGGCCGCCGTCGGGGTCGGCGGCGGGGACGAGCCCGCGCTCACCCGTACGCCCCCGGCCACCGCCAAGGTCGAGCGGACCACGCTCAACGCGACCGAGACCGTCGCCGGATCCCTCGGCTACGGCGACCCCACGACCGTCCGCGCCGCCGGGCAGGGCACGATCACCTGGCTGCCCGAGGAGGGCAAGACGATCAAGCGGGGCCGGGCGGTCTACAGCGTGGACAACGACAAGGTGCCGCTCCTGTACGGCACGCTGCCCCTCTACCGCACGCTGTCCAGCGGCGTGGTGGGCCGCGACGTCGAGGAGCTGGAGAAGAACCTCAAAGCCCTCGGGTATGACGGGTTCACCGTGGACCGGACGTTCACGTCGGCCACGACGGACGCGGTCGAGGCGTGGCAGGACGATCTCGGCGTTCCCGTCACCGGCCGGGTCAGCCCCGGCGACGTCGTGCTCGCGCGGGCCGCCATCCGGGTGGCCGACGTGACGGCCACGGCCGGCTCCCCCGCCGGCGGGCCCGTCCTCGCGTACACGGGGACCCGGCAGCAGGTCGACGTGGACCTGGACGTGGCCGACGCCGACCTGGTGAGGAAGGGCGTCGCGGCCACGGTCGAACTGCCCAGCGGTGCGACCGTCAAGGGGAAGGTGACCAGCGTCGGGAAGGTCGCCACGACGAGCACCGGCCAGAACCCGGTCACCACGATCCGCGTGGTGGTCCAACCGGCCAAGCGGCTGTCCGCGTACGACAAGGCGCCCGTGGACGTGACGATCGTGTCCAGGACCCGGGCGGACGTGCTCGCGGTCCCGGTGAACGCGCTGGTCGCGCTGGCCGAGGGCGGCTATGCCGTACAGGCGGTGGACGGCTCTTACCTGCCGGTCGAGACGGGCCTGTTCGCGGACGGGCAGGTCGAGGTCACCGGGGTCGCCGAGGGCGCCGCCGTGGTGGTGCCGCGATGATCGAGCTGGCGAACGTGAGCAAGCGCTACAACGGCCAGGTGACCGCGCTGCGCGGGGCGTCCCTGACGATCGGGGCGGGCGAGCTGGCCGCGATCGTGGGTCCTTCCGGCTCGGGCAAGTCGACGCTGCTCCACCTCATCGGCACGCTCGACCGCCCGTCCGGCGGGACCGTGCGGATCGCCGGGCACGACGTGGCCGCACTGACCGACCGCGAGCTGTCGGCGCTGCGGGCCCGCGCGATCGGGTTCGTCTTCCAGCAGTTCCACCTGGCGGCGGGTGTGCCGGTGCTGGACAACGTGGCGGACGGGCTGCTGTACGCGGGGGTGCCGCTGGGCGCGCGGCGACGGCGGGCCGAGCTCGCGCTGCGGCGGGTGGGCCTCGGGCACCGCCTCGACCACCGGCCGCACCAGCTGTCCGGCGGCGAGCGGCAGCGGGTGGCGATCGCCCGCGCCGTCGTCGGAAACCCGGCGGTCGTGCTGGCCGACGAGCCCACGGGCAACCTCGACTCCGCCTCAGGAGCCGCGGTGCTGGCCCTGCTCAGGGAGCTCAACGCGGGCGGCACCACGGTCCTGGTCATCACCCACGACCGCGACCTCGCCGCCGCGCTCCCCCGCCAGATCGAGCTCCTGGACGGCCGGGTCGTACGGGACTCCGCGCTGGAGGTGAGCACGTGGTGACCTATCGGCCCGCGCGGATGAGCCCGCGGGACGTGGTTCGGGTGGGCGGAGCGGGGCTGCGGTCGCGCCCGCTGCGCGTCTTCCTGTCGGCTTTGGGCATCGCCATCGGGATCGCGGCCATGCTTTCCGTGGTCGGCATCTCGGCGTCCAGTCAGGAAGACCTCAACCGCCGGCTGGCCGCCCTCGGCACCAACCTGCTGACGGTCGCACCCGGGCAGTCCCTGTTCGGCGACCACTCGCACCTGCCGGCCGACGCCGAGCGGATGATCGCCCGGATCGGGCCGGTGACGGCGGTGACCGCGATCGGGACCACACCCGCCAAGGTGTACCGGAACGACCGGATCCCGGTGGCGGAGAGCGGCAGCATCGCGGTCACCGCGGCCCGGCTGGACCTGCTCGGCAAGGTGAGCGCGACGGTCGCGGCCGGCGGGTGGCTGAACGCGGCGACCGAACGTTACCCCGCCGTGGTCCTCGGCGCGACGGCGGCCGACCGGCTCGGCGTCTACCAGCCCGGCCCCGCGCAGCGGGTGTGGCTGGGCGGGCAGTGGTTCACAGTCGTCGGGGTGCTGGCTCCCGCGCCGCTCGCGCCCGAGCTGGACACCGCCGCGCTGGTCGGCTGGCCCGTCGCCGAGGAACGGCTCGGCTTCGACGGATATCCCACCACGGTGTACACCCGGGCCGAGGAGTCCCAGGTCGTGGCCGTGCAAGGGGTGCTGGCGGGGACCGCCAACCCGGAGAACCCGCAGGAGGTCAAGGTCTCCCGGCCGTCGGACGCGCTGGCCGCCAAGCAGGCCACCGACGCGACGCTCAACGCGCTGCTGCTCGGCCTCGGCGGGGTGGCGCTGCTGGTCGGCGGGGTCGGGGTGGCCAACACCATGGTCATCTCGGTCCTGGAGCGGCGGGCGGAGATCGGCCTGCGCCGGTCGCTCGGGGCTACCCGGGGGCAGATCCGGCTGCAGTTCCTGGCCGAGTCGCTGCTGCTTTCGCTGCTCGGCGGCGTCGGCGGGGTGCTGCTCGGCATCGGGGTGACCGGGGCGTACGCCACCTACCAGAGCTGGCCCGCCATCGTGCCCGCCTGGGCGATGATCGGCGGCGTGGTGGCGACACTGGTCATCGGCGGGCTCGCCGGTTTCTACCCCGCCGTCCGGGCCGCCCGGATGCCTCCCACGGAGGCCCTCGCAGCTCCATAGGTGGTTTATGCCCCGCTCAGCTGGGTGCGGGCTTCGTCGACGTCCATGCCGGTCAGCCGTTTCGCTGGAGTAGGAGGGTGACGAAGCCGAGGACGCCCCGGTAGCCGTGGAGCCAGATGTCGCGGTGGGTGAGGGCCGCGGCGCGGGCGTCGGCGGCGTCCGGGCCGGGGTGTTCGTTGGCCCAGCGGAGGAGGGATCCCGTCCAGGACCACTCGTAGTCATCCCATTCGGACAGGTCGCTGGTGTACGCGTAGACCGTGTCGAAGCCGGCGGATTCGGCGGCGACGACGGTGCCGGGCAGGTCCAGGTACTCCGTCGGGTCGGCGCCCAGGCGGGTGAGCGCCTCCGGCGTCGGTTCGCGTTCCCAGAAGCCTTCGCCGACCAGCGCCAGCCCGTTCGGGCGCAGGTAGCGGCGGACGTGCTCGACGGTCGGGAGGAGGCCGCCGAACGCGTGCGTCGCGCCGACGCAGAGCACCAGGTCGTACTGCTCGGCCACCGGGAAGTCGGCGGCCGGCTTGTTGTGCAGGCGGATCCGCTCCCAGACGCCCTGCATTTCGGCCATACGCTCGGCTGCCTTGAGTCCCTCGGCGGAGATGTCCACGCCATCGGCGGTCGCGTCGTGATACATCGCCAGCGCCCGCAGCGCCCAGGCCCCCTCGCCGCAGCCGAGGTCGAGAATCCTCGCCCCTTCGGGCAACCGGGCCCGGCGGAGCAGCCGGGTCACCTGCGCGCCGGAGACCGGCGCGGCGATGGGATGGTCACGATGAGCGAGATGGCTGATGAGCTGGCGATCCATGAGGTCCAACTCTGTCCTATCTCCCGCAGCGCACACCAGCCGTTTAAGACCTACCGGTATCGCCAGGGCGATTTCGAAAAGATCCTCGACGCCCCTCCCCGCCAAGACCTTTGACCCGTCAGACGGGCGCGGTCGGTAGGACATGCATGGACCCGCGGAACTGGAACGGCGTCATGCACTGCACGCAGTGCGGGCGCGGTCAGTAGGACATGCATGGATCCTTCAGCCGCCTGCCTCTTTGACCCGTCAGACGGGCGCGGTCAGCGGTGCCCGCCTTGTTGTGGTTCATCCCCAGGTGGTGCCCGCCGGTTCCTTGATGGCGGTGTTGATGCGGTTGAAGAAGTTGGCGGTGGCGATCCAGAGGATCAGCGCCGCGCGCTGCGGCTCGTCGTAGTGGCCGCTTAGGCGCTCCCATAGCTCGTCCGGCACGGCCTCGCCGGTGCGGTCGCTGAGCCGGGTCATCGTCTCGGCCAGTTCGAGGGCCGTACGCTCCGCTTCCGAGAAGTACGGCGCCTCCCGCCAGGCCGCCACCGCCAACAGCCGCTCGTCGCTCATCCCCGCCTTCCTCGCGGTCTTCCCGCCCGCGTGCACGCAGGCGCTGCAGCCGTTGATCTGGCTGGCCCGCAGGTGCACCATCTCCAGAGTCTCCTCCGGCACTCCTCCCTTGGACTTGGCCTTGATGAGCCCCTGGATGGCCGTCATCACGCCAGGGAGGGCCATCGCCGGGTTGCTCATACGTGCTGCCATAATTCCTCCAGGGTCACACCGGGTTGTTTCGGTTCGTCATCGGTATGACGGGACTGAACTGGAGGATGTGACAGATGGACGAGAACGAGTTCCTGGCGGACCGATTCGAGGCTCACCGCGGGCGGCTCAAGGCGGTGGCCTACCGGATGCTCGGTTCGCTGAGCGAGGCCGACGACGCCGTACAGGAGGCCTGGCTCCGGCTCAGCCGTACCGACACCACCCAGGTGGAAAACCTGGCCGGCTGGCTGACCACGGTGACCGGGCGAGTCTGCCTGGACATGCTCCGATCTCGTGCCTCCCGTCGTGAGGATCCCCTGGAGGAGCACCTGCCGGACCCGGTCATCAGCCCCGCCGACGGGATCGAGCCCGAGCATGAGGCACTGCTGGCCGACTCGGTGGGTCTGGCCCTACTGGTCGTCCTGGAGTCCCTGGCACCCGCGGAACGACTGGCGTTCGTCCTGCACGACATGTTCGCGGTGCCCTTCGATGAGATCGCACCCATGGTGGGACGAACTCCCGCCGCCGCCCGACAACTCGCCAGTCGTGCCCGGCGGCGGGTGCAGCGTACAGCGCCCACCCCCGACCTCGACCTGACCCGCCAGCGCCAGGTCGTGGACGCCTTCCTGGCCGCCTCACGCGGCGGCGACTTCGACGCCCTCGTCGCCGTCCTGGACCCGGATGTGGTCCTGCGGGTCGACACGCCAGGCGGCCTGCGGATCGTCCGGGGCGCGACGGACGTGGCCAGCCAGTCGCTCCTCTTCAGCCGCTCCACCAGCACCGCACAATCCACCTTGGCCGCGCTACCCGCCCTGGTAAACGGCACCGCCGGAGTAATCGGCACCATCAACGGCCAACCCATTTCAGTCATGAGCTTCACCATCCTCGACGCCAGAATCGCGGGCATCGACATCCTCGCCGACCCCACTCGCGTGGCCAGCCTGGACCTGACCGCACTGGAAATCTGACACTGTCCCGTCATTTGAATGCCGCGCTTGAATGCCGCGACTGGGTGCCGCGACTGGGTGCCGCGACGTCCTCCTAGCAGCTCCGGGAAGTTCTCCACCGCTGGCGACTCCACGCGATCGCTGTATCCAACCCGGACTTCGACCGTGCTGAGCAGGACGTGCGCGACGGTCGGCGCGAGGGGTTCGTCTCCATGGACGACGCCTTCCCAGGCTGGGCCGCCCGCCAGCGAGCTACCGCGTGGAGTTCCATCCGGCAGCGCTAGAGCATATGAAGGGGCGCAAACTGCTACGCGGTTCGTCAGCGCTTATCAGTCCGTTTTCGGTTTCCTGGGTCTGGCGGGATGACCGGCTCGCCAGGTGTGGAGTCGGTCGGCGGGCCGCAGCAGGGCTGGGCCAGTTCCTGAGAAATTGGTTATCGGCGTCTGATCGATCTGTCCGTGGATTGCCCACGACCATAGCTCGGGGCCCATCTGATCCGGCCGGGGTGGCCGGATCAGATGAATCCAGTGCCCCATGGAGCGAGCGGATCGAGGCCGAGGCACTTCCTTAGCTACTGTCGCTGTTTACTTCTTGGGTGTGGGTGCTTTGGGGGTGGGACGAGTGGCGCCTTGGAAGGTGGACATGTAGTGCTTTGAGTTGAGGACGTTTACTTTGCGGACTACGTCGCCGGTTTTGGGGGCGTGGATCATCGTGCCTTGGCCGATGTACATGCCGACGTGGGTCGGGTCGGTGGGGGTGCCGCCGAAGAACATGAGGTCGCCTGGGCGGAGGTCTTTGATGGCGACGGGGTGGCCCTGGCGGATTTGAGTGCCCGTGTAGTGGGCCAGGTCTACTCCGGCTTTGGCCCAGGCGGCCAACACCAATCCAGAGCAGTCGAAGCCGACTCGGGCGGCTCCTCTGCCGATTCCCCGGCTGGGGCCCTTGTCGTTCCCGCCGCCCCAGGTATAGGGCGTGCCCAGCCAGCTTTTGACGGCCGCGACAGCGATCTCCCCGGGCTTCTGGTTGTGCGCAGGTTGGGGCTTGGCAGGCTTTGGGCTGTTCGCGGGTCTCGGGCCGGGTTCGGATTCTTTGGCAGTCCCGGGCCTTTCTCTGTTTCCCCGCTTCTCGCCGATCCCCAGATTTTCGCCACTCCCCCGGTTTTTCCCGGTCCCCTGATTTCTCCCGGTCTCCTGATTTTCCCCGGTCCACGGCTTTTTGCTGGTCCCCAGATTTTCGCCAGTCCCGGACTTTCCACCGATCTTGAGCTCTTCGCCAGTCTTAGGCCTTTCGCGAGGCTTGGGATTCCAACTGATCTTGGGATTCCAGGTAGTTATTGGTGCCTCGCTGGGCGTGGAGTTCCAACCGATTATTGGGTCCCCGCTGGGTGTGGAATTCTCCCTGGTGGGGTGGAGCGGGGGTTGGAAATGGTTTGGTGGGAAGGTTTCGTTGCGAGGTGGGCATGAGTGGCGGCGGGTGGGCAGGGGTGGTGGAGTGGGAGTATCTCGATCATCGGTGTGGGGTAGGAAGCGGGTAATGAATGTGTTCCACCAATATTCCTGTTGTGCTACCCAGTCTTCCCAGTGTTCTTGCCAGGTGGACAGATCTTCGAAGTGGTCGCGATCGTCTGTGAATACGTTTGGTGCGACCCAAGATCGATCGGGGTAAGGCCGGTCGATGGCGCAGGGGCGTCGGGGAATGTCGGCCAATGCGGGTCCGGCGAAGGCGACGCCGGTGATTGCGGATGCGGCGAGCAGCGCTGGTAGCACGGGCTCCTCCTGGGCTCTAGGGGAAATCGAGCCCAATGGTGGAGCGAGTAGGCACGGCCCAATTGACCGAGCGGGATTCTGTGGATAACGCCGGAAGGAGGATTCGGTCAATTGCCCGATGATGACGAGGTGGCCAGTTCAGCGCGTCTTAATAAGATCCAGAGCGCCGGATGACTTATCCACAGGTGAGTGACGCATCAACACCAAGAGGGTGTGGTACTCATCCACAGGGGGCATGGCGCATCGTGAGCCACGGGCGTGCGGCGCTTATCCACAAGGGGTGATGTGTTGTCGCGGCGGGGTGGTTACATGGGCCGGAGGCCGTACACGGATTCGGCGGTGGATTTGAAGACCTGGTTGTGGGCGGTGGGGGTGAGGGATTGGGCGAGGGTGGTGACTTGGGAGTAGGTGGCGGCTAGTTCGCAGACGGGCCAGTCGGAGCCGAACATGACGCGGGAAGGGCCGAAGGAATTCAGGATGTGGTCGGTGTAGGGGGTTAGGTCGGTGGGTTTCCAGTTTGTCCAGGAGGCTTCGGTGACCAGGCCGGAGAGTTTGCAGGTGATGTGGGGGAGTTTGGCCAGGGTGGCTATTGAGTCCGACCAGGGGGTTAGCTCGCCGGTGGCGATGGGGGGTTTGGCGGCGTGGTCGAGGACGAAGCGGAGGTCGGGGAGGGTGGCGGCGACCTCGTGGGCGATCGGGAGCTGGGGAGTGAGGACGAGGAGGTCGTAGACGAGGTCGGCGGCGGATACCGCGAGGAGGCCGCGGCGGACGTCGGGGCGGGCGAACCAGTGGGGGTCGGGTTCGTCCTGGATCTGGTGGCGGATGCCGACGAGGAGGTCGCCGCCGGGGAGGGTGCGGAGGCGGGCGAGTTGGTCGGAGACGTCGGGGGCGGTGAGGTCGACCCAGCCGACGACGCCGCGGATGAGGCCGTCGGAGGCGGCGGCGAGGGCGAGGAACTCCTCGGTCTCGGAGATGTCGCTGACCGTCTGGACCAGGACGGTTCCGGTTACTCCGGCTGCCGAAGTCTCTCGGCGCAAGTCGTCCAACCCGTACGGCCGGCGCAACGGCGCCAGTGCTTCACCCGCCATCCACCCATATGTCCGGCGAGACGGATCCCAAAGATGATGATGACTGTCAATCATGTTCAACCTCCGCCAAGTCATCCCAGAGAGCCTCGGGAATGGACGAAGCCGCCAAGGCCATGTTCTGCCGTACCTCATCCGCTGACCGCATGCCCAGGACGACCGAGGAGACCGCCGGATGCCGCAGGGGGAACGCGAGCGCTGCCTGAGGCAGCGTGACGCCGTGCTTCTCGCAGATGCGCGCGAGGCGGCGGACCCGGTCGAGCAGCTCGGGGGACGCGGGGACGTAGTTGTAGGTGCCCTTCAGGTCGTGCGTGGCGAGTATGCCGCTGTTGAACACGCCCGCGGCCACCACCGAAACGCCGCGCTCCAGGCAGAGCGGCAGCAACTCGGCCGCCGCCGACTGGTCGAGCAAGGTGTAGCGCCCGGCCAGCATGATCGTGTCCACGTCGGTCTCCCGGACGAAGTCGGCGAGCATCGGCCACTGGTTCATCCCGACACCAACGGATTTGATCACGCCTTGCGCGCGGAGTTCGGCCAGTGCCGGGAACGCCTCCCCGACGGCTTCCTTCCAGTGGTGATCGGGATCGTGGATGAGCGCGATGTCGATCGAATCCAGGCCGAGCCGTTCGAGCGACTCGGTCAGCGATCGCCGGACCCCGTCAGCGGAGAAATCCCACACGCGGGTGTGTGTGGCGGGAACGTCGAAACCTTGGTCGTCGCGCCCGGTCCCGTCCGTGGGCGCCAGCAGGCGGCCCACCTTCGTGGACAGCGTGAACTCGGAGCGGGGGCGATGCCGGAGCGCCTCGCCGAGACGGCGCTCCGACAGGCCGAGACCGTAGTGGGGCGCGGTGTCGTAGAGCCGGATCCCGGTCTCCCATGCCGCGTCCACCGCGGCGCGCGCCGTCTCGTCGGTCAGCGCGGTGAACAAGTTCCCGATCGGCGCGCAGCCCAAGCCGTACCGCGTCACGTCAAGCACCTACTCACGTCGAACCCCTATCACGATGATGGCTGGATCCCGCGGGTGCTCAAGGAGGTCATGACATCTCCCAGACCTTGCGGAGGCCGCCGTCGTCAGGGTCGAAGTCGCCGTCCAGGAGCCGGTTCATCTGGGCCTGCCACGCCTGATTGACCGTGCTGTCGCGGAGCTTCGCCTGGAGTATGGCGTAATCGTCCACCTCCACGTAGTGGAAAATCTCCCGTCCGCTCCGCCAGATCCGCCAGGAATGTACGCCGAAGGCACGCAGCTCGGCCTCAAGCTCGGGCGGAATGCTCGCGTGCTCCCGGTCGTAGATCTCCTCGCAGCCGGGCTTGAGCCGCGTGCGCAACGCGATTCTCTGCATCTTTCACTCCTTCGGACGGAGCCGGAGGCCCTGCATACCCCCGTCCACGGCGAGGGCCGTTCCCGTGGTCGCGGAGGCGAGTGGGCTGGCCAGGTAGGCGATGGCGTGGGCGACCTCGTCGGCGCTGACCAGCCGGCCCAGCGGCTGGCGGGCGTTGAGCGCGGCCCGCTCGGCGTCCGGGTCGACGGCGGCTTCAAGCAGTCGCCCGACCCAGGGGGTGTCCGCTGTGCCCGGATTGACGCAGTTGACCCGGATGCCTTCATGGACGTGGTCGGCGGCCATCGCCAGCGTGAGCGAGAGCACCGCCCCCTTGGTCGCGCTGTAGAGCGCCCGCTGCGGCAGCCCGGCCGTGGCCGCGATCGAGCAGGTGTTGACGATCGCCGCGTGCGCCGACTCCCGCAGGTACGGCAACGCCGCCCGAGCCACCCGCACCATCCCGACAACGTTCACATCCAGGACACGCAGCCACTCGTCATCGGGGTTGTCGGCGATCGTGCCGGCCGCCCCGATTCCGGCGTTGTTGATAACGATGTCCAGGCCGCCGAACTGCTCCGCGGCCGCGGCGACAGCCGTACGGACCGAAAAATCGTCGGTGACGTCGGCTTTGACCCCGAAGAACGGGTCGCCGGGCGGGTTGACGTCCAGGCAGGCGACCCGGGCGCCGCGGGCGGCCAGCAGGGTCGCCGTGGCCAGGCCGATGCCGGATCCGCCGCCGGTGACCAGCGCCTTGAGGCCGTCGAACTCACTCATGAGGATCTCCAAACCGGCCCGTCGGGATAGGAATAGGCCGCGATCGACTCCGGATGCATCGTTGAGCTGAATCCGGGCACCGTGGGGGCCCGGTACCTGCCGTGGTCGATGACCACCGGGTCGGCGAAGTGCTCGTGCAGGTGGTCGACGTATTCGATGACCCGATCCTGCATGGACCCGCTCACCGCGACGAAGTCGAAGAACGACAGGTGCTGCACGAGCTCGCAGAGGCCGACGCCGCCGGCGTGCGGGCAGACCGGAATGCCGAATTTGGCGGCCAGCAGCAGGATCGCGATGTTCTCGTTGACCCCGGCCACCCGGGCCGCGTCCAGCTGCAGGTAGGAGATCGCGCGCGCCTGGAGCAGCTGCTTGAAGACCACCCGGTTCTGCACGTGCTCGCCGGTGGCGACCGGAATCGGGGCGATGGCCCGCGCGATCGTGGCGTGCCCGAGCACATCGTCCGGACTTGTCGGCTCCTCCACCCACCACGGCTGGTACGGCGCGAGCGCGTCCACCCACCGCACCGCCGTCGTGGTGTCCCACCGCTGGTTGGCGTCGATGGCGATCGGGAATCCGTCGCCGCAGACCTCCCTGGCGATCCGCATGCGCCGGATGTCGTCGTCCAGATCCGCGCCGACTTTCAGCTTGATCTGCGAGAACCCATCCTGGATGGCCTGCTCGCAGAGCCGCCGCAACTTCTCGTCGTCATACCCGAGCCAGCCGGGAGACGTCGTATATGCCGGATACCCGCGCTCCAACGCCTGAGCGATCCGCTCCTGCCGCCCGGGCTCGGCCCGGCGCAGGATCTCCAGCGCCTCCTCCGGCGTGAGCTCGTCGGTGAGATAGCGGAAGTCGACAAGATCGACGATCTCCTCGGGCGACATTTCGGACAGCACCCGCCAGAGGGGTTTGCCCTCGCGCTTGGCCCGCAGATCCCAGAGCGCGTTGACGACCGCGGAGATCGCCATATGCATGACGCCCTTCTCCGGACCGAGCCACCGCAACTGCGAGTCGTGCGCCATTTCCCGATAAATCGCGCCAAGGTCGCTGACATCCCGCCCCAGCACGTACGGCTCAAGCGCCCGGATCGCAGCAGTCTGGATGTCGTTGCCCCGCCCGATGGTGAAGGCGAACCCATGACCTTCGTACTCGCCGTCGCCAAGGATCACGTACGCGGCCGAGTAGTCCGGATCGGGGTTCATCGCGTCAGAGCCATCGAGCTCCAACGAGGTGGGAAATCTGATGTCGTGCGTCTCGAATGTCTGGATGGTCAGAGTGGACGGCAGGAGTGGTGCGGGCTGGATCACGCCTGACCCACCGTCTGCCGCTGCCGCCCGAGTCCGTCGATCTCCAACTCCATGACATCGCCCTCACGCAGGTACGGAAATCCGCCGAGCCCCACGCCCGCCGGGGTGCCGGTGTTGATCACGTCACCGGGGTCGAGCACCATGAACCAGCTCAGATACCGCACGATCTCGGCCACCTCGAAGATCATGTTCTTGGTGTCACCGTCCTGCCGAGGCTGCCCGTTCACCCACAGCCGCAGGCCGAGCCGCTGCGGATCGGAGATCTCATCGGCGGTGACCAGCCAGGGCCCGAGCGGGTTGAACGTCTCGCAAGACTTGCCCTTGTCCCACTGCCCGCCGCGCTCAAGCTGGAACTCGCGCTCGGAGACATCGTTGGAGATCGCGTACCCGGCGATGCATTCCAGCGCCGCCTCGTGCGACTCCAGGTATCGCGCGGTCCGGCCGATGATGACGGCCAGTTCGACCTCCCAGTCGGTCTTCGTGCTGGCCCTGGGGATGAGAACCTCGTCAAAAGGTCCGACGACTGTGTTGCTGGCCTTCATGAAGACGACAGGCTCGTCGGGCGGCTGGGCGCCGGATTCCTCGGCGTGGTCCCGATAGTTGAGGCCGATACACACGACCTTTCCCGGCCGGGCGATCGGCGCTCCGATCCGCAGGCCACCCCCGTCGAGCTCAGGAAGGGCACCTTCGGCCACCGCCGTCCGAATTCGGCTGATCCCATCGGAAGCGAAGAAATCGCCGTCGAGATCACTTCCATCGAGAAGATCCCCCAGGTCGAGCAGGCGTCCGTCGTCCGCCAGCACGGCGGGTCTCTCCCCACCCCTGTCACCTACTCGAACCAGTCTCACAACGTCCCCTATACATCCGATGTTTTCACGAGAAAGACTGCCGGGCGACGGTCCGATGTGTCAATACGGTCCCAACATAAGACATCCGATGATCTTTTGGACGCTATGCTGGCCTGCCTTGACGTTGCCCTAAGCTCGTAATAGAACACGTTTCAGTAAACAGAAACCACGCGCTGGTCCTCTTCGGCAAACTCGGGTGATTCGCATGCACATCGACCTCGTCAATCAGGACCAGTACGCCCGCGACGGCGTCCCCCACGACCAGATGCGCTGGTTACGGGAGAACGCCCCGGTCTACTGGCACCAGGGCGACCCCGTACGCGACTGGCCCGGTTTCTGGGCCCTCACCAAACACGCCGACGTCGTGCACGTATCCCGCAACAGCAACCTGTTCTCCTCGTTCCGGCGGCTCGCGCTGTTCAACGAGACCCCGGACGAGACGCTGGAACTCCAGCGGATGATGATGCTCAACCAGGACCCGCCGGAGCACACCCGCCGCCGCTCCCTGGTCAACCGCGGCTTCACCCCGCGCGCCATCGCCAAGCTCGAAGAGCGCATCAGGGAGATCTGCCACCAGCTGCTGGACGAAGCCCACGGCAGGTCCGACGTCGACTTCGTCCGCGACATCTCGGCACCGCTGCCGCTGTACGTGATCTGCGAGCTGCTGGGCGCCCCCATCGAGGACCGCGACAAGATCTTCGAATGGTCCAACCGGATGATCGGTTCCGAGGACCCCGACTACGCCACCAGCCCGGAAGAGGGCCAGGCCGCCGCGTTCGAGCTCTACGCGTACGCCAACGAGCTCGCCGCCGCGCGGCGCGAGCAGCCCCAGGACGACATCGTCACCAAACTCCTCCAGCCCGACGACAGCGGCGAGACCCTGGCCGTGGACGAGTTCGACCTGTTCGTCCTCCTGCTCGTCGTGGCGGGCAACGAGACGACCCGCAACGCGGCCTCCGGCGGCATGCTCACCTTCTTCGAGCACCCGGACGAATGGCGCAAACTCCTCAAAGACCCGGCGCTGGCCCGCCCGGCCTCCGACGAGATCGTGCGCTGGGTCTCCCCCGTCAACCTATTCCGTCGTACGGCCACCACCGACATGGAACTGCGCGGCCAGCGGATCGCCGAGAACGACAAGGTCGTCGTCTTCTACTCGGCCGCCAACCGAGACCCCGAGATCTTCGCTGACCCGGAGACGTTCGACATCACCCGTGATCCCAACCCGCAGATCGGCTTCGGGGGCGGTGGCGCGCACTTCTGCCTGGGCAACCATCTGGCCAAGATGGAACTCCGGGTGCTCTTCGAGATCCTCGCCGACCGCGCGCCGAAGATCCAGCAGTCCGGCGAGGCCACCCGCCTGCGCAGCTACTTCATCAACGGCATCAAGACCCTGCCGGTCACCCTCTAACCGGCGGGGCAGCCTTCGTTCATCCGGAGTTCGGGCGACACCGGAAACGGCGTCGCCCCAACGAAGAGGTACGGTCTCCCCCCTCGAGTTATGGCGCCTTGGTGGACGTGAACAGCCGAGCACCGTCGCGATCTCCTGGGAGCCCAGCTCCTCCCAGGTGGCCAGGGAGAGGACCTCCCGATCGTCGGGATTCAGCCCCTTGAAGGCCGCGCGGACAGTGTCGAGATCGTCCACGCCGGATGGATCCACCGAGTCACCCCAGAGGGCGAGCTGCGCGCTGAGCCGTTCGACGAGCTCGCTGCGGCGGGATTCGGCCCGCCTGCCGTTGGCCAGGACGCGCCGGGCGACGCCGTACAACCAGAGGCGGGCTCGCGCCCCGCCCGGAATGTCCGCCACCCGGCGCCAGGCGGTGGCGAAGGTCTCCGCCAACGCGTCGGCCGCGTCGTCTGGAGATCCGGTACGCCGCCGGAGATAAGCAAGAATGTCCGGATAGTGCGCGGTGTAGATCTCCTCGAAGCGCTGCTTGAGGTCAGGGGAAGCCACGCCGCTCCCATTCGTTGGGGGACTCCTTCTCTCCGTACGTGTCGGAGAATGGCGCCCTGTTTCCCCCCAACCGGGGAAATTTCTACGGCCAGGAACTGTCCTGGTCGGGATCACCGCCATCGGAGAGCAGGCGGAGATCGGCTTCGACCATCATCGCGACGACCTCCTCGAACGGCACGGTCGGCTCCCACCCGAGCTGGGTGCGAGCCTTCTTGGGGTCGGCGCAGAGCAGGTCGACCTCGGCGGGCCGGTGCAGGGACTGGTCGGCGATGACGTAGTCCTGCCACGTGAGGCCTGCCGCCGTGAAAGCGGCTTCGATGAGCTCGCGCACGGAGTGGGTCCGGCCAGTGCCGATGACGTAGTCCTCGGGCTTGTCGGCGGTGAGCATCATGTGCATGGCCCGGACATAATCGCCCGCGTAACCCCAGTCCCGGCGGGCTTCCAGATTGCCCAGCCGGAGCTCGCCGGCCAGGCCGAGCTTGATGCGGGCCACCCCCAGCGAGACCTTGCGGGTCACGAATTCGGCACCCCGGCGAGGGGATTCGTGGTTGAACAGGATGCCGGACACGGCGAACATGCCGTACGACTCGCGGTAGTTCTGGGTGAGGAAGTGGCCATATGCCTTGGCCACGCCATAGGGCGAGCGCGGATGGAACGGCGTCCGCTCGGTCTGCGGGGTCTCCCGTACCTGCCCGAACATCTCGGAGGAGGAGGCCTGGTAGAAGCGGATGGACGAAGCTCCGCTGATGACGCGGATCGCCTCCAGCATGCGGAGCACGCCCATGCCGGTGACCTCAGCGGTCAATTCGGCCTGTTCCCAGGACATGGGGACGAAGGAGATCGCGCCCAGGTTGTAGACCTCGTCGGGCCGCACGCGTTCGACGGCGGAGATGAGGGAACCCTGGTCGAGCAGGTCGCCGCGGACGAGCTGGACGTCGCCGAGCCGGCGGCGCAGGCGGGAGACGCGCGGGTTGGCCTGGCCACGGACGAGACCCCAGACCTCGTATCCCTCCGACAGCAGGTATTCGGCGAGGTAGGACCCGTCCTGACCGGTAATTCCCGTGATCAGCGCACGCTTGGCCAACACGCCCTCCCTCTGCTGATGTTGTACCGAATGTACCGCCCTGCCCCTATCCGAGCGCCATCCCGGGGTAGAACGTGTTCCACCGAACCATGTTCGGCTAGGCTGTTTCCCGTCGTGACAGCGCAAATGTGACAGCGAGGGACGATAAAAGAGACAAGGTCTCCTTACCTGGCACCCTCTACCGCAAATGGGAGCTAAGGTCATCTTTGTGGTGCCCCGGACCGGGGCCGGAAAGGGGTGCTCCCTTGGCGGAGAGGCTGCGCGTCGCGCTGCTGTCCTATCGCAGCAAGCCCACCTGTGGCGGCCAGGGGGTCTATCTCCGGCACATCAGCCGTGAACTGATCGCCCTCGGTCACCATGTCGAGGTCTTCTCCGGCCAGCCCTATCCGGAACTGGACGAGGGCGTCATCCTCAACAAGATCCCCAGCCTGGATCTGTACAACGACGACGACCCCTTTCGCACCCCTCCGCTGAAGGAGTTCCGGGACTGGATCGACGTCCTGGAGGTCGCCACCATGTGGACCGCCGGATTCCCCGAGCCGCTCACCTTCAGCCTCCGCGCCCACCGCGAGCTCAAGAAGCGGGTCGGCGACTTCGACGTCGTCCAGGACAACCAGACGCTCGGCTACGGCGTGCTCGGCATCCAGAAGCTCTTCCCCGTGGTCGGCACCATCCACCACCCGATCAGCGTGGACCGCCGGATCGAGCTCAAGGCCGCGAAACGGTGGAAGAAGCTCTCCATGCGCCGCTGGTATGGCTTCGTCCGGATGCAGGCGTACGTCGCCCCCCGGCTGAGCCCGATCCTCACGGTGAGCGAGTCCTCCCTGGCCGACATCCACCGCGACTTCAACGTGCCGCAGGCGAACATGCGCCTGATCCCGCTCGGCGTGGACACCCGTTTCTTCCATCCGCGCCCGCACCTGCCCAAACGGCGCGGCTCGATCGTCGCCGTGGCCAGCGCGGACTCCCCCATGAAGGGAGTCGCCACGCTGCTGCGCGCCGTCGCCAAGCTGGCCACCGAGCGGGACGTGAACCTCACCGTGGTGAGCCGCCCCACGCCCGGCGGCTCGACCGAGAAGCTGGTCACCGAGCTGTCGTTGCAGGATCGGGTCCGGTTCGTGCACGGGATCTCCGACACCGAACTGGCCGAGCTGATCGCGACCTCCGAGATCTCGGTGGTGCCCTCCCTGTACGAAGGCTTCTCGTTGCCCGCCGTGGAGCACATGGCCTGCGGCACGCCCCTGGTGGCCTCCCGCACCGGCGCGCTGCCGGAAGTGGTCGGGGACGCCGCCGTACAGGTCGCGCCGGGCGACCCCGAGGAACTGGCGGCGGTGCTGCTGCGGCTGCACGACTCGCCCGAGGAGCGGGCGGCCGTCGGCCAGCGCGGCTACGACCGAGTGATGGAACGGTACGCCTGGCCGGTCGTCGCCCAGCGCACCGTCGAGGCCTACCGCGAGGCTATCTCCGCTCGTTGACACATCAATATGGAGGATTAGCGATGGGAGGATTCGCGTGCTGACCGTCGACTTCGACAAGCTGCCGGTGGGGCCGGGAGATCGTGTCCTGGACCTGGGCGCGGGCGGCGGCAGGCACGCCTTCGAAGTGCTGCGCCGGGGGGCCGACGTGGTGGCGTTCGACCAGGACGCGGGCGAGATGGAGAGCGTGGCCGCGATGTTCGCCGCCATGGACAAGGAAGGCGAGATCCCAGCCGGCGCTCGAGCGGAGACCGTGGTCGGGGACGCGCTGGACATGCCGTTTCCGGACGCGTACTTCGATCAGGTGATCGCCTCGGAGGTGCTGGAGCACATTCCGGATGACCTGGCGGCGATGCGGGAGATCGTCCGGGTGCTGAAGCCGGGCGGTCAGGTGGCGGTGACCGTGCCGAGCTTCCTGCCGGAGCGGGTGTGCTGGGCGCTGTCGGAGGACTACCACACCGCGCCCGGGGGACATATCCGGATTTATACGTTGGCTGAGGTGCGGGCGAAGTTGAAGTCGTCCGGGCTTGAGGTCGGGGGGCATCATCACGCGCACGGGCTGCACACGCCGTACTGGTGGCTCAAGTGCGCGGTCGGGGTGAACGATGATCAGCATCCGCTGGCGAAGGCGTACCACGAGTTGCTGGTGTGGGACATCATGAAACGGCCCGCGGTGACCCGGATCGCGGAGGCCGTGCTCAATCCGCTGATCGGTAAGAGTGTGGTGGTCTACGGCCGGAAACCCGCATGATCCCGGCCGTACCCGGCGTGATCAGCGCTGAGCAGGTGCGGCGGACGGCGGAGAGCATCGCGGCCGTCCAGGACGCCGACGGCGGCATCCCGTGGCCTGAAGGCCACGTGGACGCCTGGAATCACGTGGAATGCCTGATGGCGCTCACTGTCGCGGGCCTGCGGGCCCCGGCCAGGAATGGCTTCGACTGGCTGGTACGGCACCAGCGCCCGGACGGCTCCTGGCCGATGAAACTCCGGGACGGCGTCGCCCTGGAGGCGGGCGGCGAATCCAACCACGCCGCGTACGTGGCGGTCGGGGTCTGGCACGACTTGCTGGTGACCGGCGACGAGACGTTCGCGCGCGCGATGTGGCCGGTGGTCGCCGACGCGCTGGATTTCGTGGTCGGCTTACAGACCCGCCGCGGCGAAATCGTCTGGGAACGCGACATACACGGAAATCCTGCGCCATACGCGTTGCTGACCGGTTGTTCGTCGGTCTACCAGGGCCTGCGCTGCGGCGTCGCCCTGGCCGAACGGCTGGACGACCCGCGCCCCGAATGGGAGCTGGCCGCCGACCACCTCGGCCATGTCCTGCGCGAACACCCCGAAGCCTTCACCGACAAAAGCCGATTTTCCATGGACTGGTATTACCCCGTCCTCGGCGGCGCGGTCCGCGGCTCCGAGGCCCACCAGCGCATCGACGACGAATGGGACGTCTTCGTGGTGCCCGGCCTCGGCATCCGCTGCGTCTCCGACCAGCCGTGGGTGACCGGCGCGGAATCCTGCGAACTCGTGCTGGCTCTGGACGCCTTCGGCGACCGCGACCGAGCCCTGAAACTCTTCACCGACATGCAGCACTTACGCCACGACGACGGCTCCTACTGGACCGGCTGGCAATTCGTCAACGAGAAACATTTCCCTCACGAACGCTCCGCCTATACAGCCGCAGCCGTGATCCTCGCCGCCGACGCCCTATCTGACACGACCGGCGGCGCTTCCATTTTCCGGGAAGCCGGCGAACACGCCGCCGACCGAGCCCCCGTCGGCTGTGGCTGCCAACGGGTGACACAGCGCTAGCCTCAGGACGAGGAAACATTCGCCGGAAGGGTGTTCCTGCAGGTCCAGTAAAGTTCGCCAAGGAGCTTGCTACGCGTATCCGTATTCTCGAGCAGCACGGTCACGCGCGTGTGGTCGGCCGACACCACAGCCCAGCTGACGCCCCCACTGCCACTGAAGGCCGTGAACGTCCAGCTCGTAACATAACGGGCCCTGCTGTTGCATGTGAGGCCGGTCTGGACGGACTTCTTCGGGTCGATGTTGACCCTGCTCCGCACGTCACACCACCCTTCAGGCAGGTTGCAGGGCGCTTCCGCCGCGTTCGCGGCTCCCGGGGTCGCAAGAAGCGCGAACGTCATGGCGACGACCGCTGCGGCTCCCCGCTTGATCTTTCGCTCCATCGCCTGTCTCCTTCGTGTTGTACGCGCATCCGAACAGCGCGTGGCAGGGTCAACTGTCAGGCCGTACGGCGAGGACCGGCATCCCTTGGCTGCGGGCTCCTTGGCGGAGAACTCCCCCCAAATGAGGGGGGGTGCCGAAGAGGTCCCGGAATTACCATGTTTGACATGACCGGGACTGCTATCGCCCACCGCTTGGGGGCGTCGATCCAGCGTGCGGACGCGACCTGCGCGACCGCGGACGAGTTCCTGGCCGCGGTCAGCGATTCGGTGCGCAGGGCTATCCCGTTCGACGGCTGCCTGTGGTTCGGCGTCGACCCCGCGACGCTCCTGGCGTCCGCACCGGCGCGGATCGAACACCAGGACCTGTCGCTGTGCCGCCCGTTCTGGGACAACGAGTTCCACAACAACGACGTACTGCTCTTCCGCGATCTGGCGCGGCAGCCCGAGCCGACGGGATCACTGCGAATCGCCACCGACGACAAGCCGCTGCGCAGCCCGCGGTACCGGGAGATCATGCGCCCGCAGGGGTACGAGGACGAGGCGCGGATCACCTTCCGCACCGGGAAGACGACGTGGGGGGCCGCCGCCTTGTTCCGGGAGAAGGGACGCCCGTCCTTCGACGCGGACGAGCTGAAGATTCTGGGAGCCATCTCCCAGACCGTCGGTGTCGCGCTGCGTACGCGAAGTGTGCTGAACTTGCCCACTTCACGGGCGATCGAGACGCTACGGGCGCCCGGCGTACTGCTCTTCGACGCCAAAGGCGGGCTCATGTCGGCCAACCTCCACGCCAAGGCCTGGGTGCGCGAACTCTACGGCCTGGACCTCAATGCGGAGTCCTTGCTGTCGGAGTCCCCGGCGATGTTCCAGTTGCACACGATTGTGCTGGGGCTGGTATCGCAGGCGCGGGCGGTGGCGCTGGGTTACGAGGACGGGCCCGCGCGGCTTCGCTGCCGGGATCGTGAGGGTCGCTGGGTGGTGCTGCACGCCTCCTGCATGGACGAGAGCGATCCGGGCAGCCCGCTCGCCGTGGTGATCGAGCCGGCGCAGAGCGCGGAGGTCGCGCCGATCATCGTGGAGGCGTACGGGCTGACCGCCCGGGAGCGCGACGTGCTGCGGGGCATCGCCTGCGGCCTGTCGACGCCGGAGATCGCCGCCCAGCTCTATCTGTCCTCGCACACCGTGCGCGACTACATCAAGTCGGTGTTCGGGAAGGTGGGCGTGAGCAGCCGGGGCGAGCTGACCGCGAAGCTCTTCGCCGAGCACTACCTCGACGCCTTCCACTCCGCTTCTGTAATCGTCTAGAGGATTCGGCTACCGGACACGTTCGAGCGCGCGCAGCGAGCCCTCGGCCCGGACCTCGACGAAGTCGCCCGAGCTCAGGGCACGCTGGTAGACCCGGAAAGGTGCCTGCCCTCCGTCATTCGGGTTCGGATAGATGTCATGGAATATCAGGACACCGCCGGGCAGGACGTGCGGGGACCAGCCCTCGTAGTCGCGGGTGACCGGATCGTCCGAATGGCCGCCGTCGATGAACAGGAGGGCCAGCGGCGTGTTCCAGTATCGGGACACGGTCGCGGACGCCCCGACGACGGCGATCACCTGCTCCTCCAGCCCGGCGGCGGCGATCGTCTGGCGGAAGAAGGGAAGGGAGTCCATCTTCCCGACGCGCGGATCCATCAGCGCGGGATCATGGTGGGCCCACCCGGGCTGGATCTCCTCGGAACCCCGATGGTGATCGACGGTGAACAGCACAGAACCCGCCGACCGGGCCGCCGCGCCCAGGTAGATGGCCGACTTCCCGCAGTACGTACCGATCTCACAGAGCGGACCCAGAGGAGCGTAGGCACAGCCGATCTCGAACAGGGCCTGGCCTTCGGGGCGAGGCATGAAACCCTTGGCGCGTTCGGCCGCGAAGCGGAGGTCCGGGGGCATTACGGTCACCGGGGAACACTACCGGACCCCTTGTCGGCAGTTCTGGAACGTGTTCTACTTTGCTGCGTGAATCAGCGTGCTCGGATCGCGATGGGCGAGGAAGAGGTCGCGGCGCTGCTGCGGGACTCCCGGAAACTGCAACTCGCCACGATCAACCCGGACGGCACTCCGCACCTCGTCACCATGTTCTACGGCCTGACCGACGGGCGGCTGACCTTCTGGACCTACCACAAAGCCCAGAAGACGAAGAACATCGAGCGCGACGCGCGAGTCACCTGCCTGATCGAGACAGGCGATGACTACTCCGAGCTCCGCGGCGCCCTCGTCTACGGCAAGGCGGAACTCATCGACGATCCCCAGGAGGTCCTGGCCGTCGGCATGGACGTCACCCGCCGCATGACCGGCCTCACGGACGTGACCCAACTCCGGGAGTACGTCGAGCACACCGCCCGCAAACGGGTGGCATTCATCGTGGAACCAACCCGCGTAGTCTCCTGGGATCACCGCAAACTCGCTTGAGGGAGACGTCATGAAGGTAATCGTCGACTACGAGGTCTGCGAGGCGAACGCGATCTGCGCGGGCCTGGCCCCGGAGGTGTTCGACGTGGACGACGACGACAACCTGCACGTCCTGCTGCCGAACCCGCCCGCCGACGTCCTGGACCGAGTCCGGCACGCGGTGCGTTCGTGCCCCAAGGCAGCCCTCGCCCTGGACGAAGACTAATCCGGGGGACTAATCCACTCAGGAGGTTCCATGCGCGGCGCACTGCTGCACGCGGTCGGCGACGACAAGCTCGACATCCGCGACGATCTCGCGCCGGCGCCGGTCGGCCCCGCCGACGTGCGGGTCCGGATCCGGGCCACCGGGGTCTGCCATTCCGACCTGTCGGCGATGTCGGGCGTGCTCCCGATGCCGCTGCCGCTGATCCCCGGTCACGAGGGCGCGGGCGAGGTGCTGGAGGTCGGCGACCACGTCACCACGGTCGCCCCCGGCGACCACGTCATCATCAACTGGACCCCCGCCTGCGGCACCTGCCCCAGCTGCGTGCGCGGCCAGCCGTTCCTGTGCATGACGTACGTCCTGCGGAGTTTCTCCCACGCCGGATTCCGGTTCGACGGCGACAAGCAGGCCTTCGGCATGGCCGGCTGCGGCACCTGGGCCGAGGAGATCGTGGTCCCCTGGCAGGGCGCGATCAAGGTCGACCCGGAGGTTCCGTACGAGGCGGCGGCCCTGATCGGCTGCGGCATCACCACCGGCGTCGGCGCCGTCCTCAACACCGCCAAGGTCAGGCCCGGCTCGACGGTGGCCGTGGTCGGCTGCGGCGGCGTCGGCCTGTCGGTGATCCAGGGCGCCCGCCTCTCCGGCGCGACCACGATCCTGGCCATCGACCCCCTGGAGTCCAAGCACGACCTGGCCAAGAAGGTCGGCGCCACCCACGCCTGCACCCCCGACCAGCTGATGGACACGATCGCCACGCTCACCGGCGGCCAGGGCTTCGACTACGGCTTCGAGGTCGTCGGCAAGTCCCAGGCCATCATGACCGCCTGGCAGGCCACCCGCCGCGGCGGCGACGTGATCGTGGTCGGCGCCGGCGCGATGGACGACACGGTCCCCCTGACCGCCTTCAGCCTGCTCTTCGAGGGCAAGAACCTGCTCAGCTCGCTGTACGGCGGCTCCGACGTCCGCCGCGACTTCCCGTTCTTCGCGAGCCTCTACCAGGCGGGCAAACTCGACCTGGACAGCATGATCAGCTCCAGGATCCGCCTAACCGACCTCAACGACGCCGTAACCAACCTCAAGAGCGGCGAAGTCCTCCGCCAGATCGTCGTCATCGACTGACACTCTGGGGCTGCTCGATGAGCTGGGCCCGCACGGCTCGGGAGGACCTTGCGGGCCTGGCTGAATTACGGGCGAAGGCGCCCTGGAAGAAGGTTCCACTATCGCTAGAGACGAGGTCTGGCGCCAGCTACACGTCGCACTCCGTCAGTGCCGCTTCAGCGACCTTTGTCGAGCTGATGAGCGAATTGAGCAGTGGTGACGACATGCTTCCGGCCCTCAGACCAGAGGAGGCCACTAGAGCCGACAGTGCTTCGCGCTGCTTGTATGCCAGCCTCGTGAGCGCGCCGCGGTAGCCGTGCTCTCCTCCAGGAGCGCGCGTGCCGCCGCCTGGTACGCACGCAGGCAGGGGGCGATGATCGCGGCCTGTCTGCCCCTCCGCTATACCCGCACCCAAGGCACCTGGCAAGTCTCCGGACAGAGTTCTTCGCAGGGACATCGATTGATAATATCAACGTAGGGTCTTACCCTACGGAGGTCATCATGATCCGCACAGCAATCGGGGTTCCACCCGCGCTGGCGCGGCGCGCGAACCAGGTACTGCGCCCCCGCGACGCCCAGGACGTGTACGCCCACCCCCGCCCCGAGTTGGCCCGCCTCGCGCGGACCGGGGCGGCGATCCGTCTCGCGCCGGGATACCTGGCGCTGGTTCCCCGCGTCCGGCTGGGCGATCCAGACTGGCGCCCGGAGTTGGAGGCGGCCGCCCTGGGCATCGCCCAAACCGACTACGGTCGGGACGTGGTGGCGCTGATGGGCCTGTCGGCCGCCCGGTATCACGGTGCGATACCGCGCGCTCTGGCCATTGCGATCGTCGCCATCCCCAAACAACGGCCCTTGCTGAACACTGCGGTCGGTCGTGTCGTCTTCTCCCGGCGCGATTGTTCCCTGCTGGACGTGGAACGCGTCGATACCGAGCTGACCAGCGGCTGGGTCACCACGGTCGAGCAAACTCTCTTGGACCTGGCCACCCGTCCAGGACTCGGCGGTCTACCCGAGGAAGAGGTACGGCAGGCCATCCGCCAGCTTGCCGCCCGCGCCGACATCGCCTCGCTGACCGAACTCGCGGTCGCGCAGCGCCGTCCGGGAGCACTGCGCAGCCTCCAGCCGCTTTTGGACCAAACCTCATGAGGAGTGACCGTGCTCGAACCCGGTGAACTGGCCGCCGTCACAGCCGCGTTTGGCGTCGCTGAACCTCAGGTCCGCCGTGACCACCTGATCAGCCACGTCCTCGCTGCCCTCGCCCACCTCGACGGCCCATGCGACACACTCGTCTTCTTCGGTGGCACCGCCTTGGCCCGCACCCATCTGCCTAACCCCGCCGACGGTGGACGCCTGTCGGAGGACATCGACCTGTGGACCGACAACCGCGCCACCGTCGCCGCGTTCCTGGAAACCCAACTGCCCAGGGCACTGCGCCGCGAGTTTCCCCGTACGCGCTGGGAACCCGCCCTGACCGCCGTTCGCAGTGCGATCGACCCGGCGCAGCTGGTCACCGCCGACGGGCTCCGCCTGAGGATTCAGCTGCTCGACACCGGCAACGCGCACCGGGAGTGGACCCGCTGGCCCACCGAGCAGCGCGAGATCCACGTCCGGTACTCCGATGTGGGACCCACGCGGCTGCGAGTGCCCACCGTGGATGCCTTCACGGCGATGAAACTTGCCGCCTGGGCGGATCGGCGCGCTGCGCGAGATCTTTACGACCTAGCGGCTCTTGCCCGGGCCGAGAAGATCACGGAAGCCTCGTCGGCCCTGTTTCGCGACATGATCGGCTATTCGGTCAGCCCGGCTTTGTTCCAGTCCCGCCCTGCGGGGGACTGGGAGGCACAACTCGCTCACCAGACCGCTCACCTGCCCTCCCCTGCAGAATGCCTTGCCGACATCCGGGGCACCTACGCAGCCCTGCTGGGCTGGCCCTCATCACGGGATTCCTTCACCTGATGCCTCACCGAGGACCGTACGCCCCTGCGGCCTATTCGAAGTCCAGATCTCGGGGTCTGGAGGGGTTCCTCCTCATGTCTCACCTGAATCTGCCAAGGAGAGAACACGCGGCTGCTACAGCAACACGGATTCCCTCCGCACCTTGTCGGCTTCGCGGCGGAAGGCGACGTAGCGGCGATAGGTGTCGATCACACCGCCGAGGTAGACGCTCTCACCGTCGAGGATGATCCCGGTTTCGGTGAGTGCCGCGGCCAGGCGGGCGGCGTCGCCGTAGAGCGCTCTCTGCTTGCCGTTCAGGGTCGTGCGTATCCAGCGGTCGATGACGCCATGGGCGGTGCGCAGCCACGCGGTACGTTCAGGCGCGGTGCTGATCTGCTCGCGGAGTGCTCGTTCCAGCAGGTGGGAGAGCGTTTCGGCGTCGTCGGCGCGGTAATCGTCGCCATAGAAGACGCTGTGCCCGGCATCTGCGGTCGCGGCCAGCATCGCGTGCAGCACCGTGTTCTCCCAGTCGCGGTGCGCCACCGCGCCGCAGGAAGCGGCCAACACGTACGGCAGAACGGTCAAAGTGGTGTTCGCGGCACCGTTGGCCACCGCGTTGGCCGTGGGTAGGAGGCTCAGCGCGTCATCGACCCGACCTGCCAGCAGCAACGCTTGGGCGCGGAAGTTGGCCAGATGGTGATGGGCCAGCCCTGGAGCACCTGCGGCCAGACGGTCAGCCGCTTCCCCTGCCACTTGCCCGCCCGAGCCGGAGTGCTGCGCTTCGGCGGCCCGGTGGAGGGCGACCAGGCGCCGCGTGGAGGTGGCCAGCGTGAAGGCCTGGATGCGGAATTCAACGGCTTCCTTCCCGTAGGCGAGGTCGGCCGCTGTTTCGGCGAGCGGCGCCCACTGGTAGGCGGTCCACCCGCTGCGGTCCCCGCCGGACAGCAGACCGAGCCCTTCACGACAGATGTCCAACGCTGCCTCCTCATCGCCGTGATCACGCAAGGCGTCGACGAGGTCGAGATAGGCATGGGGCTGCCCGAGTCCCGGCTTCCGGGCGGCCTCGATCAGCGCGTTCACGTTTCCGGTTGCCGTTGCAACCTCGCGCAGGAGACGGCCACACAGCGGATCGTGACCGCCGGATCGCTCAACCAACTCCTGGCTCCAGCGTGGATAGAAGACCTCGAGATTCGCCGGTTCCGTAGGCAGTGTTTCTCGTACGGCCAGCAAGGAGCTCGGCCGCGCTCCGTGCGGCAAGAGCTCCAGCCAGGTCTCCGCCATGACCTCCGCAGCCTCGCCAGGGTCGGCGGCAAGCTCGTAGAGCGAGCGCAGCCAGCGGGCGCCGGCCTCCACCAGATCTGTCGTCAGCGACTCGGCGGGGGAGAATTCGTAGCTGAACACCGGTTCGTCACCGTCGAGGGCCAGCGCGCCGAACAGTAACCGGTGAGCTGCGGCGGAAAGGTCGTGCCGACTGTCGAGGAACGCGGTCGCCGCCCCGGTGAACAGAGTGTCCATTCGTGGGACCCAGGACTCGTCGCCGAATGCTCGTTCGTGGCGCAGTTCGGGATCCCAGCCCCAGCCGTCGTAGTACTTCCCAGACTCCACGGCGGCGATGAAGGACTCGATCTCGGCGATCAGGTCTGCATCCCGCTGCTGGGCGGGCGGGGCCGATGCGCACAAGCCGCGTAGATGGCCCAGGAACTCCGTCCGCGCGCTCGCTGGCAGGCCGCTGGCGTATCCGGTGAACACCGATCGAAGCTTCTTCTCGTCCAGCGGAGAGAGCAGGGAATCCAACTCGGCCAGGAACCGCTTCAGCGACAGTGCATCGGGCATGAGCGGGACGATACCGGAGCATAGGAGGAAATCTTGGCGCGACGATGCACCGCGGAGCACCCAGACTGGACTGCAGCAGAGCGTCTGAACATCCCCTGACGAGGCGGACATCCGGTTGAGCCTGGTAAGTACGGCCTGCGTCCCTGACCTGAGGCGCAGGCCGTACCCGTCTATGGGATCACAAAAGTGGTCACTCCGACGAGAAGGCGGCGTCGAAGGACGCCGTCGGCGGGGTGATCCGGTTGAGGCGGGTGATGTAGCCGAGGGCCTCGGGCGCGCCCTCCAGCCGGTCCATGCCCGCGTCCTCCCACTCGATCGAGATCGGGCCGTCGTAGCCGATCGCGTTGAGCGCGCGGAAGCAGTCCTCCCAGGGCACGTCGCCGTGGCCGGTCGAGACGAAGTCCCAGCCGCGGCGCAGGTCCGCCCAGGGCAGATGCGAGGCGAGGCGGCCGCGGCGGCCGTCGGGGGTGCGGACCTTGGCGTCCTTGCAGTCGACGTGGTAGATCCGGTCGGCGAAGTCGAGGATGAAGTTCGCCGGGTCCAGGCCCTGCCAGACCATGTGCGAGGGGTCCCAGTTGAGGCCGAACGACGCGCGGTGGCCGATGGCCTCCAGCGTCTTCACGGTCGTGTAGTAGTCGTAGGCGATCTCGCTGGGGTGCACCTCGTGCGCGAACCGCACGCCTTCGGCTTCGAAGACGTCCAGGATCGGGTTGAACCGGTCGGCGAAGTCCTGGTAGCCCGCCTCGATCATCGCCGCCGAGGCCGGCGGGAACATCGCGAGGGTGTGCCAGATCGACGAGCCGGTGAACCCGACCACGGTGGAGACGCCCAGCTTGGCCGCCGCGCGGGCGGTGTTCTTGAGCTCCTCGGCGGCGTTGCGGCGCACCGTCTCGGCGTCGTCGGACCACAGGCGCCCGGGCAGGATGCCCTTGTGCCGCTCGTCGATCGGGCTGTCGCAGACGGCCTGGCCGACGAGGTGGTTGGAGATGGTCCAGACCTTGAGGTTGTGCTTGTCCAGGGTCTCCAGCTTGCGGGTGACATAGTCGGGCTCGGCGAGCGCCCGGTCCACCTCGAAGTGGTCGCCCCAGCAGGCGATCTCCAGGCCGTCGTACCCCCACTCGGCGGCCAGCCGGCACACCTCGTCGAAGGGCAGATCGGCCCACTGGCCGGTGAACAGAGTGATCGGTCGCGTCATCCCACTTCTCCTTTGCAGTTAAGGGGGCAGTACAGCCGCCCCCGGCAAGCCGCCCGGTCAGGTCGGGTGGCACCCGCCCGTTTCCGCGCTTCGGCGCAGCGTGGAATCGGACGCCCTGACCAGGACGCGTTCCGGGCGGCTTGCCGGGGGCGCTCCCCCGAGCTCAAATGGCGGTCCATCTGCTCTCTTCTGCCGCGCTGCGCTCGACCGCCGCGAGCACGCGCTGCACCTGCAGGCCATCCTCGAAGGACGGCGTCGGGTCATATCCGCCCGCGATGGCCTCCAGGAAGTCCTTGATCTCGTTGGTGAAGGTGTTCTCGTAGCCGAGGCCGTGGCCGGGCGGCCAGTAGGCTCCCGCGTAGGGATGCCCGCCCTCGGTCACCAGGACACGCCGGAAGCCGCCTTCCTCGGGCGGGAGCGTGTGGTCGTAGAACCACAGCTCGTTCATCTCCTCGAAGTCGAAGGCGATGCTGCCGAGCGAACCGTTGACCTCGATGCGCAGCGCGTTCTTGCGGCCGGTGGCGAACCGGGTGGCCTCGAAGGAGGCCACCGCCCCGCCCGCGAACCTGCCGGTGAACAGCGCGGCGTCATCGACCGTGACCGGGCCGGTGGCCGCCCCGCTGCCCGCCGCGGAGAGCCCGGCCGAGGCGTCGGCCAGCGGGCGCTCCTTGATGAACGTCTCGGTGAGGGCCGAGACGCCGGTCAGCAGGTCGCCCAGGATGAACTGGGCGGTGTCCACGATGTGCGCGCCGATGTCGCCCAGCGCGCCGGACCCGGCCTTGTCCTTCTGCAGCCGCCAGACCAGCGGGAACTGCGGATCGACGATCCAGTCCTGCAGGTACTGGGCCCGGACGTGCCGGATCTGGCCGAGCCGCCCCTCGGCCACCAGCTGGCGGGCCAGCGCGATGGCCGGCACCCGGCGGTAGTTGAAGGCGACCATGCTACGCACGCCCCGGGCCGCGGCGGCCCGGGCCGCGGCGGCCATCGCCTCGGCCTCTTCCACGGTGTTGGCGAGGGGTTTCTCGCAGAGCACGTGCTTGCCGGCCTCCAGCGCGGCGATGGCGATCTCGGCGTGCGAGTCGCCCGGCGTGCAGATGTCGACCAGCTGCACGTCGTCGCGCTTGACCAGCTCCTTCCAGTCCGTCTCGACGGCGGCCCAGCCGAGGGACTCGGCCGCGTCCGCTGTCCGGCCGGCCGATCGGCCGGACAGCACCGCCATGGACGGCGAGAGGGGCAGGTCGAAGAAGGCTCCGACACTGCGCCAGGCCTGGGAGTGCACGCGTCCCATGAACGCGTACCCCACCATGCCGACCCCGATTGGCTGCTTCACGACTCGAAGCCCAGCGGCAGGTACTGGTCCACGTTCTCCTTGGTGATGGTCTCGGAGGCCAGCGTGATGGACTGCGGGACCTGGTTCTCCAGCAGGTCGCTCATGCCCTTGCCCTGGGCGATCAGGCGGGCCAGCTTGATCGCCGAGGAGGCCATCGTGGGGCTGTAGGTGACGGTGGCCTCAAGGACGCTGGAGCCGGCCTGGATGTCCCGCATGGCGTTGGCGGAACCGGCGCCGCCGACCATGAAGAACTCGCTGCGGTTGGCCTCCTTGATGGCGGCCAGCACGCCGATGCCCTGGTCGTCGTCGTGGTTCCAGATGGCGTCGATCTTGGCGTGCGCCTGCAGCAGGTTGCTCGCCACCTCGGTGCCGGACTCCACCGTGAACTGCGCGTCCTGCTTGGCGGTCACGCTGAAGCCGTAGGACTTGAGCGCGTCCTCGAAGCCCTTGCTGCGGTCCTGGGTGAGCGGCAGGGTGGCGATGCCCTGGATCTCCAGGATGACCGGGTTGCTGGTGCCGGCGTCCTTGAGCTTCTTGCCGATGTAGTGGCCGGCCGCCACGCCCATGCCGTAGTTGTCGCCGCCGATCCAGGTCCGGTAGGACAGCTTGTCGGGGAAGATGCGGTCCAGGTTGACGACCGGGATGCCGGCGTCGGTGGCCTGGCGGGCCACCTGGTTGAGCTGCTGGCCGTCGTTCGGCAGCATGACGATGACGTTGACCTTCTGCTGGATCAGCGACTCGACGGCGGAGATCTGCTGGTTGATGTCGTTGGTCGGCTCGACCGGCTTGAACTCGACATCGCTGTACTGCTTGGCCGCGGCCTCGGCGTTCTTGGCGATGGCCGCGATCCAGCCGTGGTCGGCGGCGGGGGCCGAGAAGCCGATGACGACCTTGGTGCCGGGGGCGTCGTTGCCGCCGGTGGGGGCGGGCGCGGCGGCCGTGGGGGCGGCGGCGCTGGCCGCCGGGGCCGGCTCGTTGCTGGTGCACGCCGCCGCGAGGGCGCCGACGCCGATGACCGCTCCGCCGACGAGGAATCCGCGGCGACCCGGGTTCTGGGCCATGGTGTTCTCCCTTTTGTTATTAATCAGGCAGTGAGGAACCGGGGCCACGGGTGGATCCCTAGGCCCGTCGATGGCGGGGTGCTAAGTGGCTGTCTGGAGGCTGCGTCGCTGCAGGAGCACGGCGACGATGATGATCAGGCCTTTCGCGATGAGCTGGTCACTGGTGTTGAGACCGTTCAGGATGAACAGGTTCGTGATCACGGTGAAGATCAGCAGGCCCAGGATGGAGCCGATGATCGTGCCGCGGCCGCCGGTCAGGAGCGTGCCGCCGATGATGACGGCGGCGATCGCGTCCAGCTCGTAGAGGTCGCCGTGGGTGGAGGAGCCGGTGGTCGTGCGGGCCATGATGATCACTGCCGCAATGCCGCAGCACAGGCCGGACAGGGCGTAGAGCAGCATCGTGTGGCGGCGGACGTCGATACCGGCCAGCCGGGCCGCCTCCGGGTTGCCGCCCACCGCGTACGTCCGGCGGCCGAAGGTGGTGCGGTTGAGGATGAGCCAGCCGATGATGACGACCACGGCGAAGATGTAGACCAGCAGCGGCAGGCCGAGCACCCGGGTGGTGGACAGTTCGACCAAGGCGCTGTTGTCCTGGCTGACCAGCTGGGTGCGCCGCTCGGACATGCGCTGGGCCAGGCCGCGGGCGGCCACCAGCATGGCCAGGGTGGCGATGAAGGGCACCATCCGGCCGTACGAGATGAGGAAGCCGTTCACGAGTCCGGCACCGGTGCCGACCAGGATGGCGCAGATGGCCATCACGACCGGGCCGTACTGCTGGGTGGCCAGCGTGGTCGCCCACACGGAGGCCAGCGCCATGATCGCGCCCACCGACAGGTCGATGCCGCCGCCGATGATCACGAAGGTGCTGCCGACGGTGATGACGCCGATGGTGGAGGCCAGGGCCAGCAGGCTGACCATGTTGGACGTGGTGGCGAACGTGTCCGGGGCGGTGATGAGGCCGACCGCGGCCAGCAGGGCCAGCGCGATCAAGAGGCCGAGATGGCGGGCTTCGCCGATCCTGCCCAGGGCCAGGCGCCCGTTCCCTGGCCCTGAAGGCGCGACGGCGGCCGCCTCCACCCGCGCCTGTTCATCGGCCTCCGGCGCGGAGACTTTCTGCGGATTCACCTCGGTCATCGGACGAACTCCTGAGGTCGGAAGTAAGCGATATCAGCCATGGGACGGGGTCGCGTCCATGACGAGGTCGAGGACGTGGTGCTCGTCGAGCTCGGTGGCGGGGGCCTCGTGGATGATCCGGCCGTCCCTGACGACCAGCACCCGGTCGGCCAGGCCGAGCACCTCGGGCACCTCGCTGGAGATGAGCAGGACCCCGACGCCTTCGTCGGCCAGCCTTCTGACCAGCGCGTAGAGCTCGGCGCGGGCGCCCACGTCGACGCCTCTGGTGGGCTCGTCCAGCAGCAGCAGCTTGCGCCCCTCGACCAGCCAGCGGCCGAGCACCGCCTTCTGCTGGTTGCCGCCGGAGAGCGTCTTGATCGGGCGGTTGGGGTCGGGCGGGCGGATGTCGAGCGCCTTGACCAGGCGTTCGGCCTCGTCGCTCTCCTGTTTGCGGTTGAGCCAGCCGAACCGCGAGTAGCGGCCCAGGCTGGCCAGCGTGATGTTGCGCGCCACACTCTGGTCCAGGAGCAGGCCCTGAGCTTTACGCTCTTCCGGGGCCAGGCCCATGCCGATGCGGACCGAGTTGGCGGTGTCGCCGAGTTTGACCTGCTTGCCGTTGAGCAGCACCGTGCCGGTGGCCCGGCGGGCGCCGTACACGGCTTCCATGATCTCCGAGCGTCCGGATCCGACCAGACCGGCCAGGCCGACGATCTCCCCGGCCCGTACGGTGAACGACACGCCCGACACCACGCCGGGAACCGTGAGGTTCTCGACCCGGAGCACCTCGTCCCCGAAGCCGCCGGTGGGGCGGGGCGGGAAGACGTACTCCACGTTGCGGCCGGTCATCAGGGAGACCACGGTGGCGGTCGGCGTGGTACGGGCGGGCAGGCCGACCGCCACGGTTCTGCCGTCCTTCAGCACGGTGACCCGGTCGCCGATCTCCCGGATCTCCTCGAGACGGTGCGAGATGTAGACCACCGCGACGCCCTGGCCGGTGAGCTCCCGGATGATCCGGAACAGGTTCATCACCTCGTCGTGGGCCAGCGCCGCCGACGGTTCGTCCATGACGATCAGGCGTGCCTCGTGGGAGAGGGCGCGCGCCATGCTGACGACCTGCTTGCCGGCGGGCGACAGGCGGCCCACTTCGGTGCTGGGACGGATCTCGCCATGGCCGAGCCTGGCGAGCAGTTCGCGGGTGGCGGCGAACATCTCGCCGCGCCGGGTGAAGCCGAAGGTGGCCTGCTCGTGGCCGAGGAAGATGTTCTCCGCGACGCTGAGGCCGTCGACCAGGTCGAGCTCCTGGTAGATGGTGGAGATGCCCTGTCGCATGGCGGCGGTGGGGTTGGCCAGCCGCACGGGCTGGCCGTCGAGGAGCACCTCGCCGCTGTCCGGCTGGTGCGCTCCGGCGAGGACCTTGATGAGGGTTGACTTGCCCGCGCCGTTCTGGCCGAGGAGGCAGTGCACCTCGCCGGCCCGGACGTCGAGGTCGACGCCGTCCAGGGCGCGAACTCCGGGGAACTGCTTGACGATCCCGCGCATCAGTAGCAGCGAGGGGTTATCCGTCTGTTCCCGGCTTATGTCTTCCATATTTCCGGATGCTAGAGAGGACTTATGCTGACGGTCAAGCAAAAGTCGATGGCATGATGTCATAATGAGATCTGGAATCATCGACTAGGCGAGAGGAGGCGAGGTTGACACAGGGGATGCTGAGCGAGCCGACCGGTTCTGTCACCGGCGCGGGAGCGTTGCTCTCGATCCTTCGGGACGGCCAGGCCCGGACCAGGGCCGAGCTCGTGCAGCTGACAGGGCTGGCCCGATCCACGGTCTCGCAGCGCCTGGACGCGCTGCTGACGCACCAGTGGATCGTGCCCGCGACGGACGCGATCTCCTCCGGGGGGCGGCCCGCGACCGCCTTCGCCTTCAACCAGGGGGCCCGGGTGGTGGCGGCGGCCGATCTGGGGGCCACCCACGCCCGCGTCGCGGTCACCGATCTCGCTTCCAACGTGCTGGTCGAGCGGACCGCCGACCTGCCGATCGACCGCGGCCCCGAGAAGACGCTCGGCTGGCTGGTCGACACGCTCAAGGACCTGCTGGCCGAGACCGGCGGGCAGCTGTGCGGGGTCGGCGTGGGGCTGCCGGGGCCGGTCGAGCACATCAGCGGGCGGCCGGTGAACCCGCCGATAATGCCGGGCTGGGATGGCTTCCCCGTGCCCGAGTGGCTGGGCTCACGGCTGGGCGCGCCGGTTCTGGTAGACAACGATGTCAACATCATGGCGCTGGGCGAGCACTGGGCCGCCCGGCCCGAGGTCGAGCATCTGGTCTTCGTGAAGATCGGCACCGGCATCGGCTGCGGGATCATCTCCGAGCGGCGGCTGCATCGCGGCGCGCAAGGGGCCGCGGGCGACATCGGGCACATCCGGGTCACCTCGGCCGCCGAGGTGATCTGCCGGTGCGGCAACGCCGGCTGCCTGGAGGCGGTCGCGGGCGGGGCCTCCATCGCCTCGCAGCTGCGCAACGCCGGGATCCACGCCGAGAACAGCCGGGACGTGGTGGGCCTGGTCCGGGCCGGGAACACCCAGGCCGTGCAGTTCATCCGGCAGGCCGGGCGGGAGATCGGCGACGTGCTGGCCTCCATCGTGAACTTCTTCAACCCGTCGGTGATAGTGATCGGCGGCGATATCGCGGAGGCGGGCGAGCACGTGCTGGCCGGGGTCCGCGAGGTCATCTACAGCCGATCGCTGCCGCTGGCCACCCAGCATCTGAGCATCAGGGCCACCGAGCTGGGCGACCGGGCGGGAGTGATCGGAGCGGCGGTCATGGTCATCGAGGCGGTGCTCGCGCCGGAGGCGGTGGATCTGGTCGTCAACAGCTGAGAGCGCTCTCTAAGCTGCGATAACAGGCCCTTGACGCATCGGCAACATAGTCGCAACAATGTGGGCGAACGCCCTCATCCTGGCTGCCGTGGCACGTTTGGCCAGGGTAAGAGAGCGCTCCCTCATTGGCGCGTTCGGCGCACGCGTCCGGTTCCGAAAGGATCGTCGTGCGCCCATTGCCCCGCCTGTTATCCCGCTTACTCCTGTCCCTGTCACTCATCGTGGCCGGGATCACCGTCGCCTCTCCCCCCGCCTTCGCCGCTCCCGACTTCACCGTCCTGGTCTTCTCCAAGACCGCCGGATTCCGGCACAGCTCCATCGGCCCGGGCATCACCGCGATCCAGCAGCTCGGCACCGCCAACAACTTCGCGGTCGAGGCCACCGAGGACGCGGCCCAGTTCACCGACGCCAACCTGGCCAGGTTCAAGGCCGTCATCTGGCTGTCCACCACCGGTGACGTGCTCCCCTCCACCCAGCAGGCCGCCTTCGAGCGCTACATCGAGGCCGGCGGCGGCTACGTCGGCATCCACGCCGCCTCCGACACCGAATACGACTGGCCCTGGTACGGCCAGCTCGTCGGCGCCTACTTCGCCTCCCACCCCGCCCCCCAGCAGGCCACGGTGAAGGTCGCCGACCGCTTCCACCCGTCCACCGCGCACCTGCCGCAGCGCTGGAGCCGGTTCGACGAGTGGTACAACTACCAGGCCAACCCGCGCGGCAAGGTGCACGTGCTGGCCACCCTGGACGAGACCACCTACACCGGCGGCGGCAACGGCTTCGACCACCCCATCGCCTGGTGCCACAACTACGACGGCGGGCGCTCCTGGTACACCGGCGGCGGCCACACCGACGAGTCCTACGCCGAGGCCAACTTCCGGCAGCACCTGCTCGGCGGCATCAGGACCGCCGCGGGATTCGTGGCCGGGGAGTGCGGCGGCACCGTCAACAGCAACTTCCAGCAGGTCGCGCTGGCCAAGGGCGTCGACGAGGTGGGCGAGCCGATGAGCCTGACCGTGCTGCCCGACGGCGCGGTCTTCCACACCGCGCGCAACGGCACGGTCCGCTACACCGACAACGCCGGCAACACCAAGGTCGCCGGGACCCTCGCCGTCTACAGCCACGACGAGGAGGGCCTGCAGGGCATCGCGGCCGACCCCGGCTACGCCACCAACCGGTGGATCTACCTGTTCTACGCCCCGCCGTTGAGCACGCCGGGCGGTGACGCGCCCAGCACCGGGACCGCCGCCGACTTCGCGCCGTTCAACGGGGTCAACCGCCTGTCCCGGTTCACCGTACGGGCCGACAACACGATCGACCCCGCCAGCGAGCGGACCGTGCTCGACGTGCCCACCAGCCGCGGCATGTGCTGCCACGTCGGCGGCGACATCGACTTCGACTCGGCGGGCAACCTCTACCTGTCCACCGGCGACGACACCAACCCGTTCGACTCGGCCGGATACGCGCCGATCGACGAGCGGGCCGGCCGCAACCCGGCCTACGACGCGCAGCGCTCCTCGGCCAACAGCAACGACCTGCGCGGCAAGGTGCTGCGGATCAAGCCGACCGCGTCCGGGAGCCCGGCCTACACGATCCCGCCGGGCAACATGTTCGCGCCGGGGACCGCGCAGACGCGGCCCGAGATCTACGCGATGGGCTTCCGCAACCCGTTCCGGATGAGCGTCGACAAGGGCACCGGGATCGTCTACCTGGGCGACTACGGGCCTGACGCGGGCACCGCCGATCCGAACCGGGGGCCGGCCGGGCAGGTGGAGTTCGCGCGGATCACCCAGCCGGGGTTCTATGGCTGGCCGTACTGCTCGAGCTTCAACGACGCGTACAACAAGTACACCTTCCCGTCCGGTCCTTCTGGCGCCAAGTACAACTGCGCGGGCGGGCCGACCAACAACTCACCCAACAACTCCGGCATCACCACGCTGCCGCCGTCGCAGCGCGGCTGGATCCCCTACACCGGCTCCACCCCGCCCGAGTTCGGCGGCGGCGGCCTGTCGCCGATGGGCGGCCCGGTCTACCGCTACGACCCGGCCTCGACCTCGCCGATCGCGTTCCCGCGCTACTACGACGGCACCTTCTTCGCCGGTGAGTTCGGCCGCCGGTGGATCAAGAACGTGGTCGTGGACAGCGCCGGGGCGCCGCTCGCGATCAACCCGTTCCCGTGGACGGGCACCCAGGTCATGGACATGGAGTTCGGCAAGAACGGCGCGCTCTACGTGCTGGACTACGGCACCGGGTGGTTCAACGGCGACGCCAACTCCGGCCTCTACCGGATCGAGTACGCCCGCAACGGCCAGGCCCCCGCGCCGGTCGTGACCGCCAACCGGACCTCCGGGCTCGCGCCGCTCGCGGTGACGTTCTCCTCGGCCGGCACGGTCGACCCCGACGGTGACCCGATCACCTACGCGTGGGACTTCGACGGCAACGGCTCCACCGATTCGACGGCGGCCAACCCGTCCTTCACGTACACCACGAACGGCACCTACAGCGCGACGCTGACCGCGCGGGACAGCACCGGGAAGACCGGCACGGCCAGCGTGGTCATCACGGTCGGCAACAACGCGCCGACGGTGACCATCCAGGCGCCGCTGGACGGCCGGGTGTTCTCCTTCGGCGACGCCATCCCGTTCCAGGTGACCGTGACCGACCCACAGGACGGCACGATCAACTGCGCCCGGGTGAAGGTCAGCTACATCCTCGGCCACGACTCGCACGGCCACCCGGTGACCAGCGCCAACGGCTGCACCGGCACCCTGCAGACCACCGCCGACGGCGAGCACGACACGGCGGCCAACATCTTCGGCGTGATCGACGCCGAATACACCGACAACGGCGGCGGCGGCCAGGGCGCGCTCACCACGCACGCGCAGGCCATCATCCAGCCCAAGATCCGGCAGGCCGAGCACTTCGGCGCGATGAGCGGCGTGCAGATCAGCGCGCCGGCCTCGGCCAACGGCGGCCGGGCGGTCGGGTTCATCGAGAACAACGACTGGATCTCGTTCAAGCCGTACAACCTGACCGGGGTGACCTCGTTCACCGCGCGGGTCGGCGCCCCGACGGCGGGCAACACGCTGGAGTTCCGGGTCGGCTCGCCGACCGGCCAGCTGGTCGGCTCGGCGACGGTTCCGGCCACCGGCGGGTACGCGGTCTTCCAGAACGTGACCGGCACGATCACCCCACCGGCGGGCACCCAGGAACTGTTCCTGGTCTTCAAGGGCACCGGCTCCGGCCTGTACGACATCGACGAGTTCACCTTCAACACCGGCCCCGTCGTGTCGCCCTCGCCCTCACCTTCGCCTTCCCCCTCCCCGTCGCCGTCTCCCCCGACCGGCACCAACCTGGCCCTGAACAAGCCGGTGACGGTCACCAGCACCGAGGCCGCCTACGTCGGCTCCAACGCGGTCGACGGCTCCGCCACCACCCGCTGGGCCAGCGCCTTCAGCGACCCGCAGTCGATCACGGTCGATCTCGGCCAGTCCTACAGCATCAACCGCGTCCGCCTGAACTGGGAGACCGCCTACGGCTCCGCCTACCAGATCCAGACCTCGGCCGACGGCACCACGTTCAGCACGATCAAGACGGTCACCGGCGAGAACGGCGGCATCGACGACCACACCGGCCTGACCGGAACGGCGAGATACGTCCGGATCCTCGGCACCACCCGCGCCACCGCGTGGGGCTACTCCCTCTGGGAGTTCGAGGTGTACGGCTCCGGCGGCCCGCCCGCTCCCACCAACGTGGCCCTGAACAAGCCCGCCGTCGCCTCCAGCGTCGAAAGCGCCGAGTTCCCGGCCGCCAACGCGGTGGACGCCTCGGCCACCACCCGCTGGTCCAGCGCCTTCTCGGACCCGCAGTGGATCCAGGTGGACCTGGGCCAGACCTACACCATCAGCAGGGTACGGCTGACCTGGGAGGCGGCCTACGGCTCGGCCTACCAGATCCAGACCTCCCCCAACGGCACGACCTGGTCGACGATCAAGACGGTCACCGGTGAGAACGGCGGCGTCGACGACCACACCGGCTTGTCGAACTCCGCGAGATACGTCCGCATCAACGGCACCGCCAGAGCCACGGCCTGGGGCTACTCCCTCTTCGCCTTCGAGGTCTATGGCAGCTGACCGATGACGCAAGAGCCCCGGTCACCCCCCACGGCCGGGGCTCTTTGCTTAGTGGCTGTCCTGGGGTGGTCTTCGAAGGCAACCACCTCAGGGATGGGGACGCGCCCGTGCAGCCAGTCCAGTCGCAGGTGCTCAGGCCTGGCGAGAGGGCCGTGCTTGACGTAGAAGACCTTCGATCCCGAGATGACCCGCAGGGCCGTACCACTGGCTCCTTCGTCGTTACCGGCCGGCGGCGGACAAGACGACGTCGGCGAGCCGCTCGGCCGCGTCCGGCCGGCCCTGGGCACGCGCGCGGTCGGCGATCTGCGCGCGTAGGGCGGGGTCGGCCAGCAGCGGGGCCACCGCCTCGCGCAGGGCGTCTGGGGTGGCCTCGTCAAGGAGCGCGACGGCCGCGCCGACGGCGGCGAGGTGGCGGGCGTTGTGTGCCTGCTCACCACCCGCGGAGTTGGCGAGGGGGATGAATACCGCGGCCTTGCCCAGCGCGGTCACCTCGGCGATCGTCCCGGCACCGCTGCGGGAGATCAGCACATCGGCCAACGCGAGCACGTCAGGAAGTTCGGCCCCGACGAAGGCGGTCAGGTGGTAGCGGGCAGCCAGCTCGGGCGGGAGAGTGGCGGCGCGCTGGCGGGTTTCGTCGAGGGTTGCCGTCCCGGCCTGGTGGATGACGTTGGCGTGGGCGAGCAGCCACGGCAGGACGGCTTGGACGAGGGTGTTGATCTGCTGAGATCCCTGGGCTCCGCCCGTGACGTACACCGTGGGCAGGGACAGGTCGAAGGCGTGCAGCCCCAGCGCCTCCAGCGCCCTGCTCGGCTGGCCGGTCAGTAGTTCGGGGCGGACGGGATTGCCGGTGACGACGACCGCTCCGCGGGCGGTCACCGACTCGGGGATCAGGTCCAGCGTCGACGGTGCGGAGACCGCCATGGTGGTGGCGGCCCGCGCCAGGATCCGGTTGGCCAGGCCAAGCCGTACGGTCTGCTCGTGCACGACCAGGGGGCGGCCGCACATCTTCGCGGCCAGGCCGACGGGGATGGCGACATAGCCGCCCGTGGCGAGCACGACGTCCGGGCCGAAGCCGGCGATGATACGGCGGGCCTGGGCGACCCCGAGTGGGACGCGTCCCATGTCCTTGATGTTCGATGGGGAGACGAGCTTGAGAGGGTTCGCGGAGCGGCGGATCTTGCCGGTGGCTACCGCGGCGAAGGGGATGCGCTGTTCGACGGCGACCCGGGCCTCCAGGCCACCGTGCGTGCCGACCCAGATCACCGTGAGCTCCTGCCCTTCGGCGGCAAGGCGGGCCTGCAGGGTCCGCACGACGGTCAGCGCGGGGTAGGTGTGGCCGCCGGTGCCGCCGCCTGTCACGATCAGGCGAAGCGGCCGGTCAGCGCGGGGCGGCGGACCGCTGAGGGCGTCGCGGGACATGGAGGGCGTCCTGTCTGATTGAAGCGAACCACGCCTAGGAACAGAGCGAGTTACGGACGATAGCAGGCACGTCGGGCTACCCGGCTTTCCTTGTACGCAGGATGGTCGAGCCGGTCGTGAGCGTCCGGGGGGCGGTGGGAGATGATGGAGGTCGGACGGGTGCGGTACTAGGCCGGGCGGGGGCTGAGGCCATGGCTGGGCTGGAACGTATGCTGACGGGGTTGCTGGATGCCAGCCATCTGATCTCGCTGGAGCGGCTGCCTGAGCTGGTGGCCGAATATGGGGCCCAGGCGGATCTTGGTGGGGCGCTGATCTATCTGGCCGACCTTCAGCAGGCCGTCCTGAGCCTGCTGGCGGCTTCCGGCACGCCCGCCCTCGCCGCGGAGGGGCAGAGCGCCGAGTTGCGGATCGATGCCACCCTGGCCGGGCGCGCGTTCCAGGAGGTCAGGGCGCTGCCGCAGAACGGCGGCGGGGAGCGGCAGCACTGGTGGGTGCCGCTGCTTGACGGGACGGAACGGCTAGGCGTGATGCGGGTGACCGCCGCCGGGGCGGAACTGCCGGATGCCGCCAGGTACCTGGCGGCGCTGGTGGCGCTGCTGCTGGTCAGCCAGCGCGCGCACAGCGACACCTATGCCCGGCTGGTGCGAACCCGGGCGATGAACGTGGCCGCCGAGATGCAGTGGCGGTTGGTTCCCCCGCTCACGTTCGCCACCCCGGAGGTGACGGTCAGCGGGGTCATCGAGCCGGCCTACGAGGTCGGCGGGGACGTCTTCGACTACGCCCTGTCCGGTGACACGATGCACCTGGCGGTCTTCGACGCGATGGGCCACGACGTCTCGGCGGGGCTGACCGCGAGTCTGGCCATGGCCGCCTGCCGGAACCATCGTCGCCAGGGTATGGACCCGGCCGCCAACAGCGAGGCGATCGAACGCACCCTGATCAGCGAGTTCGGGCCGGGCACCCGGTTCGTCACCGCGGTCATCGCCGAGCTCGACCTGCGCACCGGGCAGCTCACCTGGATCAGCCGTGGCCATCCGCCGCCGGTGCTGATCCGCAGCGGGCGGTGGAGCACCTCGCTGGACTGCTCGGCGGCCCATCCGCTCGGCCTGGACCTGGGCGTGCCCGTCACGGTGTGCACGGAGCAGCTGGAGCCCGGTGACCGGCTGCTGATCTACACCGACGGCATCGTCGAGGCGGGCGCCGCGCAGGGCCGCGAGTTCGGGCTGGCGCGTTTCGTGGACTTCATCATCAAGCACACCAGTGCCGGCCTGCCGGTGCCGGAGACCCTGCGCCGCCTGATCACCAGCATCCTCGCCTACCATGACGGCCAGCTGAACGACGATGCCACCGTGTTGCTGACCGAATGGCACGGGATCGCGGCCGAGCCGCTGGCTTCTCCCGTGTGATGGTATTTCCCTCATATCAGGTAGGAAATATTGACTTAGCGCAGGCCGCTGGTTAGCGTGCTGAGTATGAGCAAGGACCTGTACCTGACGCGGCGTGTGCACGTGGATCACGGGCACGTCGCCAGCGCCCAGTGTTGCCGCCGCGACTGATCGCTCCGACCCCCTTCAATCGCGTGCGTACAGGAAACCCAAATGAACAACTTCAGGAAAGTCCTTGTGTCCGGAGTCTTAGCCGTGGCCCTCGCGGGGTGCGGGAGTTCCGGCGGAGACGAGGTCACCGAGCTGCGGTATCAGGGCAGTGTCGGGGCCGTTACCCTTCCCGAGTTGGCCGAGGAGCTCGGCTATCTCGCTCCCATCAAGCTCAAGTGGATCGGCAACACGATCAGCGGGCCGCAGGATATTCAGTCGGCGGCGACCGGGGAAACGGATTTTGGCGGCGCGTTCAATGGGGCGGTCGTCAAGCTTCGGGCCAGTGGGGCGCCGATCAAGGCGGTCGTCAGTTATTACGGCAGTGACCAGGACACCTTCAGCGGGTTCTGGGTGACGGAGGACAGTCCGATCAAGGGTCCGCGGGATCTTCTCGGGAAGAAGATCGGCGTCAATACGCTCGGGGCGCATGCCGAGGCGGTGATCAAGGAGTATCTCAAGCGGGGTGGGCTCACGCCTGAGGAGGTCAAGCAGGTCGAGCTGGTGGTGGTGCCGCCGGTCAACACTGAGCAGGGGCTGCGTGGCGGGCAGATCGACGTGGGCGCGCTGACCGGCGTGCTGCGGGACAAGGCGCTGGAGCGGGGTGGCATCCGGCTGCTGTTCAGCGACACCGAACTGCTCGGGCCCTTCAACGCCGGGACGTACGTGCTGCGCGAGGACTTCATCGCGCAGAATCCGGTGGCGGCCAAGAAGTTCGGCGAAGGCGTCGCGAAGGCGATCGAGTGGACCCGCGAGCACAGCCGCGACGAAATTATCGCGAAATTTCGGGATATCGCGGCTAGGCGTGGGCGGAATGAGGACGTCTCGGCCATCGGGTACTGGAAGAGCTTCGGCGTCTCCTCCAAGGGCGGCCTGATCGCCGACCGGGAGTTCCAGACGTGGATCGACTGGCTGGAGCGTGAGGGTGAGCTCAAGCCGGGTCAGGTGAAGGTCGGCGATGTGTACACCAACCAGTTCAATCCGTACGCGACCGGGAGCGTCAAGTGAACAAGATCACGATCCGGGGTGTGGGGAAGGCCTTTCAGGTGCGCGGCGAGGGGCGGCCGTTCGCCGCGCTTGAGGGGATAGATCTGGATGTCCGGGCCGGGGAGTTCCTCACCCTGGTCGGGCCCAGCGGCTGCGGCAAGTCGACGCTGCTCGATCTGATCGCGGGGCTGACCACGCCGACGAGCGGGACGCTGCAGCTGGACGGCCGGCCGATCAACGGGCCCGGGCTCGATCGTGGCGTCGTCTTTCAGCAGTACGCGCTGTTTCCCTGGCGTACGGCGCAGGCCAACATCGAGTTCGGGTTGGAGGCGAAAGCCGTACCGGGGAAGGAGCGGGAGGAGCGGGCGCGGCACTTTCTCGATCTGGTCGGGTTGGGCGGGTTCGCAGATCGGTATCCGCATGAGCTTTCCGGGGGGATGCGGCAGCGGGTGGCCATCGCGCGCAGCCTCGCGTTCGATCCCGAGGTGCTGCTGATGGACGAGCCGTTCGCGGCGCTCGACGCGCAGACGCGGGAGTCGCTGCAGGAAGAGCTGCTGAGCATCTGGGAGAAGACCGGCAAGACCATCGTCTTCATCACGCACGGCATCGACGAGGCCGTGTACCTGGGGCAGCGGGTGGCGATCATGACCTCGCGGCCGGGGCGGATCAAGCAGATCATCGACGTCACGTTCGACTCCCGGGCCGGGGATCTGCGCGCTGATCCGCGATTCGGTGAATACCGCCATCACATCTGGACGCTGCTGCGCGACGAGGTCGCCGCGGCCCGCCGGGACGAGGTGCTCTCCGTTGGCTGACAACAAGGGCACCGCCCTCGCCACAGAATCCACCCCGAGTCCCGAAAAATCCGAGCAATTTCCCGGGGACGTGCACTGGTACGACCTGCCTGACGATGACGCGGATCCAGCGGAGGAGGCCGAGCCGGAAGGGACGCCGGTCTCTGGTGACACCCGCCTCAGGCGAGTGATCCGGAAGGTCAGCTCGCTGGGACGGCGGTCGGCCGCCGTGGCGCTGTTGCTGGTCGTCTGGGAGACGTTGCCGCGCCTGGGCGTCGTCGACCGGGTGTTCCTGCCGCCGCTGTCCGAGGTGGTGAGCGCCTGGTATGACCTGGCTCTCAAGGGCGAACTCGGCGAGCACGTGGGCGCCTCGCTCGGGCGGTCGCTGGCCGGATTCGTGCTGGCGATCGTCACCGTGATCCCGCTCGGGCTGCTGATCGGCTGGTACAAACCGGTCGCCGACTTCCTCACGCCTCTGCTCGAACTCTTCCGGAACACCAGCGCGGTCGCCCTGCTGCCGGTGTTCACGCTGATCCTCGGCCTGGGCGAGACCGCGAAAATCACCTTCGTCCTGTACGCCTGCGCCTGGCCGATCCTGCTCAACACGATCAGCGGTGTGAAGACCGTCGACGCGCTCCTGATCAAATCCGCGCGGTCGATGGGCCTGGGGCCGCTGCGGCTCTTCCAGAAAGTGATCCTTCCGGCCGCCGTTCCGACCATCTTCACGGGGGTTCGGCTGGCCGGGGCGTACTCGATTCTCGTGCTGCTCTTCGCCGAGATGGTCGGGGCGAAAGCGGGCCTCGGCTACCTGATCAACGCCGCTCAGTTCAACTTCCGCATCCCGGACATGTACGCCGGAATCATCACCATTTCCTTGCTCGGATTGTTGTTCAACCAGCTGCTCGTCACGTTGGAGCGGCGCTTCTCGACCTGGAGGACGACGTGAGCCCCCGCCGGCTTCATCTCAACGCGTTCCTGATGGGTGTGGGTCACCACGAGGCGGCCTGGCGGCATCCTCGGACCGAACCCGCGCTGGTCACCGATGTCAAACACTTCCAGAACCTGGCCAGGATCGCCGAGCGGGGGAAGCTCGATTCGGTCTTCCTGGCCGACGGGGTTGCCTTGTGGGGAAATGTCCGGCACAACGCGCTCGGCGGGCTGGAGCCGCTGACGCTGCTGTCGGCCATCGCCGCCGTCACCGAGCACGTCGGGCTGATCGCGACCGCGTCCACGACCTACAACGAGCCGTTCCATCTGGCGCGCAAGTTCGCGTCGCTGGATCACATCAGCAACGGGCGGGCCGGGTGGAACATCGTCACCTCGGCGAGCGAGGCCGAAGCCCACAATTTCGGGATCGAACGACCGGCGCATCGGGATCGATACGCGCGTGCCGATGAGTTCCTCGATGTGGTCACCAAATTGTGGGACAGCTGGGAGGACGATGCGGTCGTCAAGGATCGGGAGAGCGGCATCTACGCCGATACCGACAAGATTCACGCGGTCGAGCATTCCGGGCCGCATTTCGCCGTCAAGGGTCCGCTCAACACCCAGCGGCCGCCGCAGGGGCACCCGCTGATCGTGCAGGCGGGGTCCTCGCCGGACGGCAAGGATTTCGCCGCCCGGCATGCGGAGGCCGTCTTCACCGCGCAGCAGACCCTGGCCGAAGGGCAGGAGTTCTACGCGGACATCAAGGCTCGGGCGATCGCCGCCGGACGCAGGCCTGAGGACATCGTGATTCTTCCTGGTATTTCGCCCATCATCGGGAGCACCGAGCGGGAAGCACTTCGGTTGGAGCGCGAACTCGAGGAGCTGATCATTCCGGCGTACGGCGTGGCGCAGCTGTCCACCATTCTCGGGGTCGATCTGTCCGACCATCCGCTGGACGAACCGTTGCCGGAAATATCACCAGAAACCGAGGGGCAGCAGAGCCGGGTCAAGTTGGTGCTCGATCTGGCTTCGCGGGACAATCTCACTCTTCGGCAGCTGATCGCCCGATTGGCGGGTGGGCGCGGGCATCGTGTCCTGGCCGGGACCCCGGAGCTGATCGCCGATCAGATCCAGGAATGGTTCGAGCAGGGCGCGGCCGACGGCTTCAACATCATGCCGCCGGTGCTCCCCAGCGGGCTGGCCGACTTCGTCGATCATGTCGTGCCCGTGCTCCAGGCGCGTGGTCTGTTCCGGTACGAATACGAGGGCCGTACGCTCCGCGAGAACTACGGCCTGGCCCGTCCGGCGAACCGTTACGCGGAACTGGCGGTGGTCTGATGAGCATCGTGACCGTGGTCGGCAACCCGCGCAGCGGCTCCCGTACGCTGACCGTCGCCACCAAGCCGCCGAAACGGTCGCCAACCGGCTGGGGGTCGAGGCGGGCGACGTCGTGGACCTGTCAGGGCTGGCTCCTGCCCTGTTCTCCCCAGAACCTTCGCCGGGCGTTGAGGTCGCGCTGGAACTCCTTCTCGACGCGTCGATCCTCGTCGTGGCCAGCCCGACCTACAAAGGCACCTACACCGGGCTTCTCAAGTCCTTTCTCGACAAACTCCCCAGCCAAGCGCTCGCCGGGAAGGTCGCCCTGCCGCTCCTGGTCCTGGGCGATCCGAAACACTCCCTGGCCGTCGAAGTCCACTTCCGCCCGCTCCTGGTCGAGTTGGGCGCGGCCGTCCCCACTCCCGGCTTGGTCGTCCTGGAGTCACGCATCCCGGACCTGGACGAACTTCTCGCCGCCTGGGCGAACACGGTGATACCGCAACTGACTAGACCTACGGAGGTTCTCACATGACCGCCGCCCCCGACGAGCAACCTCCCGCCAGCCACCTTCGACTGGTGTCCGTTCCGCAGCAGGGTGGCCGCGGCAGGAAGTTCCGGCGTGTCGGTAAGGAAGAGGAACCCCACGTTCCGGTCGGATCCGAGGAAGTCCGGCCCGCCGGTGGGGAGGTTCCGATCGGGCCTGAGGAGTTCCGGCAGGCGCTGGCGGCCCACGCGGCGGGAGTCGTCGTGGTCACGGCGCAACCGGACGGCGAGCCGGTCGGGCTGACCGCGACCTCCTTCACCTCGGTCAGCCTTGCTCCGCCGCTGGTCTCCTTCTATGTCGATCAGGCTTCCACCACCTGGCCCGCCCTCAGCAAAGCCGAGTATTTCGCGGTGAACGTGCTCGCCAGCCATCAGGTGGAGCTGGCCGCGAGGTTCGCGCGTAAAGGCGTGGACCGGTTCGCCGCGCCGACCCGATGGTCACCCGGTCTGGCGGACGTTCCGTTACTCGAAGAGGTCTCCGGCCATCTCGTCTGCCGGGCCCACCACACCAGCGAGGTAGGCGACCACATCCTGGTGGTCGGTCTCGTGGTGGCCGCCGCCGGCGGCGATGGGCGCCCACTTCTTTACCACCAAGGCCGATTCGGAGATTTCCAACCGCGCTAGATGCCGTGGTTGTCCCACCCACCCAGCCCGTTTGATTCCACTCGGGCTCCGCCCGACCCCGCCATCGCCGTGGTTCCCGGGGACGAAACAACAGCCATGGGTGTCGTGGTTCTCCCACCCACCGCTCCTTGGGCTCCGCCCGCCCCGCCAAGGCCGTGTCGGAGAACCGGTATCAGGCCAGGCGGGCGGTGCCTCGGCCGATGGCTAGGGGGAGGTCGAGCATGGTGCGGATGCCTGGTGGTGCGGCGCAGACCGATGCGATCGAGTTGACCGCGTGGGCTGCGGCGCCCGCCAGGCCGTGGCTGACCTCGTCGATGGTGAGGGCGATGGTCGGGCGGCCTTCGATGTGGATGGCGAAGCCGGGGTCGGCCCAGCGGCGGACCTTGGTGGCGTCGGCCTTGTAGACGCATTCGACGGTCATGAAGGGGCGGCCGCGGATCAGGCCGCTGAAGGTCCAGCGGGAGGCGCAGACGGTGTCGGGGAGGACGGTTCCGGCGGCGATCTCGAACTCTTCGGTGGCCAGTTCGAACTCGTCGCTCTCCTCGATCTCGTCGAGTCGTACATTCAGGGCGGTGGTGACGAGCTGCACGCTTTCCGCGAAGAGGGCGCGCTGGAACGCCCGGAACGGGCGGACGGCGGCGGCGTAATCCTTGGCGGAGCGGGTGAAGCCGATCAGGTCGGTGACGATCTGGCGGGACGGGTGGCCGCGGTAGTCGGAGGATTCGCGGACGTAGATGTGGTCCAGGCGGGAGGAGAGGCCGGTCAGGGCCAGCGGGAGGAGGTCGCTGACGAAACCGGGGTTGATGCCGGTGCCGTGGAGCGTCGTGCCGCCTTCCGCGCAGGCGGCTTCGAGGCGTTCGACCACGCCGGGGCCGTACGCGGCGGGGTAGACGAAGCCGGTCGTGGTGATGACGTTCTTGCCCGAGGACAGCAGGGTGCAGATCGTCTCGACGTCGGTGGCGTGGTCGCCGCCGAAGTACGACGCGGGGAGCGGCATGTGCAGGACGCAGTCGGCGTCCAGGGACAGGATCTGTTCCACGTCGTCAGTGCAGGTCACGCCGACCGGATCCAGGCCGATCAGCGAGCCTGCGTCGACGCCCACCTTGTCCGGGTCGTAGACGAGCACGCCGACGAGCTCGAATTCCGGCCGGGTGATGACGCTGCGCAGAGCGTAGCCGCCTACTGCTCCGGTGGCCCATTGGACCACGCGCAGACGGGGCATGCAGAGCCTCCAGACTGGGTTATGGCCGCGCCTCCGGGCGCGACGGGCTTGGCCGCTGGGGAGCCAAGCCGGGCGGAGGGCATGCTGGGGAGGGGTGTCGCCGGTAGCCCCACGCCCTGGCGAAGCCGAAACTATAGCAGGAATTTACTCGTCCGATCACTATCCGCAACGACCCATTTGTGGGCCCCAGAGCTCTTGATAGGGTTCAGCCTGACTAGAATCTTGTTCTCTTCGCGGAGGGTGGGCGCATGTCCGAGCTCAGATTCGACGGGAAAGTCGCGGTCGTCACCGGTTCCGGGCACGGGCTCGGGCGGGCGCACGCGCTGCTGCTGGCCGAACGCGGGGCCGCGGTCGTCGTCAACGATCTGGGCGGCGCGCTGGACGGCTCAGGCGCGTCCGCGGGCCCCGCGGCCGAGGTCGTCGAGCTCATCACCAAGAACGGCGGCAAGGCGGTCGCGAACGCCGACAACGTGGCCACCCCCGAGGGCGCGGAGGCGATCGTGCGGGCCGCCGTCGACACGTTCGGGCGGTTGGACGTGGTCGTCAACAACGCCGGGATCCTGCGCGACAAGTCGCTGGGCAAGATGTCGGTCGAGGAGTTCGACAGCGTGCTCGCCGTACACGTCCGCGGTTCGTTCCTGGTCAGCCGGGCGGCCTTCCCGCACATGAAGGAGCAGGCCTACGGCCGGATCGTCAACACCTCCTCCCCCGCCGGCCTGTTCGGCAACTTCGGCCAGGCCAACTACTCCACGGCCAAGATGGGCCTGGTCGGCCTGACCAAGACCCTCGGCATCGAAGGCGCCCGCGCCAACATCAAGGCCAACGCGATCGCCCCCATCGCCTGGACCCGCATGACCGAGGCCCTCCTCCCCGCCGAATTCGAAGCCAAATTCACCGTCGACGCGATCAGCCCCCTGGTCGCGTTCCTCGCCCACGAATCCTGCGAAACCTCCGGCGAGGTCTTCAGCGTCGGCGGCGGCCGAGTCGCCCGCGTATTCGTCGCCGAGGGCCCCGGCTGGCGCACCGACGACCTCACGATGGAATCCATCCGCGACAACTGGGACACCATCATGACCGAACAGCCGTACCTCCAGCCGACGACTCTCGGCCAGCAGGCGACCGCCTCAATGCAGGCGATGCTTTAGCGAGCCAGGTTCGGACATGCGTCAAATCCACCGCATAACCAGCATCAGTGCGGAGGATTTGGTGCATGGGACAAGCACGCTGCGGATCTGGCTGCTCACCGCGGCACACCAGCAAGGCCGCCCTCTCGATCGCCGCACATGTATCAAATCCATCCCCTCGCCCGCCTCCATGGGTTGGATTTGATACGGATGAGCAGGGGGCGGCCCCTGTTAACGATCAGCCTGGTACGGATGCGTCAACGTCATGGGGGTGCGAGCTACCTCTAGGGCTTGTTCGGGGAAGTGCGGACCGGCTATGTACATGCGGGCACGGGTGCGTCCGACGGGAGTGAGGACCTCGGAGGTCACGAGGTCGCGCAGGTCACGCTGGGCCTGTTGCAAGCTCAGGCCTTCGGCGCTTTCGTAGCGGGAGCGGCGGACGCGGCCGAACATCGCGACGTCGTAGAGGGCGGAGACGATTCGTTCGTCGGTGGCGGTGGTTTCGGCGAAGTCGGAGAGGACTCCCCAGACGACGCGGGATCGGTCGACGCGGCCTTGAACCGTTTGGGCCTGCTGGTGGTAAGCGGTCAGGTTGAAGCGGATCCAGTCGGTCACGTCCTGGTCGGGGAGGTAGCGGGGACCGCGCAGGGCGAGTTCGCGGTAGTACTCCCAGGTGTTCCGTGGGCGCCCGAGCCAGGCTTCGATAGAGGAGAACTCCGGGGCCAGAACACCCTCACGCGCGATCACCAGGGTCTGCAAAGAGCGCGACATACGGCCGTTTCCGTCCGCCCAGGGGTGAATGGAAACCAGATGCAGGTGGGCCATCGCTGCTCGGACCAGGGCATGTGAGCCGTCGTCGGTGTTCAGCCAGTCGACCAGTTCGGCCATGAGGGCTGGAACTTCTTCCGCGTCTGGTCCCGTGTAGGCGGCGATGCCGGGATCGCGCGGGTCGGTGACGTAGACGGGGCTCCTGCGCCACTGTCCCGCCGGTTTGCGGATGCTGTGACGGTGGCCCTGCAGCATCCAGTGCAGCCCGTTTAGCAGCCCATTGCTGTAGAAGAAGTCCGTCGCGTCGTGGAATGTCTGGATGTAGGTCATCATCCGCTGGTACGCGAGAGTCTCTTCTCGATTCACCTCCGAGACCTCGACGTCGCGTTCCCCGTCCATGAGATCTTCCACATCCACCGTGGACACGTGGAAGCCCTCAATGGAGTTGGAGGCGGCGATGGCATCGGCGGTCAGGAATTGCCGGAGGCGTTGTGTCCATTTTGTGGGCTCACCGGTCAGTTTGTCGTGCCGGGCATTGATGTCCACGATTACCTGATGGTCCTCACGAGTGAGGACAGGCGTAGGGAAGAGCACATACGGATGATGTATTGACGCGATCGCCGCGGCAAAGCGATAAGCGCGGGCGGCGGCACGGGCGGTTCCCGCGCTTTCACGTATTCGGTCGTACGACCAGAATGTGAACCTCATCGTCATAGATCGTGAACTTCACGATCAGTTCCGACGTGTGGAACTCGTACGCTTCCGGAATGTAGGGATCGGGCACCGCGTCTCGTGGGGGGATGGGGCCCGTCGCCAGTTCCGCGACCAGAGTTCTCAGCATGCCCTTGAGCTCCTTGGGGAGCGCTTCGGCGTCTGCCCGCGTCGGAGGCGCCCAGATGACGGCGCGGATGATCACTAGTCGTTCAGCCCCAGGAACTCGTTCAGCTTGGCTTCAAGCTCTTCGCGGCTGTCGGCTGTGATCGTGACGCTGCCCTCAGGTTGCGCCTCGCCACGCCTCTTGCGTTCCACGGAGTCAGTGGTGATGCGGCGGTCTTCCTCGTCCTGGAGGCGCTTCAGCTCCTCCTTCATCCGCGCGTAGTCCTCTGCCGCGATCATGACGACTTCTGGCTTACCGTGGCGAGTGATGGTCACGGGCCGGTGCGCATGGTGCACCTGCGCGACCAGGACGCCCAACGTCTCGCGGGCCTCCTGCAGCGCGATCTTCTCCATGGCTCGATTGTAGCGAGCGAACCTTAAGGTTCTAGAGGTCCTTACGGTTTGGGCTCTGTTCAGCGGATGCGGTGCCAGAGGTCGGGTTCGCCTGGGGTGCGGCTCAGTTTGCCGTCGAGTTCTAGCCAGACCAGGTGGGCGAGGGTCTCGTTGTTGGCGGAGCGCTGCATGAATGGGGGGATCGTCTCCCAGGGGCGGGACCAGGTGAGTTGGGAGGCCAGGTCCCAGCAGGTCATGCCGTCGGACTCGCCGACGGTGGTGGCGACCTCGGCCAGGCGGTCCTCGTGGTGGCCGACGACGTAGTTGACGCGGTCGGCGAGGTCGGTGAAGCGGTATTCGTGGGCGGGGAGGACCTCGGCGATGTCGAGCTTGGCGATCGTGCGGAGGGCGTCGAGGTAGTCGGCTAGGGGGTTGGGGGCGGATTGGGGGTGTACGGCGACGATTGGGGTGATCTTGGAGAGGACGTGGTCGCCGGAGAAGAGGAGGCGGCGGGTGGGTTCCACGAAGCAGAGGTGGCCTGGGGAGTGGCCGGGGGTCCAGCGGGCCTGGAGGTTCCAGCCGGGGATGTCGAGGTGCTGGCCGTCTTCGATCAGGCGGTCGGGGACGGCCATGGTGACCAGGTGTCTGATCATCATGGAGGCGCCGGCGAGTTCCTGGGCGGTGAGGTCGGGGACGCCGCAGCGGCGCAGGAGCGCGCCCTCGCGGGCGACCAGGTCGTCGATGGCCGACTCGTCGTAGCGGTCGTGGACGAGGGCGGCGTCGGCGGGGTGGAGGCCGATCCAGGCGCCGGTGTTCTCACGGATGCGTCCGGCCAGGCCGTAGTGGTCGGGGTGGATGTGGGTGACCAGGACGGCCTGGATGTCGGTGATCTGGTATCCGGCGGTGGCCAGTCCGGCGGCCAGCGCGTCGTACGCCTCGTCGGTGTTCCAGCCGGCGTCGATGATCGTGACGCCGCCGGGGTGTTCGAGGGCGTAAACCAGGACGTAGCGGAGAGGGTTGATCGGGATCGGCACCGGGATCGACCAGAGGCCGGGGCGGACCTGCTCGACGTCGGGGAGTCGTTTGTCGAGCCAGGCATCCCGTTGGGAGGGGTTCGCGGGTTTCGCCAATTTGGTCACGCCGTCGATTGTGCCTCGTCGGCAGAACATCGTTCTATTCGGGGGGCGGGAAGGCGTACGTACAGGAGGGCCAGCAGGAGCATGACGGCGGCGCAGACGGCCCAGGCCCAGGCGACGCCGCTGGTGGCGGCGAGGGCGCCGAGGGCGACGGCGGAGAGGGTGCCGCCCGCTTGGAGCAGGAGCGAATTCACGGAGAGTACGGTCGCGCGCAGGCCGGAGACGACGCGGCGATGGAGGAGTTCCATGCGGATGACCTCGCTCAGAGCTAGGGCCGCGAAGATGAGGATGTATCCGGATCCGGCGCCGATCATGCCGGCGGCTCCGGCCAGGGCGACCGAAGCCGCGAGGCCGCCCACGGCCAGTGCGGTCGCGATCGTTCCGGCTATCGCGGCCCGTTCCGAGGTGGCGAAACGCCGTGCGAACCAGGGCGCCAGCGATCCGCCCGCGGCGTTCGCGGCGAAACCGACCGCGGCGACGAGCGCGTAGGCGGTGCTGCCGGTCTCCACTCCCCCGGTCAGTACGGCCAGCCGTCCCGGCGTCAACATCTCGATCGTGTTCAGCATCACCCCAAGACCGGCTGAAACCAGCAGCAACCGCCCGACCCCGCGATCCCGGACGGCCACCCCGAATCCGGACCGTATGGCCAGGGGAACGCCGTGCAACACCGTCCCCAGCGACGCCTTGGGTCCCCGCGCGGGTTCCCGCAGCACCACCAGGGCGACCACGAGCAGGACGACTCCCGCACCGGCCCCCGCCCAGATCGGCACCGCCAGCGACTCCCCCGGCACTATCAGCGGCAGCAATCCCCCGGCCAGCACGCCGCCACACAACGCGACCGAAGCCGCCACCGACCCTGCCGCCAGCCCCGGCTTGAGATCCGCCTCCGGCCCTTCGGCCTCGTGCAACGCGTCCACGAACCAGGCCTCGACCGGTCCGCTCGACAGCGCCCTGGCTATGCCCTTGAGCACCATCGCCACCACGAACATCGTCGTGGACGTCGCCAACGCGAGCACGCTCAGCCCTGCCACGGTGAACACCGCCGACGCCACGACGACCATCCGCCGCCCGATCACGTCGGCTAATCCCCCCGTGGGCAGTTCCAGCGCCATCACGGTCAGCCCGTAAACGGAGAACACCACTCCGATCTCCGCCAACTCCACCCCACGCGAGGTCATCAGCAGAACCTGCGGAGCCATCATCAGCCCAGCGGGCAACCAGGCCAGAAAGGACACGAGAACAAAACGCCTTCGAATCGAACGGGGGGACATCTGAATCACCTCTTGGGATTCACCGGGACGATTCCGGATGTCTGGGGTACGCGCCCATGTACACGTGGACCTGTTCCGCGTCGATCGCTGCCTCGTCGTGTTCCTCCATTTCGGCGATCAGCGCCGTCACGCGTTCGTACAGCGCCATGACGGATGCGGGTGTGAGGCGCGCCATGTGGTCGGACATTCCGGCGGCCTCGATCCAGGCGTTGCTCCACGTGTCGTGTTCGCGGTGGAACGTGTCGATAGAAGAGGTCATGACCTCCAGCTGGCGATGGCGCATGAACGCGGCCGCCTCGCGCCCCTCGGGCGTTGTGGAGAGTTCGGCGTTGCTCCAGGAGGTGTAGCGGTGGCGGGCACGCCAGCGGCGTTCGCGGCGGTCTCGGGGGGCGGGGTCCTCTTCTGTGAAGCCGAAGCGGGCGAGTTGGCGCAGGTGGTAGCTGGTGGCGCCGGAGCTCTCGCCCAACCGGGCGGCCAGCTCGGTGGCGGTTGCGGGGCCGTCGTTGCGGAGGGCGCCTAGGAGGCGGACGCGGAGGGGGTGGGCGACGGCTTTCAGGGTGCGCGGATCGCTGACGTGGTAGACCTCGTCCATATCGCAAAGATACCTTTGCAAATACTTCTTTGCAATCGTGAAACTTTCATGCCAGCCGACGGGATATCGCCCGGTCACCGTAGGTCGCGGCCCGGGACTCGTTGACTCGGGGGAAACGTGTTGGAAACATCAATGGACTCACAGTAATGGGAGCGCTCCCACATCCTCCTGGCACGTCGCCGACGCCCCGCAACCGAGGTGCACCTTGAAACCAGCCGAAGCGAAGAACCCAGCCCGCAGAAGACGCCTCGCCGCATTCGCCGCGATGGCACTCATCGTCGCCGGAATGACCCCCACCGCCGCACACGCCGAAGGCCCCGAACAGATCTCCAACGGCACCTTCGACACCACCACCGCCCCCTGGTGGAACACCGGCAACCTCACGGTCGGCATCACCAACGGGCAGCTGTGCACCGACGTCCCCGGCGGCACCACCAACCCCTGGGACGCGATCATCGGCCTCGACAACATCCCCCTGGTCGCCGGCGAGACCTACGCCTACACCTTCTTCGCCACCGCCACCCCCGCCAGAGTCGCCCGCGCCCTGATCCAACTCCCGGTGGACCCGTTCACCTCATACCTGACCGCCAACCCAGAGCTGAGCGTCTCCGGCAACACCTACACCTACACGTTCACCTCCCCCGTCGACCTCCCCACCGGCCAGGTCGCCTTCCAGCTCGGCGGCAGCGCCACCCCGTGGCGGTTCTGCCTGGACAACGTCTCCCTCACCGGCGGCGCCGAGCCCGAGGTGTACGTCCCCGACACCGGCCCCCGCGTCCGCGTCAACCAGGTCGCCTACCTCCCCAAGGGCCCCAAGAACGCCACCGTCGTCACCACCGCGACCACCGCGCTCCCCTGGCAGCTCAAGAACTCCGGCGGCACCGTGGTCGCCCACGGCCAGACCACCCCGCGCGGCGTGGACGCCTCCTCCGGCCAGAACGTGCACTCGATCAACTTCGGCTCGTACACCAAAGCGGGCACCGGCTACACCCTGACCGCCGACGGCGAGACCAGCCGCCCGTTCGACCTCTCGGCCACCGCCTACGACCAGCTCAAACTGGACGCGCTGAAGTTCTACTACACCCAGCGCAGCGGCATCGCGATCGACGACGCCCTCCGCCCGGGGTACGGCCGCCCCGCCGGTCACGTCGGCACGGCCCCCAACCAGGGCGACACCAACGTCCCCTGCCAGCCGGGCGTCTGCGACTACTCCCTGGACGTCTCCGGCGGCTGGTACGACGCGGGCGACCACGGCAAGTACGTCGTCAACGGCGGCATCTCCGCCTGGCAGGTGATGAGCACCTTCGAGCGCACCAAGAACGCCGCCACCGCCGAGACCATCGGCGGCCTGAACATCCCGGAGAGCGCCAACCAGGTCCCCGACGTGCTGGACGAGGCCCGCTGGGAGCAGGAGTTCCTGCTGAAGATGCAGCGCCCCGACGGCATGGTCCACCACAAGATCCACGACCAGAACTGGACCGGCCTGCCGCTGCTGCCGCACCTGGACCCGCAGCTGCGCGAACTGCACCCGGTCTCCACCGCCGCCACCCTCAACCTGGCCGCCACCGCCGCCCAGGCCGCCCGCCTGTTCGCCCCGTACGACGCGACATTCGCCGCGAAGAACCTCACAGCGGCGAAGAAGGCATGGACGGCCGCCAAGGCCAACCCCGCCGTGCTGGCCTCCCCCGCCGACGGCAACGGCGGCGGCGCCTACAACGACGACACCGTCACCGACGAGTTCTACTGGGCGGCCGCCGAGCTCTACATCAGCACTGGCGAGAAGGAATACAAGGACTACATCCTGGCCTCCCCGCTGCACTCCGCCGACGTCTGGCGCGAGCGCGGCTTCGACTGGGCCGCCACCGCCCAGCTGGGCCGCCTCGACCTGGCCACCGTCCCGAACGCGCTCCCCGGCCGCGCGGCCGTGCGCGCCTCGGTCCTGGCCGGCGCCGACAAGTACCTGGCCACCCTGAAGGCCCACCCGTACGGCCTGCCGTACGCCCCCGCCGACAACGTCTTCGACTGGGGTTCCAACAACCTCGTGCTCAACAACATGGCCGTCATGGCCGCCGCGTACGACATCAGCGGCCAGAAGAAGTACCTGGACGGCGTCCTGGAGGGCATCGACTACATCCTCGGCCGCAACGCCCTCAACCAGTCGTACGTGACCGGCTACGGCGAGGTCGCCTCCAAGAACCAGCACAGCCGCTGGTACTCCCGCCAGCTCAACCCCGACCTGCCCAACCCGCCGCGCGGCACCCTGTCCGGCGGCCCGAACTCCTCCATCCAGGACCCGGTCGCCCAGACCAAGCTGCAGGGCTGCAAGCCGCAGTTCTGCTACATCGACGACATCGAGTCCTGGTCCACCAACGAGCTGACCATCAACTGGAACTCGCCGCTCTCCCAGATCTCGACGTTCATCGCCGACCAGGGTGACGGCTCGGTCACCACCCCCGGCAAGTGCGACGTCGACTACAAGATCCTCGGCTCGGTCCCGCAGGGCTTCGCCGCCGAGGTGTCGATCAAGAACACCGGTTCCAGCACGATCAACGGCTGGTCGCTCACGTGGTCCTTCCTCGGCGGCCAGAAAGTCCTCGCCGCCATCGGGGCCGACCACAGCCAAAGCGGCGCGACCGTGACCGCCAAGAACATCTCCCTCAACAAACAGATCAAGCCGGGCAAGACAGTGAAGTTGGGCTTCGTCGCCAAGAGCGCCCCCGGCGCGAACCCGGTTCCCGACCTGATCACGCTGAACGGAGCCGCTTGTAAGTAAAAGGGCCAGGGCCCGCGGCGGCGCCGCGGGCCCTACCCTGGTCGGTGTGATCGAGGACATCTGGGTGGACGACCACGTCCGCGAACTACGACCCGACTTCGCCGTACTGGTCATCGGCGCGTACGGCCTGCGCAACGGCCCTTCCGACGAACGTTCCCGAGCCTGGCTGGCCGACGCCGCGGCGCAAGCCGTACCCCTCGATCACGAGAAGATCGAGGCGTGGCGCGCCGCCTACCGCGCCTTCGGCGCGAAACCCCAGCGCACCCGCCCCTCGGTGGACGCCCTGATCCGGCGCATGCCGCTCCCCGAGATCAACCTCGTGGTCGACGCGTACAACGCCGTGTCGGTACGGCACGCGCTGCCCATCGGCGGCGAGGACGCCGGACATTACGCGGGCCCGGCCCGCCTGGTACGCGCGAGCGGCGACGAGCCCTCCGACGAGGCCCTGGGCGAGCCGGAGATCGGCGAGGTGGTCTGGCGGGACGACGTGGGCGTCACCTGCCGCCGCTGGAACTGGCGGCAGTGCGTCAGGACGCGCATCACCGAGCAGACCGGGGACGCGGTGTTCCTACTGGAGCGCCTGGAGCCCCTGTCCATTGACGAACTGACCGCGGCAGGCGGGGAATTGGCGAACCTGCTGGGCGAGATCTCCCCTAATGTCCGGACCGAAACCCGCCTCCTGGCCTGATGCGGTTGTGACGCTCCAACGGTGAAGCCATAGGGTAGGAGAGGGCGCGCCTCACTGTTCCGGGCGAGTAGCCTTGGACAGGTTCTTAACATCAACGCCGATCTGCGGAAGAGGGCGATTTCCGCCGTGTCGTCAGAGTCGTCGCGGTCTAACCCGCTGGCAAGCTTCGGGCAAAACGAGTGGCTTGTCGACGAGCTGTACCAGAAGTATCTCCAGGATCCGGAGTCGGTGGACAAGGCCTGGTGGCACTTCTTCGCTGATTACAACGGGACGGGGAAGACAGCCCCGCCCCCGGGGGCCCCCAACGGCGCCACCCCTGCCGCCGCTCCCGCAACCCAGACCCCCCCGGCGACGAAAGCAGCCCCGCCAAAGGCCGTCCCCCAGGCTCCTGCCCCGCAGAAGCCGAAGGCGGCGACCCCCGTTCCGGCGGGCGCGCAAGAGGAGAAGCTGCGCGGCGCCGCCGCCAGGACCGCCCTCAACATGGAGGCGTCCCTCGCGGTGCCGACCGCGACGAGCGTGCGCGCGGTCCCGGCCAAACTGCTGATCGACAACCGGATCGTCATCAACAACCACCTGTCCCGCGGGCGCGGCGGCAAGATCTCCTTCACCCACCTGATCGGTTACGCGATCGTCCAGGCGCTGAAGAGCATGCCGGAGATGAACCACGCCTACACCGAGGTGGACGGCAAGCCGACCCTGCTCAAGCCCGAGCACGTGGGCCTGGGCCTGGCCATCGACGTGCAGAAGAGCGACGGCACCCGGCAGCTGCTGGTCCCGTCCATCAAGAACGCCGAGACCCTCGACTTCCTGCACTTCTGGATGGCGTATGAGGACATCGTGCGCAAGGCCAGGTCCGGCAAGCTGGGCGTGGACGACTTCCAGGGCACCACGATCTCGCTGACCAACCCGGGCACGATCGGCACCGTGCACTCGGTGCCGCGGCTGATGCCCGGCCAGGGCACGATCATCGGTGTCGGCGCGATGGAATACCCGGCCGAATACCAGGGCGCCTCCGGCGACACCCTGTCCCGGCTGGCGATCAGCAAGGTCATGACGCTCACCTCGACGTATGACCACCGGATCATCCAGGGCGCCCAGTCGGGCGACTTCCTGCGCCGGATCCACCAGCTGCTGCTGGGGGCCGACGACTTCTACGACGACATCTTCGAGTCGCTGCGCATTCCGTACGAGCCGGTCCGGTGGACCCAGGACGTGTCGGCCACGCACGACGACGACGTGGCCAAGTCGGCGCGGGTGATCGAGCTGATCCACGCCTACCGGGTGCGCGGCCACCTGATGGCCGACACCGACCCGCTGGAATACCGCCAGCGCAAGCACCCCGACCTGGACATCACCAAGCACAGCCTGACCCTGTGGGACCTGGAGCGCGAGTTCCCCACCGGCGGTTTCGGCGGTCGCCCGCTGATGACGCTGCGCGAGGTGCTGGGCGTGCTGCGCGACTCGTACTGCCGCACGGTCGGCATCGAGTACATGCACATCCAGGGCCCCGAGGAGCGGGCCTGGATCCAGGCCCGGGTGGAGAAGCCGCACGCCCGGCTGGACCGCGAAGAGCAGCTGCACGTGCTCAGCCGCCTCAACACCGCCGAGGCGTTCGAGACGTTCCTGCAGACCAAGTATGTCGGCCAGAAGCGGTTCTCACTGGAGGGCGGCGAGTCGCTGATCCCGCTGCTGGACTCGGTGATCTGCGCGGCCGCGGCCGAGGAACTGGACGAGGTCGTCATCGGCATGGCCCACCGGGGCCGCCTGAACGTGCTGGCCAACATCGTCGGCAAGTCGTACGCGCAGGTGTTCGGCGAGTTCGAGGGCAACCTGGACCCGCGCTCCGCGCACGGCTCGGGCGACGTGAAATACCACCTCGGCGCGACCGGTGACTTCGTCTCGCCGAACGGCTGCAAGATCACCGCCTCGGTGGTGGCCAACCCGTCGCACCTGGAGGCCGTCGACCCCGTGCTCGAGGGCGTCGTCCGGGCCAAGCAGGACCTGCTGGAGCGCGGCGAGGAAGGCTTCACCGTGCTGCCCGTGCTGGTGCACGGCGACGCGGCCTTCGCCGGCCAGGGCGTGGTGGCCGAGACGCTGCACCTGTCGCAGCTGCGCGGCTACCGCACCGGCGGCACCGTGCACATCGTGGTCAACAACCAGGTCGGTTTCACCACCGCGCCCGCCTCGTCCCGCTCCTCGGTGTACGCGACGGACGTGGCCCAGATGATCCAGGCCCCGATCTTCCACGTGAACGGCGACGACCCCGAGGCGGTCGTGCGGGTCGGCAAGCTGGCCTTCGAATACCGCCAGGCGTTCCGCAAGGACGTCGTGATCGACATGATCTGCTACCGGCGGCGCGGCCACAACGAGGCCGACAACCCGAGCTTCACCCAGCCGCTCATGTATGACCTGATCGACGCCAAGCGCTCCACCCGCAAGCTCTACACCGAGGCCCTGATCGGCCGCGGCGACATCTCGGTCGAGGAGGCCGAGCAGGCGCTGCGCGACTACCAGGAGCAGCTGGAGCGGGCCTTCACCGAGACCCGCGAGGCGGCCAGGAAGCCGCTGGAGCCGGGCGCGGTGGTCAAGCCGCCCGCCGACGAGGTCATCCCCTGGTCGCACGACGACGTCAAGTCGGCGATCTCCCAGGAGACGGTCAAGCGGGTCATCGACACCCAGCTCAACCTGCCCGAGGGCTTCACCCCGCACCCGCGCCTGTGGCCGGTGATCCAGAAGCGCGGCTCGATGATCGAAGAGGACGCGATCGACTGGGCCACCGGCGAGACCATCGCCTTCGGCTCGCTGCTGCTGGACGGCCATCCCGTCCGCCTGGTCGGCCAGGACTCGCGCCGGGGCACCTTCGGCCAGCGGCACGCGGTGCTGGTGGACCGGGTGACCGGCGAGGACCACACCCCGCTGAAGGCCTTCAACGAGGGCACCACGAAGTTCTACGTCTACGACTCGCTGCTCAGCGAGTTCGCGGCGCTCGGCTTCGAATACGGCTACAGCGTGGTGCGCCCCGAGGCGCTGGTGCTCTGGGAGGCGCAGTTCGGCGACTTCGTCAACGGCGCCCAGTCGATCATCGACGAGTTCATCTCGGCCGGCGAGCAGAAGTGGGGCCAGCGGTCCTCGGTGGTGCTGCTGCTGCCGCACGGCTACGAGGGCCAGGGCCCGGACCACTCCTCCGCCAGGATCGAGCGGTTCCTGCAGATGTGCGCGCTGGACAACATGACGGTGGCGCAGCCGAGCACCCCGGCGAACTACTTCCACCTGCTGCGCTGGCAGGCGCTGTCGGACCGGCGCAAGCCGCTGATCGTGTTCACGCCCAAGTCGATGCTGCGCGCCAAGGCGGCCGCCTCGGCCACGGCGGACTTCACCTCGGGCGCGTTCCGGCCGGTGCTCGGCGACGAGACGGTGGATCCGGCGAACGTCACGAAGGTGGTGCTCTGCTCGGGCAAGATCCACTACGACCTGGCCGCCGCCCGCGACAAGTCGGGCCGCCAGGATGTGGCGCTCGTCCGGCTTGAGCGGCTCTTCCCGTTCCCGGAGAACCCGCTCAAGACGGAGCTGGCCAGGTATGCGGACAACGTCGAGCTGGTGTGGGCGCAGGACGAACCGGTCAACATGGGGCCGTGGCCGTACCTGGCGCTCAAGATGACCGAGCGGCCGGACGCGCTCGCGGGCCGTCGCCTGGGGCGGGTCTCGCGGACGCCGAACTCCTCGCCGGCGGCCGGGTCGCACGCCGCGCACGACGCCGAGCTCGCCGCGATCGTGGACGAGATCTTCGGGTTTAATTAGAAAGTCGTGATCTGGACAGCTGCGGCGGTGAATCGCCTGGTCGGCGGCTATGCGGCTGTCTATGGGACGGGTTTCTGATTAACAGGCATGGAAGACGAGAAGTCCCCCGCGGCCCGGGCCGCGGGGGACTTCTCCATATTGGGGAGGCACCACCGTGTATTTCACCGACCGGGGCATCGAGGAGCTGGTCGAGCGTCGAGGCGAGGAGGAGGTGGCGATGCTGTGGCTGGCCGAGCGCCTGCGCGAGTTCGTCGATCTCAACCCCGAGTTCGAGACCCCGATCGAGCGCCTGGCGACCTGGCTGGCGCGTCTCGACGACGAGGACGATTGACGACTCGATCAGTGGGGCGCTCAGCGGCTGTGGGCCGCCGCCGCTCGCCGCAGAGCCGCCTGGATCGTCGCGACGTATTGCTCGTCCGACCGGGTCATCGGGACGACCACGGCCAGCACGCCGAGAAGGAGGTCACCCCGGAAGACAGGCGCTGCGACCGCCCACGATTCCTCGGTCGACTCGCGACCGCTGTAGCCCATGCCACGTTCTCGGATGACGGCGCATTCGGCCCGCAGATCGGCCAAGGTACGCACGGCCCCGGACTCTGTCTTGAACTCGTCGGTGCCCGGCGGCAGACCGAGGTAGCCGTGCTCGGCGTTGCTGAAGGCGATAAGGGCCTTACCTGCGGCGCCCAGGTACACCGGCCCGCGCTCACCGGGGTGGCAGACCCTCCGCACGAGCCTGCCGGACTCGGCCGACTCGATGCAGACACGGTCATTCCCGGAGCGGACGAAGAACGCCACGGTCTCGTCGAGCTCGTCGCGGAGCCTGGCGGCGGCTTCTCCCGCGAGCTTGCGGATTCCCGACCACTGGTCGCTGGCGTAGAGGAGCGCGGTCAGCTCGGGACCGGGGACGAACTGACCATCCCCGTCCTGTTCCAGGAAGTCAGCCATCTTCAGGGTTGCCAGGAGCCGCGATGCGGTGCTCAGGCTGACACCGGCCTCGCCGGCGAGCTCGGTGAGTGTCCGGCTCCCGCGAGCGACCGCGGAGAGCAGGTTGAGCGCACGGATCACCGACCTGACGCCGCGCTGCTCGGTGGGCTCGTCTGACAGCTCGGTCACCGGATCCTCCTTCATCCTTCGGCCGGCGAGCCGAAGACGTTCACATCGCGTGTCCGCCAGATCATCCCCACTGTCTCGCCGGTGCGGTAGGGGTGCTCGCCGTCATCATGCTGCATCTGCACCCGCACCGGGCCGAATGTCTCGGAGTGGACGGTGTACATCGTGTGCGAGCCAAGGTACAGACGGTGCGTGATCTTCCCGGTGCAACGGCTGAACCCAGAAGGTGGGGCAGCTGCGATGTCCGTCAGCGCGATCCGCTCCGGACGCACCGCGGCCACAGACGCGTCGGCGGGCACGCCCCTGCCGTCGTCGACTGACAGCAGGCCGCCGTTCTGGACGCTCAGCCGCCCCGGGGCCTCGGGATGGACCGCGAACATGTTGTTGGTGCCGAGGAAGTCCGCGACAAAGGCAGACCGGGGATGCTCGTAGAGCTCCCGTGGTGTCCCCATCTGCTCGATCCGGCCGTGGTTCATCAAGGCGATGCGATCAGACATCGACATCGCCTCCTCCTGGTCGTGGGTGACGTAGATCATTGTCACCTTCAGCGCCTGCTGGAGCTGCCGGAGCTCGACCTGGAGACGCTGTCGCAACTTTCGGTCGAGGGCGCCCAGTGGCTCGTCCATGAGCAGGAACGCCGGGTCGAACACGATTGCCCGCGCCACCGCGATCCGCTGTTTCTGGCCGCCGGAGAGCTGGTCGGGCAGCCGGTCGGCCGCGGCGGCCATGTCGACGAGCTCGAGCGCCCGGTCTACCCGCTCGGCGATGACCTCGCGTGGCTCCTTGCGCATCTCCAGTGGGAACGCGAGGTTGTCGCGGACGGACATGTGGGGGAAGAGCGCGTAGTCCTGGAATACGACACCGATGTTGCGCTTGTCGCTCGGCACGTGCGCGATGTCGATGCCATCGACGCGGATGGTCCCCGACGTCGGGTCCGTGAAACCGGCAAGCATCATCAGGGTCGTGGTCTTCCCCGATCCTGACGGGCCGAGCACGGTGAAGAACTCACCAGGCTCGATCGTGAGGGTGAGGTCGTCGACGGCGACCTGGTCGGCATACTCCTTGCGCACGTTGTCGAAGTGGATCGCGCCGTGGCCGGAGGTCATGAGTTGCTCCTCGAGATCTGGGTGAGACGGCGGAACAGCGCATAGCCGAGCCAGATGACGGCGGCGCATGCCATGACGAAGACGGAGATCACCGCCACGGTCGGGTTGGTCTCCAGTGAGAGCGCTTCGAAGATCCGCTTGGGGAGCGTCTTGACGTGAACGCCGGAGAGGAAGATCGCGACCGTCGATTCGTCGAACGAGGTCAGGAACGCGAAGAGGCCGGCGGTCAGGATGGACGGGGCGATCAGCGGCAGCACGATCCGGCGCAGCTGGACCGTCCGGCTCGCACCCAGGCTGGAGGCGGCTCGCTCGTAGACCGGGTTGAGCGAGCGGAGCCCCGCGCTGACCACGCTGAACACGAACGGCAGAGCCAGCGTCACGTGGGCCAGGACGATCCCCAGCTCGGTGTCGACGAGCCCGATCCGCTCGAACTCCATGGAGAAGCCGGCAGCGGCGACCACCGTGGGGAACAGCAGCGGCAGCATCATCAGGGTCGAGGTCGACGCTCCCCACCCGCGGACCGCTCCCCGGACGACGCCCATCGCGGCAAGCGTCCCGAGCACTCCGGCGATGACGGTCACGAAGAGCGCGATCCGGACGCTGACCGCGAGCGGATCGAGCCAGCTCGCGGTGAAGAATTCCGAGTACCACTGGGTCGAGTAGCCGACCGGCGGGAAGATCAGCGCCTGGGTGGAGGCGAACGAGATCGGGATGACGATGAACTGCGGCGCCAGCACGAGGGCGCCGAGGGTGGCGGCCAGGACCTTCGGCAGTCTGCGGCTGCGGGTGACGCCGAGGCGGTCGAGACGGCCGGCCGCGCGTCCCGCGAGCCTGAGGGCGCGTCCGCCGCCACGCTTGGCGTGGGGGGAGCGGGTGGCCCTTGCGCCGGACCGCCCGGCGAGCTCGGTCGTCGACATCCCGGTCAGCCGCTGGAAGACGAGGACGATGACCAGGACCAGGGCGCCGAGCACGAGAGCAGCGGCCGAGGCAAGGCCGTAGTCGCCGCTCTGCTTGATCGCACTGTGGATCAGCGAGCCGAGCATGCTGCCCTTGGAGCCGCCGAGGAGCGCGGGGATCACGAACGCGCCGATGCCGTAGACGAAGCACAGGACCGATCCCGCTTGGATGCCAGGCTTGGTCAAGGGTAGATAGATCCGGACGAACGCCTGGGCCGGCCCGGCGCCCAAACTGGTCGCGGCGCGCACCCGCGAGTCGTCCACCGAGCGCATCGTGGCGGCCAGCGGCAGGATCATCAGCGGTAGCAGGTAGTGGGAGAGGCTGACGACGACCGCGATCGGCGTGAAGACCATCCCGATCGGCTCCAGGCCGAACTGCTCGATCAGCTTGTTGACCGGGCCCTGGCGCCCGAGGATCACCAGCCAGGAGAACGACCGCAGCAGGATCGAGGTCAGGTACGGCGCCATGATCGCCACCGTCAGGAAGGTGCGCAGCCAGGTGCCGCCGTGCACCATCTGGTACGCGATTGGGTAGCCGAAGACCAGCGCCACGAATGTCGAGGCCGCGGAGATCAGGATCGTCCGCACGATGTTGTCGACATAACCGGAGTGCCCGAGGAGCCGGGTGAAGTTCTCCAGGCCGAAGGTCGGTTCCGTGACGCTGCGCAGGCAGAGGATCGCGACGGGAAGCACGAAGACCAGGGTCACGACCAAGACCGCGGGAACCCCGCCCAGGTCCCAGCCGCGCCGGCGGCGGCGCCGGCCTCCCGCACTGCGGGAGGCCGGCCCCGAAAGCTCCGCGTCTGGGGATGTCGGCGGGGTGGTCACGCGTTCTGCCAGTCCTGCCAGCGCTTGAGCACGTCCGCGCCGTTCTTGGCCCACCAGTCCACGTCGATGCGGAAGGTCTCGTCACTGGCGGTTTCCTCGGTGCCGGGAAGGTCGGCGCGAGTCTTGGCGTCGAGGCCGTCGAGCAACGACTTCAGCGACGGCGTGTAACCGAGCTTGTCCATGATCGCCTTCTGGACCTCGGGCTTCAACGAGTACGTGATCGCGTTGAGGGCGTCCGGCTCGTCCGGCGCCCCCTTGGGAATGACGAGCTGCTGGACGGAGAGGACGGCGCCCTCCCAGGTGTAGTCCAGCGGCACCGCGCCGCTCTTGGCGATGCTCTTGATCCGCGCGAGGTTCCCGTAGCCCAGCGCGATTTCGCCCTGTGAGATGGCGTTCTGCAGGTCACCGTTGGACGTGAAGAAGACGGTGTCGTCGCGGATGGTGTCGAGTTTGGCGAAGGCGCGGTTCAGGTCGAGCGGGTAGAGCTGGTCGACCTTGACGCCGTCGGCGATCAGGGCGCCCTCGATGATTCCCCAGGGCAGCGCCACCATGCCGCGCTTGCCTTGGATGCGCTTCGTGTCGAAGAGGTTGGCCCAGGAAGCGAGGCCACCGGGTACCTTGTCCTTGTTCCAGAACAGGTTGCGCGAGAACGTGTACCACGGCACCGAGTATTCGGTGACCGCGCTCGGGTCGGCGAATCCGTTGAGGCTCTTGGTGTCGATCGGCTGCAGCACGCCGGCGGCCATGAACTGGGCGAGCGAGGAGTCCTCGGCGTCGATCAGGTCGAGGGTCATCGAGTTGGACTTGGACATCTGCACCAGCTTGGCGACGTCGGAGCCGCTGCTGTCGTAGAGGACCTTGACGCCGGTGTCCTTCGAGTACGGGTCGAAGAGCGCCGCCTTGACGGCCTCCTGGTAGGTGCCGCCGAACCCGGCGTACGTGATCGACCCCTTCTCGTCTCCGCCGCCCGAGCAGGCCGCGAGGCTGCCCAGGGCCACGACAACCGCGGCCAGCACGGCGCCGACGCGGCGCCGACCCCTGGTGGCGTCGAGATATGTTCGCATTAGGGTTCCTTCTTGGTCAGGGCGGCCGGTGGGGTGAGTGAACCACCTCGGGTTGCGCTTCCACAGAATGAAAGTGCGACTTCCATTGCAGAGATGCTGTGGCCCGGGCGGCGGCCTGTCAAGAGCTGCAGCCGGGCTTTCCTGACGCCGCAAGCGATCCCGAACGTTCGTATTCGTCCAGTAAGGCGACGTATGGCGCCACGTCGATGCCCTGGTCCGCGCGCCAGGATGCGTCGTAGTACGTCGAGGCGTAGCGTTCGCCGCCGTCGCTGATCAGGCTCACCACGCTGCCTCGCTCGCCGTTGCGCTCCAGTCCGGCGATGAGCTGGAGGGTCGCCCACATGCTCGTCCCGGTCGAGGGTCCGACCCGGCGGCCCAGGCGGCGCGAGGTCCACAGCATCGTCGCGACCGACGCCGCGTCCGGCACGCGGACCATCTCGTCGATCACCTCAGGAATGAAAGACGGCTCGACCCGTGGGCGGCCGATCCCCTCGATCCGGGAGCCTTCGGCCGACTGCAGTCCGCGATTGCCGAGGCGCCAGGCGTCGAGGAAGACCGAGTGCTCGGGATCCGGCACCAGCAGCCGGGTAGGGTGCCGCCGGTAGCGAAGGTAGCGCCCGATGGTCGCCGCCGTTCCGCCGGTCCCGGCGCCGGCGACGATCCAGGCCGGCACCGGTTGCGCCTCGCCGGACATCTGCTCGAAGATCGACTCGGCGATGTTGTTGTTGCCGCGCCAGTCGGTGGCCCGCTCGGCGTAGGTGAACTGGTCGAGGTAGTGGCCACCGAGTTCGGCAGCGAGACGCCGCGCCTCGTCGTACACCTGTCCTGGATGATCCACCACCTGGCAGCGCCCGCCGTGCCACTCGATGAGCTTGAGCTTGGCCGGGCTGGTCGAGGCCGGGACGACGGCGATGAACGGCAGGTCCAGCAGACGGGCGAAGTAGGCCTCGGAGACCGCGGTCGAGCCGCTGGAGGCCTCGACCACCGTCGTGGCCGGGCCGATCCAGCCGTTGCACAGCGCGTACAGGAAGAGCGAGCGGGCGAGCCGGTGCTTGAGGCTCCCGGTCGGGTGCGAGGACTCGTCCTTCAGGTAGAGGTCGATGCCGTGCCGACCGGGCAGGTCGAAGGTCAGCAGGTGGGTGTCGGAACTGCGGGTGGCATCGGCCTCGACGCGACGGATCGCCTCGTCGACCCAGGTCCGGTCGGCACGGGTCTGCTTGCACATCGTCATTCGAGGTCTCCTTCGGGGGTCTTCCGACCGCTCTCGCGGATGCCGGGGTGGCGCTTGACCGGGTTCGGATTCGAAGGCATCCTATGGTGCGGAAGTTTGACTTCCACTGTATGGAACTTTTGAAGGAGTCCAGTGATCAACCAACCCGTGCACCCGGCCGACGCCCGAGCGATCGAGGAAGTCCTCAACCGGGCCGCCTACATCCTCGACGCCCACGAGTACGACCGGCTCGGAGAGGTCTTCGCGCCCGAGATCTCCTTCGACAACCCGGGCCGTCTCACGGCCAACGGGCTCGATGACGTGATCGCGGCCTTCCAGGCGATCGCGACGCCCGCGGTCAGTCACCACATTACGAATGTGGTGGTGGGCGGCGTCGACGACGACACCGCGGAATGCGCCAGCAAGGCGCTCGCGCTGCGGGCGGGAGGGGAGGTCACCGCCGCGATCTATCGCGACACCGTGACCCGCACCGACGCGGGCTGGCGCGTCTCGGCTCGACGTATCAGTCCGCTGGGCTGACCCTGGAACGGCGACGGAACGAGAGGAAGCGGATGGAGCAGGCGTACGACGTGATCGTCGTCGGGACCGGGCACAGCGGTCTGGTGGCCACCGGGTACCTGGCTCGGGCGGGGTTGAAGGTGCTTGCCCTAGAGCGGCGCGACGTCGTCGGTGGCACCTGCGTCACCGAAGAGATCTTCCCGGGCTACCGCGGGAGCAGCGTGGCCAATGCGAGCCACAGCCTCGATCCGCGTATCGCTGCGGAGCTCGAACTGGCGAAGCACGGGCTCCGCTTCGCCCACCCGCCGCTCGGATCCCTGACCCTCTTCGCGGACGGCCGGGCCCTGCCGGCCTGGCCGGATCGGGCCAAGCGCCGGGCGGTCATGGAGCAGTTCGCGCACGGGGACGCGGACCTCGATGGCTACGCCTCGGTCATCGGGCTGTACGCCTCGGTGGCCCGGCAGATGAAGGTCTCCTTCTACGACCCGCCGCCGTCGTTCGCCGAGGTGGCCGCCCGCTTCACCACCCCGCGCCAGCGCCGCGACTTCGAGTCGATCATGTTCGGTCCGGTCGCGGACATCCTCGAGGAGCGGCTCTCGTCGCCGCAGCTGCAGGCGTTCTTCGCCGGCACCGCGGTCGCGACCAACTTCGTCGGCCCGCGCACACCGGGCAGCGGCTACCTGCTGCTTCAGCGGCCGCTGTGGGAAGAATCACTCCGCAGCGTCGGCAGCCACGACGACAACGAGCTGATGATGCGGAACGCGGCGCCGCTGGGCGGCATCGGCGCCGTGACCGGCGCGATGGCAGCGTCCGCCCGCGCCCAGGGAGCCACGATCCTCACCGGCGCGCAGGTCGAGCGCATCCTCTGCGAGGATCAGCGGGTCATCGGTGTCGCCCTCAGCGACGGTCGCGAGTTCCGCGCACCCCGGGTCGTCTCCAACGCGAACCCGAAGCTGACCCTGACCGAGCTGGTCGGACCCGAGGACATCGGGGAGGACATGTACGACCTCGCCAAGGCTGTCCGCATGAAGGGCACCTCCGCCAAGGTCCACCTCGCGCTCGACGGCACGCCACGGTTCGCCGCCGCGCAGGACGAGGAGGAGAACCGTCTCTTCCTCGGCACCAACTTCCGGGTCGCGGCCAGCATCGACGTGCTCCAGAACGCCTACAACGAAGCGGTGCTCGGGCGCTGGACCAAGCGCCCCACCGTCACGGCGATGATCGACTCGGCGCACGACCCCTCGCTGACCCCACCGGGATGCCACTTCATGAGCATCAGCGTCCGAGGAGTTCCGTATCACCTGGCCGAGGGCACCTGGGACGAGCAGCGCGACGACCTGGGCAAGGCCGTGGTCGGAGCGTTGGAGGAGCACATCCCGAACCTGTCCGAGGTCCTGGCCGGCGTACACGTCTACTCGCCGCTGGACCTCGAGCGCGAATTCGCCCTCGTCGAGGGCAACGGCGCCCACGGCGACATCGTGCCCGGGCACATCTTCGACTCGCGCCCGATCCCTGGCTGCGCCGACTACCGGACCCCGGTCGAGGGGCTCTACCTGACCGGCGTCGGCAACTGGCCGGCCAACTTCATGAGCGGCGTCACCGGCTACAACGCGAGCAACCGCGTGCTGACCGACATCCGCCGTACCACCGACTGACGCGACCCCACGAACCAGAGGAGCACGATGATCATCGGACGAGGCATTCCGGCGGACCGGGTGTCGGCCATGCGGTCGGAGACCACGACCGGACAGGTCTGGTCGGACATCGTCCTGGCCGGCGGCGGGACCCGCGCCCTCAACATGTTCTTCGCGCCCGGGTCGCGCACGCACTGGCACCGGCACCCGGGCGGCCAGATGCTCTACACCGTCTCCGGCGAGGGCTGGATCCAGGAGCGCGGCGGCGAGGTGGTGGTGATGCGTCCGGGCGACGTCGTCTGGACCGAGCCCGGGATCGAGCACTGGCACGGCGCCACCGCGTCCGCCCAGCTGATCCAGCTGGCGCTCCACTTCGGTGACGTCGAGTGGACGGGAGAGGTCGGCGAGGCCGAGTACGCCGCCTGCGGCGCCGAGGGCGCGCGATGAGCAGCCGGGCGGCCGATCTGGTCGCACGGCTCGTGGGCGACAGTCCGGGCTCGTGGATCGACGGCACCTGGGTGACCTCCCCGGACACGTTCGAGGTCCACGACCCGGCCACCGGGGCCACGATCTGCGCGGTTGGCGACGCCGACGCCGACCAGGCCGCCGCGGCGGTCGCTTCGGCGGCGGCCGCCCTCGACGGGTGGTCGGCGGCGACCGGCTGGCAGCGCTTCGAGATCCTCAGCCGTGCGACCGACCTGCTGGGGGAGCGGGTCGAGGCTATCGGTGAGCTCATCAGCGCGGAGACCGGCAAGCCGCTGGCCGAGGCGGTCGGCGAGGCCCGCAACACGGTCCGCTTCTTCGAGTGGTTCAGCCACGAGACGCTGCGTCTCCCCGGTGAGGCCTGGGCCGACGTCGCGCCCGGACGCGACGCCCTCGTGCTGCACGAGCCGATCGGGGTGGTCCTGGCGATCACGCCGTGGAACTTCCCGGCGTTCATGGTGGCCTGCAAGGTCGGCGCCGCGCTCGCGGCCGGCTGCACGGTCGTGCTGAAGCCGGCCCCGCAGACGCCGCTCACCGCGCTGGCCATCGCCCGCTGCTTCGAGGAGGCGGGTCTCCCGTCCGGTGTCCTGAACGTCGTCGTCGCCGACGATCCGCAGCGGGTCAGCGACGTCTTGCTGGACGCCCCCGAGGTTGCGTGCATCAGCCTCACCGGGTCGCGCAAGGTGGGCGAGCTCGTCATGCGCAAGGCCGCGTCGTCGATCAAGCGGGTCCTGCTCGAACTGGGCGGCAACGCGGCCGCGGTGGTGCTTCCCGACGCGGACGTCGTCCAGACCGCGCGTGACCTGGTCCGGGCCCGGTTCCTCAACTCCGGGCAGGCGTGCATGGCCGCCAACCGGGTGTACGTCGTCGAGTCGAAGGCCGGCGATCTGGTCGCCGAGCTCACCGCGGCGGTCGACCAGATCGTCCTCGGCGACCCGCACGACCCGGCGACCACGATGGGCCCGCTCATCGACCACGCGGCCGTGGGACGGATCGAGGCGCAGTTGGCCGAGGCCGTGGCGGGCGGTGCGACCGTCGTCGCGGGCGGTGCCAGGACTGCCGAGAACGAGGTGAGCGCGTTCCTGGCGCCGACGCTGCTGACGGCCGAGGGAAAGAGCCAGCCCGCCGTACTCGGCGAGGAGTTCTTCGGTCCGGTGCTCAGCGTCATCCGCTGCGCCGACGTCGACGAGGCTGTCCGATTGGCCAATGCGACCGAGTACGGCCTTGCGGCGTACGTGTTCGGCGGTGACCGAGCCGCCGCGACCGCGATCGCCCGCAAGCTCAAGGCGGGCTCGGTCGGTGTCAACACTTCGCTGGTCAGCGAGCCGGCCCTGCCGTTCGGTGGCATGCGCGGCAGTGGTCTCGGACGGGAGCGGGGACGGCTCGGCGTCGAGGAGTACCTGGAGACCAAGACCGTGCAAATGCCTGCCGTCCGCTGAAGCACCTCCTGACCCGCCGCCGTCGGCCGCACCCGCGACGGCGGCTTCACAACCATGCCCAGAAAGAGGTAGAGCAGTGCCAACAGAGACCGTGTGCTTCGTCGGTGGCCGGGTCCGCACGATGGACCGGGCCGGAACCGTCGCGGAGGCGTTTCGCGCCGAGGACGGCCGGATCGCGGCGATCGGGACGACGGAGGAGATTCTCGCGGGGGCCGGAGAGACGCGCGTCGTCGACCTGGCCGGTGCGGCGGTGCTCCCCGGGCTGGTTGACTGCCACTCCCACCTGGAGCTGCTCGCCTATGCCTGGGAGCTCGCCATCGACTGCCGCTCGTCCCGGGTATCGAGCATCGAGGAGCTTGTCGCCGTGCTCGCGGAGCGCGCCGGCGCCACGACCGCCGGCGAGTGGATCCTCGGTCAGGGGGAGCACTACCAGAATCTCAAGCTCGCCGAGGGGCGCTATCCCGATCGGCACGATCTGGACCGGGTCAGCACCACCCACCCGGTGATGTATCGGGCGAGCTACCACCTCAACGTCTTCAACTCGCTGGGCCTGGAGCTGCTGGGTGTCGACGACGACACTCCGAACGCGCCCGGCGGCCGGATCGAGCGCGACCCGGCCACCGGCGTCGCCACCGGCCGCACCTACGACATGTTCGAGCCTCTCGGCGGCCCGCAGCCGTCGGTCCCGGATCTCGCGGCGGCGATCAAGCGAGTGCAGGACCGGTACCTCGCCGTCGGCGTCACCACGGTCGGCGACATCCCGCTGCACCGCGCGGGGCTGGAAGCGATCGCTTCCGTTGCTGTCGACGGTGACCTGGTGCTGCGCGCCGCGCTGTACCCGAAGCTGGAGGCCGTGGTGTCGGCCGGGGACGTGCGCACCGGCCGTACCAAGGACCGTATCGACGCCCTCGACCCGGACCATCTCGCGATGGTCGGTTTCAAGGTCTTCCTCGACGGCGGGCTCACCGCAGGGGCGTCCGCCCTCCACGAGGACTACCCCGACCAGCCCGGCTACCGCGGTGAACTGGCGTTCACCGACGAGGAGGTCGCCGCCCTGGTCGCCACCGCCGATGATGCGGGACTGCAGATCGCCATACACGCGATCGGCGACCGTGCCCTGGACCAGGCTCTCGACGGCGCGTTGGCACTGCCGGCCGGGCGGCACGGCGTCGCCAGGCACCGCATCGAGCACGCGGGCAACATGTTCATGACCGACGAGCGGATCAAGCGGCTGGTAGCCTCCGGAGTCGTCCCCGTTCCGCAGCCGGCCTTCATCCTGACCACTGCGGCCGGATACGTCGCGCACCTGGGCAGCGACCGGATCGGGACCGTGATGCCGTTCCGTAGGCTGATTGACCACGGCTTGCCGATCCCGGGCAACTCCGACGCGATCGGCATCACCGAGGACCAGCACGACCCGTTCCCCGCGATGCAGGCCGCGGTCACCCGGCGTACCAACGACGGCGACGTGCTGGATGCCCAGGAGGCGGTCACGGTCGAGGAGGCGCTGCGGATGTACACCGAGTGGTCGGCGTTCTCGATCGGCTGGGAGGACCGGGTCGGCTCGCTCGAGGTGGGCAAGTTCGCCGACTTCGTCATCCTGGCCGCGGACCCGTTGGAAACCGAGCCGACGGATCTGGCCGCCCTGACCGTCCTGCAGACCTGGATCGGCGGAACGCTGGTCTTTGAGCGAGGCTGAGTGTGGACGAGCAGACCGGTGCGGTGCTGCCGCCGACGCGAGCGTAGGAGGCCTTCTGCGGCTTCCCAGTAACGCGATACATCTTGACTTTCGCCTTACGCGACATATCGTGTTTATAGCGATGTTCGCGTGAAAGGCGCTGCGTCATGTCCCGTTGGACCATAGAGAAACCCGAGCAGCTGACGTTCGGCCCGGTCACCGGGCTGTCGGTGCGGATCGTCGGGGGTCACCTGGCGGTGCTCGCCAGCGAAGGACCGCCCACCCTGGAGGTCAGCGAGATCCGCGGCGCGCCGCTGGTGGTGGAGCACGACGAGGAGGGCTGGCTGACCGTCAGCTACGGCGACCTCACCTGGGACGGGGTGCTCGGCTGGCTGCGGTCCGGAGACCGGCGCTGCGTGCTGACCCTGACCGTGCCGAAGGAGTGCCCGGTGCAGGCGGGGGTGATCACGGCGGGCGCGGTGCTGGCCGGGTTCGAGGGCCGCACCCGGGTGAAGAGCGTGTCAGGAAATATCGTGCTGGACGGGGTGAGCGGCGACATCGCCGCCGACACCGTGGCCGGCACGGTGGAGAGCCGGGCGCTGGCCGGAGATCTCACCTTCAGCAGCGTCTCCGGCGAGCTGACCGTGGCCGACGGCGTGCCGCACCGGCTCCGCGCGAAGACGGTGACCGGCCGGATCACCGCCGACCTGGAGCTGACCCCGACCGGCAACGTCACGTTCTCCAGCATCTCGGGCGCGGTGTTCGTCCGCCTTCCGCGTACGGTTCACACCGACGTGTCCCTCAAATCCACCTCCGGCACGCTGGAGAGCGAGTTCCCCGGGCTCATGAACGGCGGCGGGCCGGGCCAGCGGTCGTTGTCGGGCCGGCTGGGCGGCGGCATGGCCTCGCTGCGGGCCACCACCGTCTCGGGAGAGATCACCCTGCTAAGTAAGGACACCCAGGCATGAGTCCCGTTTTCGGGCATGGACGGCTTCGGCTCTACCTGCTGAAGCTGCTGGAGGAGAGCCCACGGCACGGTTACGAGGTGATCCGGTTGCTCCAGGACCGGTTCCTCGGCGTCTACTCCCCCTCACCCGGCACGATCTATCCCCGGCTGGCGCGGCTGGAGGAGGAGGGCCTGGTCACCCACGAGGTGGTCGAGGGCAAGAAGGTGTTCACCCTGACCGATCAGGGCCGGGCCGAGCTGGCCGACCGGATGGACGAGCTGGCCGACCTGGAGCGCGAGATCACCGCCTCGGTGCAGGACATCGCGCGCGAGGTCAAGGAGGACGTGCGGCAGACCGTGCGCTCGCTGCGCCAGGAGCTCACCCAGATGGCCAGGAACATCAACCAGGAACACGGCAGGGACTCCAGGGACGCCTGGCGCGGCCAGAAGGACGAATGGAGACGCCAGCGAGAAGAGCAGAAGGACGAGTGGCGACGCCAGCGGGAGGAACAGAAGGAGGAGTGGCGGCGGCAGAAGCGGCAGTGGAAGGACGAGACCGACCGCTGGAAGAGCGAGTGGCGGCGGATCTGGACCGAAACCTGGTCCATGACCGGCTTCCCGTTCGGCCCGGAACGCGGCGGTGACGTCTCCGCCGAGCAGGCGACGGCCAATGACGCCGCCCTCGGCCAGTCACTGGCGGACTTCGTCTCCGACATCCGCTCCGGCGCGGCCGAGACCCGCCTGTCCGACGCCGATCTGGCCGCCTGCCGGGCGATCTTGGAGGATGCCGCGGCCCAAATCAAGTCCCGCTTCGACTCCTGACCCGAACCAGGGCTCCCGCGATCAACCGGCGGTCGCCCATGCCCTCCCCCAGCAGCCCGCCTATACGGTGAACACCACTTTGCCGAAGAGGTCTCCCGCGTGCATCGCGGCGAAGCCCTCCCCGGCTCGCTCCAGCGGCAGCACCCGGTCGATCACCGGGCGGAGGCCCGTCTGGTCCAGGAAGACGGCGAGCCGGGCCAGCTGCTCCCGGGTTCCCATCGTCGAGCCGATGATCGACTTCTGCTGGAAGAACACCTGGGCCAGCTTGGTAGGGGCCACCAAGCCGCTGGTGGCCCCGCTGATCACGACCCGCCCGCCCGGCCGCACCGCGCTGAGCGAGTGGTCCCAGGTGGCCAGGCCGACGGTCTCCATGACCGCGTCCACCCGTTCCGGCAGCCGGGCCCCGGTCTCGAAGACCTGGTCCGCGCCCAGGTCGAGCGCGCGCTCGCGCTTGTCCGCCGACCGGCTGGTGGCCCACATGCGCAGGCCCCCGGCCCGGCCCAGCGCGATCAGCGCGGTCGCCACGCCACCGCCCACCCCCTGCACCAGCACGGTCTCCCCCGGCCGCGCCGCCGCCTTCTCGAACAACATCCGGTAGGCGGTCAGCCAGGCGGTCGGCAGGCAGGCGGCGTCCTCGAAGGACAGCCCGGCCGGTTTCGGCACCAGGTTCCCGCGCGGCACCGCGACCTTCTCCGCGAACGTGCCGTCGTGGACCTCCGACAGCAGGGACCGTTTCGGATCCAGCGTCTCGTCCCCGTGCACCGGCGTGCCGATGACCGCGTGCACGATGACCTCCCGCCCGTCCTCGTCCACCCCGGCGGCGTCGCAGCCGAGCACGATGGGCAGGCGGTCCTGGCTGATGCCGACGCCCTTGAGCGTCCACAGGTCGTGGTGGTTGAGCGCGGCGGCCCGGACGCGGACCGTGGTCCAGCCGTCGGGGACCGCCGGGTCAGGGCGCTCGCCGAGCGTCAGGCCGTTGAGCGGGTCGTCGGGATCGGTCTTCGATGCGGTGACAGCGAACATGCCAGAACATTACTCTGGCCGGATCTTGATGGTTTCAATGGCCCGCTCCACGAAGTCGCGCCGCCCCGACGCCGACACCTGGTAGCCGTTCCGGCAGGCCGCGCCGAAGGCCCCGGAGCGGCGGGTGATGGCGGGCGCGATCCGGGAGTCGGCGCCGCAGTCCGGCAGTGGCGTGAGCACCACCAGCGGCCCGACCCCGCCGCCGATCCACAGCTGCGGGCCGACCGGCTGCCCGGCCAGGATGCGCCCCGGCTTCATCAGCTCGACCGGCGGATCGGTACGGAAGGTGAGGAAACCATCCGAGGTCACCTCGCCGTGCACGCTCTCGGCCAGCGTGATCCGGTCCTCGAAGGTGAGCGGCATCGGCTGGTCCCGCAGCGTGATCTGCCAGGCGTCGAAGCCGTACAGCAGGATCTGGCCGCCGCCGCCCACCTGGCGGGGCCAGAGCGACACCTGCGGGGTCAGCCTCCTGATCATGGGCCCGCCCGCGGCCACCTCGGCGGCGCCCTGGTAGGGCGCGATCAGCTCGCGGAAGGCCGTGCCCATCAGCACCGTCGCGTACGGCCGCACGCCCAGATCGGCCAGGCGCAGATCCGCCGGATAGCTGACCCGCGCCCGGCTGCCGTCCGGGAAGGCGACCTTGATCGTCCGGACCTCGTCCCCGGTCTCCACGGGATGCACCATGTTCGCGGCGGCGGGTAACGCGGACACCTCCGGACGCGGGGTCGGCTCCGGCTCGGGCGCGCGGGTGTCCCGGCTGAACAGCACGCCCCCGATCGGGACCGCCACCGCCAGCGCGAGCACCACTCCCGCGATCCAGCGCCGCCGCGACGGCCGCTGTTCGATCACGTCGAACCCTGCCACACCGAAATCATCAGCCCCCGGCGTCCGGCTGGCAACCTGACACTTTTGATGCGCCTGTTACAGGCGAGATGGAAATCGATGGAGACCGGCCGCGAATAACTTGTCAACCGATTCCTCATATGCCCGATGACCTGCGCAGACAATTCATAACCGGCGGTTATGGATAACGGAAGGGCCACCACGCCGAGCCTTCTCGTTATAGCTGCGCCGCACGCGGCGAACGGTCATTAACGTTCTATGCGTTTCCTCTGAATTGGGACGTTCCCTCAAATTCGTCCCAACCGTTTAACGAGAAAAGCGTGAAGTGGATCGCCGCGACAGTAGGCAGCCCCGGTGGGCACCTGCGCGGCCCGTCCAAGCGCGCCGGACTCGTTAAGAAAGGAGTCACATTGATCTCCCGAGCACGGCGCATCTCCATCCCCGTCGCCGGCGCGCTGGTCGCGTTCGGCGTCGTCGGCGCCAGCACCTCCGCGTCGGCCACCGACCCCCAGGACGTCACCGCCAAGGCGGCCGTCACCACCGCGGACGCGGCCACCGCGTTCTGGACGCCCGAGCGGCTTCGGGCGGCCAAGGACCGCACCGAGGATCTGGGCAACTCCGTCAAGGGTTCGGGCAAGCCCAGCGCGGCCGAGCCGGACGGCAAGGCCGGCGTGGTCCCGCCCATCGGCGGCGAAGCGAAGGTGACCACCAAGAGCAAGCAGGTCAACCTGCCCAACACGGTCGGCCGGGTGTTCTTCACCCTGCCGGGCAAGAACCCCTTCGACCCCAAGAGCTGGAAGTACTGCTCGGGTACGTCGCTGCAGGGCAAGTACCGCAACGTCGTCGCCACCGCGGGACACTGCGTGTACGACCCCGACAGCAACCGGTTCTACGACAACTGGATCTTCATCCCGTCGTACTGGGATGGGAACCAGGCGTGGGAGGGCAAGACCCCGTACGGGATCTACCCCGCCAAGTGGTACCAGGCGCACGACGACTTCGTCGTGAAGGAGGACTACGACTACGACTACGCGTTCGTCAACGTCTCCTCCGGGTTCAAGGTCACCTGGGACAAGGGGAAGTTCACCAAGACGCCGGTCGGGCGACTCGGTGACAACGTGGGCGGCCAGGGCTTCACCTGGAACCGCAGCACCAAGGTCACCGTGTTCTCCTTCGGCTACCCCGCGGGCCCGCACCCCGACGGCGACCGCCCGTTCACCGGGCGGACGATGAAGTGGTGCTACGGCAAGACCGCTCCGATGCCTGCCGCCGCGAAGTACAACCTGCAGGAGCACATCGGCCTCAAGTGCGGCATGACCGCGGGCGCCAGCGGCGGCCCGCTGCTCCTGAACTACAAGAGCAAGAGCCGCACCGGCCTCCTCAACGGTGTCAACAGCGTCGCCTGGGACACCGACGGAAACGACCGGTACGACCGTCTGTCCTCGCCGTACTTCAACAGCGAGACCTACGACGTCTACAAGGTCGCGGCCAACCGGTGGACCCAGTGATCCATCGATAGACGAAAGGCCCGGCTCCCCCTAGGGGGGCCGGGCCCAACGCGTGTTAGAAGTCGAACAGCGGGCCCATCATCGAGCGCATCTCACAGGCATTGCCGTAGGTACGCTCGAACCAGCTGAACCTGCCGTCCCAGACGCCGTTGGCGGTGATGGTGACCGGCATGAATTCCTTCGTGCACATGGCGTCCTGGTCGGGTTCCAGCGCGGTGAGGTCGCCGCCGACCTTGGCCAGCGTGGCGCACGCCGCGGCGGCCTTCGGGTGGGTGCCACGCGGCGGCGAGCACCCGAGCAGCACGAAGCGTTTGTTCGTTGTCCCGTCGTGGCCGATGCTGAGCACGAACTCCCTGTTTTTCCCCGGTTGCGGGAGATCGGGCTGGACCGGTGGCGGCGGCGTGGCCGCCGAGCAGGTCACGAGGGCAGTAGCGGCGAGAAGGGCGGCCAGGCGGCCCCCGGACGGCATGCGCATGAGCGCAACGATCTCCGCGGGCCGGCAGGACGATCAAGTGCCCACTCCGCGCCATGGGGAAATCTGACGCACTCCAGGCGCGTTCGGTTCCACCTGTTTCATAACGAGACAGCCAAGAAGGTGTGCCGAATCACAGTGGATCTGGAAAAATCACCCTTCAGAATCGATATCACCAGCGGAAAGGCCCCCGATGTCCAGGCGAACCCCCCTCACCGCCCTAGGCGTGAGCGTGGCCGCCGTGCTCGTGGCCTCGGGACCGGCACTGGCACAGGCTCCCACGCAGACCCTGCTGCCGAACGATGTGGTGACCTACTCGCTCGGCTCGAGCGCCACCGAGATGCAGCGAATCGCCGCCTACTGGACACCGGAACGCCTCAGGCAGGCCAGCACCTACGTGCCGAGCAGCAAACCGTCCCGCGGCGCGAAGGCCACCCCGTCCGTCGCGGAGGTCGCGCCGGCGAGCGCGAAGGCCGTCCCCGACAAGAAGAAGGCGGCCAAGAAGGACCCGAACCAGCCGCCCATGGTCGGCAAGGTGTTCTTCAAGCTCGGAACCAAGGAGTACTGGTGCTCCGGCTCGGTGGTGCACTCCAAGAACCGCAACCTGGTGGCGACCGCCGGCCACTGCGGCTACTCGCTCGCCCAGAACCGCACGGTGGAGAACTGGATCTTCATCCCGTCGTACGCCAACGGGAGCACCGACGCCGGGATCTACGTCGGGCACACGCTCTTCCTGCACCTGGACTACCCGGGCAAGGGCGACTTCGACCGGGACTACGCGTTCGTGACCGTGAACCGCGGCTTCACCTGGAAGACCACCTCGGGCGGTTACCAGCGCACCGACGTGGGACGCCTGGAAGACAAGGTTGGCGCGTTCCGATTCACCGCGACGAAGGGCACCTCGCTGGCGGTCAACGCGTTCGGCTACCCGGCGGGGGCGCATCCGGACGGGAGCAGGCCGTACAACGGGCAGACGGTGCGCCCGTGCAGCGGGGTGACCGACCGGAAGTACGTGACCGCCCCGACCTACCTGCTCAGCCACGGCGTGCTGCTGCGGTCCTGCGGGTTCACCGCCGGGGCCAGCGGCGGCCCCTGGGTGCTCAACTACAACCAGGCCAGGCAGACCGGGTTCATCAACGGCGTGACCAGCCTGACCTGGAACGTCAACGGCGACGGCAAGCTGGACGCGATCTCGACGCCGTACTTCAACGCCGTCACCCAGCGCGTGTACGCCGAGGCGGCCAAGCAAGCCACGGGCTAAGTGGTCTGCAAGCCACTTGAAAGCACATGTCTTTACCTTCATCCCAGCACACCCTCTGGCTTGAAGGAGTCCCATGCACACCCGTGCGAAGAACCTCGTCCTCCTCACCGCGTCCGCCGGCTTACTGAGCGCCGCCCTGGTCTCCCCCGCCGCGGCCGCCGACGACGTGGCCGCCGACCCGCTGGCCGGCACCGGCGTCGCCGCCTGGAACGTCGTCGCCTTCTGGTACGCCCAGAACAAGGCCAACCTCATCGCGGCCACGCCGTACGACGTGGAGACGCAGGTCGTCGCCAAGCACCTGTCCAAGGGCGGCCCGGCCGCCGACGGCAAGGCCGGCAAGGTCGAGCCCATCGGCGGCGCCGGATCGACCAAGTCCAAGAACGTCAACCTGCCCAAGACCACCGGCAAGGTCTTCTTCCTCGACGACGACAAGAAGCCGCACTGGTGCACGGCCACCTCGCTGCAGTCCAAGTACCGCAACCTGGTCGCCACCGCGGGCCACTGCGTCTACGACGTCGAGTCCAACGCGGCCACGCTGAAGTACTGGGTGTTCGTGCCCGGCTACTACCAGGGCAAGACCCCGTGGGGCATCTACGTGGGCAAGCAGGCCTTCACCCACTACGACTTCGACGTCTACGAGGACTTCGACCGGGACTACGCCTTCGTCACCGTCTACAACGGCCTGAAGGCCCCGCACAGCGGCGGCCCGCTCGAAGGCGACTGGAAGCAGGTCAGCAAGCAGGAGTACGACAAGTACCGCAGCTACGGCAGCTACCCGTGGGTCGTCAACAACTACACCAAGAAGTCGGGTGGCAAGTATTACATCTGGAAGTTCGTCGACGCCGGTCGCCTCGGCGACAACGTGGGCGGGCAGGGCATCGCCTGGAACCAGAAGCGCGTCGTCACCGACTACGTGTTCGGCTACCCGAGCGGGTCGCACCCGGACGGCAACTACGCCTACTCCGGCAAGACCCTCAAGTGGTGCTACGGCAAGACCTTCGGCGCCTCGGCGGCGGCCATCAAGGCGGAGGAGCTGCTGGGCATCAAGTGCAGCTTCACCGGTGAGGGCTCCTCGGGTTCGGCCTGGATGTACAAGTACAGCAACAGCACCCGCAAGGGCTTCCTGAACGGCGTCACGGCCGCGGTCTCCGACACCGACGGCAACGACCGGATCGACACCAGCCTCTCGCCGTACTTCGACGGCGAGACCTACGACATCTACAAGCACGCGGCGAACCTGTGGTCGGGTTCTATCGCGTAATCACCCCATAGACCGAAGGGCCTGGCTGCGGCGCACACCATCAGCCAGGCCCTTCGCCATGTCCGGGGTTCGTTAAACGATGCTTTTCATGTGACTTACCTCACACCCTACTTCGGAGCCCGGAGTGGGAACATCAGAATATGGCCGGACATGCGATGACTGTTGATTAATGACGCGCCGCATTTAACCCGTTAAATACATCGTCTTTTGTCGCGACAGCTCCGTGAGTAAAGTCCTTTTCGTCGTTTCTGATGAATGGGGTGCGAGGCAGGCCCCACCCGGACAGAGAGCCAGGAGCCGCCCTTCCGACGAAGCGCCCGCCCTTCGGTGGCGCGATCGCCGCGCGAACCACGCCAGGTGACCGAGCTCGATCCTGACTCGGGCCCCTTGAACGCCTCTGCAATCTCGCGCGGGAGTGTGATCTGCGTCACACTCCGGTTGGACCGCGACAAAAGCCGTCACACGCCCCTCTGACCTCCCAAGACAACCACAAGGCCCTTTAGCTGCTCGAACATCGTCCGCAACAGGTTTACTGCCGGATTGACTCGTAGCCAACCCGATAACGGAGTGATGTCGACCACTTACCGTAACGACGTGATTTCTTGATCCGTCTTTATGGGCGCAAGATCAGCGCTGTATGGTGCGGGCTATCCCTTTCCTGACGCATGGGACGCAAGAGGCGTTCCACGACAGACCAAGGAGTTCCCCATGAAGCGCACACTCGCCTTTGGTGGCATTGTTGCCACTGCTGGCCTCCTGGCCGCGGGCCTCGCCGCCCCGGCTCAGGCCGCCGGTGACGTGGTCGGCACCCCGCTGGCCAACACCGGTCTCGCTGCCTACGAGATCACCAACTTCTGGCTCGCCGAGAACGCGGCCAACCTGATCGCCGCCACGCCTTACGACGTGGAGACGAAGGTTGTCGCCAAGCACATCTCGACGGGTGGCCCGGCTGCGGACAGCAAGCCCGGCGTCGTCCCCGCGATCGGCGACGAGAAGAAGTCGACCTCGAAGTCGAAGAACGTCAACCTGCCCAAGACCTCGGGCAAGGTGTTCTTCAGCGACGGGTACGAGTACGTCGAGGTCACCAACAAGTACGGCTGGAAGTACAAGGTCAAGAAGGCCAAGAACCCGCACTGGTGCACCGCTACGTCGATCCAGTCGGCGTACAAGAACCTGGTTGCCACCGCTGGTAGCTGTGTCTACGACACCGTCGGCAACAAGGCCACGATGGAAAACTGGGTGTTCGTCCCGGGTTACTACCAGGGCAAGACCCCGTGGGGCATCTACGTGGGCAAGCAGGCCTTCACGCACTACGACTTCGACGTCTACGAGGACGGCGACCGCGACTACGCGTTCGTCACCGTCTACAACGGCGTCAAGGGTCTGCACGACGGCAGCGGCGTGTACGGCGGCTGGAAGGAGGTCTCTGCTGAGGTCTTCTTCAAGTTCCCCAAGGCCTGGCGGGACATCAACTTCCTGTGCCACCGCTGGGACGGCAAGTTCTACGTCTGGGCCTTCGAGGACGCTGGTCGCCTCGGTGACAACGTGGGCGGGCAGGGTCTGGCCTACAACCAGAAGGTCGGCAAGCCGGTCTTCGTGTTCGGCTACCCGAGCGGCTCGCACCCGGACGGCAACTACGCCTACTCCGGCAAGACCCTCAAGTGGAGCTACGGCAAGACCTTCGCGGCGAGCGCTTCGGCCATCAAGGCCGAGGAGCTCATCGGGGTCAAGTCGTCCTTCACCGGTGAGGGCGCGCTGGGTTCGTCGTGGCTGGTCGGGTACAAGAACACCCGCCGTCTCGGCTACCTGAACGGTGTGACCATCGGCGTCTCCGACACCGACAGCAACAACCGCTACGACACCTCGGTCTCCCCGTACTTCGACGGTGAGCTCTACGGCGTCTACAGCGCGGCCAAGAACCTGTGGTCGGGCTCGATCGCGGTCCCGTACTAATTGGTTCAAGGCGAAGCCGGGGTTCTGAACCCTGACTGAACCGTGAAGGGCCCGGCCTTATGGCCGGGCCCTTCGTCATTTCCAGCAAAATCGCTTGTGATCTGTGTCACATACCCATGCGGACAGTCACGGAATGGCGCGTCCGCACGGGCCGACTTATATATCGACCGGAAATTTATTCAGCAGGACGTCACACGTTCTTATGCAACGGACTTTTCCGGTCGCCTATTAAGTAACGGAATTATCTACGTCACCCAGCGCAACAATTCAGCCATTCGGTTTGGCTTTATCGCTTCATGATCTCCGCTGTATGGTCCGGGCTATCCCTTTCCTGACGCATGGGACGCAAGCACGACGGAGTGGTGAAGCCGTTCGACCAGAACCCCGGCGCGTACAAGGAAGTTTCGTGGAACGTCTTCAAGGAGTTCCCGCGCGGCTTCCGTGACCGCGAGCGCTGGTGCTACGCCAAGCCGCTCGAGGCGAGCACCGCTCCGATCACCGCCGAGACCAACGTGGCGACGTTCACCGAGGACCAGAAGAAGAAGTACAAGTACTACGTCTGGGCCTTCGAGGACGCTGGCGCGCTCGGCAACAACGTGGGCGGGCAGGGTCTGGCCTACAACCAGAAGGTCGGCAAGCCGGTCTTCGTGTTCGGCTACCCGAGCGGCTCGCACCCGGACGGCAACTACGCCTACACCGGGATCACCCAGAAGTGGTCGTACGGCAAGACCTTCAAGGCGCAGGCCCTCGCCATCAAGGCCGAGGAACTGATCGGGGTCAAGTCCTCCTTCACCGGCGCCGGCTCCGCCGGTTCCGCGTGGCTGATGACCTACAAGAACTCCCGCCGCCTCGGCTACCTCAACGGTGTGACGAGCAAGGTGTCCGACACCGACGGCAACAACCGGATCGACGTCTCGGTCTCCCCGTACTTCGACGGCGAGCTCTACGGCGTCTACAAGGCGGTCGCCAACAAGTGGAGCGGCAGCATCGCCGTTCCTTACGAGGTTCCCTCCGGCTGGAAGCGCCCGATCTTCTGGGACTAACGGTCAGGGGTCATCTAGTCAGGTCGAGGTGATCACCTCATAGCAAGGGCTCGGCCGCACGGCCGGGCCCTTGTTCGTTTCTGGGGGGCGCGCCGTTAGACGCGTCCAATCTCATCTCCGTGCCATCGGTTCGATGTGATTTACGTCACACACCCGTTGCCTCGCGGACCCCTTTTGCCACAGGATCATCCTGGACTCCAAGGTCATCACCCAGTCAATCAGCTGGCCAAATGTCACTTCCTGGCCCGGATTGACAAGAAATCTGACATGTCACGGAAAGATAACGCACACACAGAGTCGTTACACGGTATGCCGAAACGACTTCCTCCTATCAAGATCTGCGCTGTAAGTTCCGGGCTATCCCTTTCCTGACGCATGGGACGCATGAGGCGTTCCACGACAGACCAAGGAGTTCCCCCATGAAGCGCACTCTCGCCTTTGGTGGCATTGTCGCCGCCGCTGGCCTCCTGGCCGCTGGCCTCGCCGCCCCGGCTCAGGCCGCCGGTGACGTGGCTGCCGATCCGCTGGCCAACACCGGCATCGCAGCCCGGAACGTTGCCGGGTTCTGGCTGGCCGAGAACGCGGCCAACCTGGTTGGTGCCACGCCTTACGACGTGGAGACGAAGGTCGTCGCCAAGCACATCTCGACGGGTGGCCCGGCTGCGGACAGCAAGCCCGGCGTCGTCCCGGCGATCGGCGACGAGAAGAAGTCGACCGCGAAGTCGAAGAACGTCAACCTGCCCAAGACCTCGGGCAAGGTGTTCTTCATCGGCGCGGACAAGAGCAAGCACTGGTGCACCGCTACGTCGATCCAGTCGGCGTACAAGAACCTGGTCGCCACCGCTGGTAGCTGTGTCTACGACACGGTTTCCAACAAGGCCACGCTCGACAAGTGGGTGTTCGTCCCGGGTTACTACCAGGGCAAGACCCCGTGGGGCGTGTACGTGGGCAAGCAGGCGTTCACCCACTACGACTTCGACGTCTACGAGGACGGCGACCGCGACTACGCGTTCGTCACCGTCTACAACGGCGTGAAGTTCCCGCCCGGTGGCTGGGGCGACGTCAACAAGCCTTCGGACCTTGGTAGCTTCGTCGAGGTCAGCGAGGCGACGTGGAAGCAGTACGAGTCCTGGATGAAGTTCAAGAGCCAGTCCGGCAAGTACTACATCTTCAAGTTCATCGACGCCGGTCGCCTGGGCGACAACGTCGGTGGCCAGGGCTTGGCGTACAACCAGAAGGTCGGCAAGCCGGTCTTCGTGTTCGGTTACCCGAGCGGCTCGCACCCGGACGGCAACTACGCGTACTCCGGCAAGACCCTCAAGTGGAGCTACGGCAAGACCTTCGCCGCCAGCGCCGCGGCCATCAAGGCCGAGGAGCTCGTCGGGGTCAAGTCCAGCTTCACCGGTGAAGGCGCGCTGGGCTCGTCGTGGCTGGTCGGGTACAAGAACACCCGCCGTCTCGGCTACCTGAACGGTGTGACCATCGGCGTCTCCGACACCGACAGCAACAACCGCTACGACACCTCGGTCTCCCCGTACTTCGACGGTGAGCTCTACGGCGTCTACAGCGCGGCCAAGAACCTGTGGTCGGGCTCGATCGCGTAGCGATCGCCAAGCGGTAAGGAAGGGCCCGGCCTATCGGCCGGGCCTTTTCTGTTGTGGAGCTCCTTGATCGGACCCATTAGACGTAACAGCCGCCAGATCGGTGCCGTCAGCACGATGTGATTTACATCACACACATACGATCGCCCAGGTCACTCTTGTCACAAGATTATCTCGGACGTCAGAGTCATCATCCAGTCAACCATCTGGCCAAACATCGCCGAAGCATCACGACTTGACTGCAAATCCTGACAAGTCACGAAAAGGTAACGCGCCTGAGGGTGGCGCACGGGCATGTCTGAATGGCTCCTCTTCTCAAGATCCGGGCTGTAGGTTCCCGGATATCCCTTTCCTGACGTATGGGACGCATGAGCCGTCCCACGACAGACCAAGGAGCACACCCTTGAAGCGCACCCTCGCTCTGGGTGGCGTCGCGGCCGGCCTTCTCGCCACCGCGCTCGTCAGCCAGCCCGCCTCGGCCGTGTCCGACGTCGCCAGCGACCCGCTGGCGACCTCCGGTATCGCGGCCTACAACGTTGCCGCCTTCTGGCTGGGCAACCAGGCGGAGAACCTCATCGGCGCCACGCCGTACAACGTGGAGACCAAAGTCGCGGCCAAGCACGTTTCGACGGGCGGCCCGGCGGCGGACAGCAAACCAGGCGTCGTCCCGGCCATTGGCGACGAGAAGAAGTCCACCTCCACCTCGAAGAACGTCAACCTGCCCAAGACCACGGGCAAGGTGTTCTTCACCGTCCCCGACGGCTCCGACGAGGGCTCCAAGCCCGACCCGCGCTGGTGCACCGCCACCTCGTTGCAGTCGACTTACCGCAACCTCGTCGCGACCGCGGGACACTGTGTCTACGACACGGAGACCAACAGCGCCACGCTCGACCAGTGGGTCTTCGTCCCCGGCTACTACCAGGGCAAGCTTCCCTGGGGTCTGTACGTGGGCAAGCAGGCCTTCACCCACTACGACTACGACGTCTACGAGGACGGCGACCGCGACTACGCGTTCGTCACCGTCTACAACGGCCTCAAGTACGTCCCGCGGCCGGGCGAGACCGGCACGCCGTACGTGCCGTCCGTGACCCCGACCGACTGGAAGGAAGTCACCCCGGAGATCTACAACAGCACGAACATCTGGCAGGGGTTCAAGAAGAAGGACGGCGACAAGTACTACTTCCGCAAGTTCACCGACGCCGGTCGCCTCGGCGACAACGTCGGCGGCCAGGGTCTGGCCTACAACCAGAAGCTGGGCAAGAACGTCTTCGTCTTCGGCTACCCGAGCGGGTCGCACCCGGACGGCAACTACGCCTTCTCCGGCAAGACCCTGAAGTGGTCGTACGGCAAGACCTTCGCCGCCACGGCCGCCGCCCGCAAGGCCGAGGAGCTCCAGGGCGTCAAGTCCAGCTTCACCGGTCAGGGCTCGCTGGGTTCCGCCTGGCTGCTGCAGTACAAGAACACCCGCCGCCTCGGCTACCTGAACGGCGTCACCAGCGCCGTCTCCGACACCGACGGCAACCTGCGGATCGACACCTCGGTCTCGCCGTACTTCGACGGTGAGCTCTACGGCATCTACAGCGCGGCCAAGAACATGTGGTCGGGCTCGATCGCCTAAACGTTTGGCCATGGGAAAGGGCCCGGCCGGTTGGCCGGGCCCTTTTCGCATTTCCCATGATCTCCGCTTATGTCACGATCACTTGTGAGGTAAGTTCCTTTCCATCCCTTTACTGACGCATGGGGCCCATGTGGCGCCCCACGTACAGCGCGAGGAGCGAACCCCTCTTGAAGCTTCTTCCCTTAGGCGGCTGCCTGGCCGCCGGTGGCCTGCTGGCCGCCTCGTTCGCGGGCATCGCGACGGCGGCGCCGAAGGTCACCACCTCCGCGAAGTTGAACACGCCCGCCAACGCCGGGGCGACCCTGGAATTCTGGACCGCCGACGGCGGCGCCAACTTCAAGGCCGCCGACCCCTTCGGCCTTGAGCACAAGCGCGTGCCCAAGCACGTCTCCACCGGCGGGCCCGCCGCCGACGGCAAGCCGGGCATCGTGCCGGCCACCGCCGACATCCCGGCCGCCGCGGCCAGGACCAAGAACGTCAACCTGCCCAAGACGGCGGGCCGGGTGTTCTTCGTGCTCGACGAGGATCTCTACTCCTGCTCGGCGTCCTCGGTGCAGTCGACGTACAAGAACCTGGTCGCCACGGCCGGGCACTGCGTCTACGACCCGGTGGGCAACCAGAGCGTGGCCGACAAGTGGGTCTTCGTGCCCGGCTACTACCAGGGCAAGGCACCCTGGGGCGTGTACGTCGGCAAGCAGGCGTTCACCCACTACGACTGGGACGTCTACGAGGACGCCGACCGCGACTACGCCTTCGTCACCGTCTACAACGGCATCGCCAGGTCCAACGGCCGCTGGATCGACGTCGGGCCGCTGGGCGCCAAGGTGGGCGGTCAAGGCCTGGCCTACAACCAGAAGGTCGGCAAGGCCACCTACGTGTTCGGCTACCCGACCGCCGCGCACGAGGACGGCGACTACGCCTACACCGGTCACACGCTCAAGTTCTGCTACGGCAAGCCCACCTACCCGCAGGTGGAGTCGAGCGTGAAGGTGGAGGAGCACCTGGCGCTGCGGTGCTCGATGACCGGTGGCGCCTCCGGCGGCCCGTGGATCATCGGCTACAGCTCCAACCGCCGCCTCGGCTACCTCAACGGCGTCACCAGCCTCGGCGGCGACACCGACGGCAACCTGCGCAGCGACCTGATCACCTCGCCCTACTTCGACAGCGAGACCTACAGCGTCTACAAGGCCGCGGCCCCGCTGTGGTCGGGCTCGATCGTGAAGAAGGACGGCACGCTCGGCCTCACCGAAGTCAAGTAGCTGCCCGGGGCCCGGTCCAGGCCGGGCCCCGGTCCAGCACCGCCGCCACCGCGGGCTCCCGCTCGTACGGCTCCAGCCGCCGGCACAGGTCCGCGAACGAGGACCGGGTCCTGGCCGATTCCAGGCCCTCCCCCAGCGACATCGCCTCCGCGGCCACCACACAGGCCTGCTCCACCTCCCCCTCCAGCACGTGCGCCGAGGCCAGCAGGGTCAGGTTGAACATCCGGCCGCGCACGTAGCGCCCGTCCATCTCCAGCGATCGGGTCGCGTGCCGGACCGCGTGCGGGCCCTCGCCGAGATCGCGGAAACACTGGGCGAACTTGGCCGCCAGATAGGCCTCGTCGAAGTAGCCGATCCACTCCGGCTCGCTCCCGCCGACCCGCCGGTCGAAGGCCAGCTCGGCCGCGTGCAGGGCGGTCGCGCACGCGGCGGGCTCGGCCAGCAGCGCGTGCGCGTGGGCCTCCAGGGTGTGCGCCTCGGCCAGCAACGAGGGCACGCCGGAGTCGCGGGCGGCCACCAGGGCGGCCCTGGCCAGGTCGAGGCCGTGCCGGGGCTGGCCGACGTAGAGGGCCTGGTGGCTCATGCCCGCCAGGATCTCGCCGCCCAGGCCGTGGTCCCCGGCCCGGCGGGCTAACCGGAGCGCCTGGATCAGGTAGCGCTGGGCCAGGCCGTGCTGCTCCAGGTCGTAGGCCATCCAGCCGGCCAGGCGGGTGAGCTCGGCGGCGGCTCCGGCCAGGGCCTTGCCGGTGGCTTCGCCGTACGAGCCGGACAGCAGCGGCGCGACCCCCGTGTCCAGATATTTCACGACAGCGGCGCGGACCCGGCCGCCGCCGAAACGGTTGTCCAGCTCGCCGAACGAGCGGGTGACCTCCCGGATCGCGGCGACGTCGGAGGCGCCCACCCGGCGGGCGCCGCTCGCGGCGGGCCGCTCGTCTTCCGGGAAGGTCAGCCAGCGCACGATCCCCGCGGAACCCGCGCCGATCGCGAACGTGGAGTCGATCAGGAACCGGCGTCTTTCCACGTCGGCCCGCCAGAGTGCAGTCACGATCCGCACGCCCTCCTGCCACGAGTGGGAGAATTCCTGTCCGAGGTCGAGGGGGATCGCCGTGCGGGGCATCCCGATGTCCTCGGCGGAGACCGGGCGGCCCAGGCGCAGCGAGAAGATCTCGGCAAGGAGCCCGGGCACCGGGTCGCGCGGCCGCTGGCCGCTGATCCAGCGCAGCACCGAACTGTGGTCATACCGGAGCCCGAGCAGGCCGCGGGCCTGCCCGAGGTCGTTCAACCGGCGGGCCAGCCCCTTGTGGGACAGGCCCGCCTCGGCGATGTGCCGGTGCAGTAACGGATTGGGCTCGCGTCGCATCGCTCTCCCCCGGTGACGGAGAGCTTTTGTTATAGCACCTTCCGTTAAAGGAATCTCAAATTTACTTGCGCGCGACCCCGTCGATCCTGGCCTGACGCGCCACCGCGGCGGTCACCGCGGGAGCCACCCGGATGTCGAACGGCGAGGGGATGATGTAGTCGGCGGCCACCTCGTCGCCGACCACGTCGGCCAGCGCGGTGGCGGCGGCCACCTTCATGTTCTCGGTGATCGTGCTGGCCCGCACGTCGAGCGCGCCGCGGAAGACGCCGGGGAAGGCCAGCACGTTGTTGATCTGGTTCGGGAAGTCGGACCGGCCGGTGGCGACCACGGTGGCATACTTCGCGGCGATCTCCGGGTGCACTTCCGGGGTCGGGTTGGACAGCGCGAACACGATCGAACCGGCCGCCATGCCCGCGATGGCCGTCTCGGAGACGGTCGCCCCGGACAGGCCCACGAACACGTCAGCCCCGGCCAGCGCCTGCTCGGTGGAACCCTTCAGCCCGAGCCGGTTGGTGTCCCTGGCCAGCGCGTCCTTGACCGGGTTCATGCCCTCCCGGCCCTCGAAGATCAGGCCCTTGCTGTCGGCCACCGCGATGTCGCCGATCCCGGCGTTGACCAGGATCCGGGTGACCGCGACCCCGGACGCGCCCGCGCCGGCCACCACCGCGCGCAGCTCCGACAGCGGTCGGCCGGTCAGCCGGGCGGCGCTGCGCAGCGCGGCCAGCACCACGATGGCGGTGCCGTGCTGGTCGTCGTGGAAGACCGGGATGCTCAGCAGGTCGCGCAGCCGCTCCTCGATCTCGAAGCAGCGCGGCGCGCTGATGTCCTCCAGGTTGATCCCGCCGAAGGAGGGCGCCAGCCGCGCGACCGTCTCGACGATCTCGTCCACGCCGGTGCAGGCCAGGCAGATCGGCACCGAGTCGACCCCGCCGAACTCCTTGAACAGCAGCGCCTTGCCCTCCATGACGGGCATGGCCGCGGCGGGCCCGATGTCGCCGAGACCGAGCACGGCGGTGCCGTCGGAGACCACGGCGACCACGTTGGACGCCCAGGTGTAGTCGTTGGCCAGTTCCGGATTGTCGGCGATGGCGCTGCAGACCCGCGCGACCCCCGGCGTGTACGCCAGGGCCAGGTCGTCCGCGTTGCGCACGGGAATGGTGGAGCGGACTTCCAGCTTGCCGCCCCGATGCAGGGCGAACGCCGGATCCAGATCAAGCGCGTCGAGGGAAGCAGTCATTGATGACCCCAGTTTGTCTAGAAAGCACGTTAGACAGCGCAAGAGAACGAGGGCCCAGGCATGGGTTATGCCCCTCGGCCGTCGCCGTTGACGGTGTCTCCTGACGGGGTACGGGGGTCACCCGCGTGCGCTCGATTGTGCCACATGCTGAGATGACCAGTTGATGCCGGGTATCCATGCGCTCCACGGCAATCAAATGGCTTGGCCGCGCCTGTGTCTGGACTGAGGAACGCAGGTCGCGGAGCGGCCGGAGTGACGAGGGAAGACGCAGGCGCGGCCAAGCCCGCCCTGCCGGAGGCGCGGCCAATATCACAGCCTCGTAAGACCTATGGAACTTTCTCGAACCATGTAATACTCAAAGTCCGGAGTCACTTCTTACAAGGTCTCACGGTGGATCTGACGTCTTATGCAGAACTCGCCGTCCTTCTGGTCAACAGAAAGTACGAGCTGAGGAGCCTCGAAGCGCTTCGCGATCTTCTTGTGGAAACGGGGCGGACCGAGGCGGCCGCGCGGGCGACACGGCGCGATCTGGACGCTATTTGCGAGCTCAGGGAAGAGCTCACCGGAGTGTTCGAGTCGGCCTCGCAAGGGGATGAGGCCGACGTGGTCGAGCGTCTCAACGGCCTTCTGGTACGCCACCCGGTTCATCCGCAAATTTCCGGTCATGACGGGCAGTCTTGGCACATGCACCTGACCGAGGGCGGCCGGGTGGCCGACACCGTGGCGGTCGGGTCGGTGATGGGGCTGGCCAGCGTGGTGACCGGGCTGGGAGCGGATCGGCTGGGGATCTGCCAGGCGCCGCCATGCCGGAACGCGTATCTGGACACGTCGTCCAACAAGTCCCGGCGGTATTGCTCGGAGCGGTGTGCGAGCAGGGCCAATGTCGCCGCGTACCGGGCTAGGAAGCGGAACGCCTGAGCGGCCAGTAGCGGAACAGGACACGGCCGAGGATGTCCTGGTCGGGGATCGCGCCGAAGTCCCAGCTGTCCTGGCGGCCGGGCGCGCTCTGGTTGTCGCTCTCCAGCCACCAGCCCTCCTCCGTCCGGCGGAAGGCGCGCTTCACGATCAGGCCGTGCGGGCGGCGGGCGATGACCAGATCCCCCTCCCGGATCGGGGCTCCGGGCCGTACGAGCAGGCAGTCACCTGGGCGGAGAACCGGCAACATCGAGTCCCCGGTCACTCGGACGGTGGTGAACATGATCAGCCTCGGCGAGGGGAGTAGGGTCGGATGTTGTAGCCAGTCCGAGGAAAGGAAACCCCGATGCTTGCCATGCATGTGGCATCGGCCCATTGTGACCTGCCGTGCGGGGTCTACGACCCCGCGCAGGCCCGTATCGAGGCCGAGTCGGTCAAGGCCATCATGGCCAAGTACGCCGACAATGAGGACCCGGTGTTCCGCGCGCGTGCTCTCAACATCAAGGAGGAGCGGGCCGAGCTCGTCAAGCACCACCTGTGGGTGCTGTGGACGGACTACTTCAAGCCGCCGCACCTGGAGACCTATCCGCAGCTCCACCAGCTGTTCTGGGACGCGACCAAGCTGGCCGGCGCGGCCGGCGCGAAAGGCACAGTAGACGTCGGCAAGGCCGACGACCTGCTCGCCAAGATCGACGAGATCTCCAAGATCTTCTGGGAGACCAAGGCAGCGTAGGGCATATACCGCCTTTTTGCCGGCTTGGCCGCGCCTGTGTCTGGACTGAGGAACGCAGGTCGCGGAGCGGCCGGAGTGACGAGGGAAGACACAGGCTGAAGGCGGCCAAGCCCGCCGCGCCGAAGGCGGGGCAATAAGCAGAGACCCCGCACGAAATGGTGCGGGGTCCTCGCATTTCGGGCATCGGCGCGTCCAAGCCGAGCAATCCGGTGCTGATGGCGGTAGGTTGCAGGGAAGCGGCCCCCCACAGAACTCGGGCCGGCAGGGCGAGGAGGAACGTGACCGACGCAACTGATGTCACAGGGGATCTGGCCGGGATCAGGGACGCGGTGAGCGTCCGGCTGCCCGCGGCCAGCGCCTATCTGTCCGTGCTGAGAACGGCTACGGCCGGCCTCGCGGCGCGGCTCGATTTCACGCTCGACGAGATCGAGGACCTGCGGATCGCGGTGGACGAGGCGTGCGCCATGCTGCTCAGGCAGGCGGTGCCCGGCACCGATCTCACGGCTGAATTCGAGCTGACCGGGCAGGAGATGTCGATCCGGGTCGAGGTCAGCACGGTCGGGATCGCCGAGCCCAAACGCGATGACTTCGCCTGGATGGTGCTCACCGCACTCGCCGACGACGTCGACGCCGTGTCCGACTCCCCCGATCACATGGCGATCGTGCTGCGCAAGCGGCGAGGCGCGGCGAGGCCGGCGTGACGGAAAGGACCCGTGCCATGGCCTCCAGCGACTCCGGCGTGCCGGATCGGGTGCGCGCGCGCACGCTCTTCGGAGAGCTGGCGGAGCTGCCGACCGACGACCCGCGCCGCCAGCGTATCCGCGACGAGCTCGTCGAGCTTCACCTGCCGCTGGTGGAGTATCTGGCCCGCAGGTTCCGCAACCGCGGCGAGTGGCTCGACGACCTGACCCAGGTGGCCACGATCGGCCTGATCAAGTCGATCGACCGGTTCGACCTGGCCCGGGGCGTGGAGTTCTCGACGTACGCGACACCGACCATCGTCGGCGAGATCAAGCGGCACTTCCGGGACAAGGGCTGGGCGGTCCGGGTGCCGCGCCGCCTGCAGGAGCTCAAGCTGTCGCTGACCAAGGCGATCAGCGAGCTCTCCCAGCGGGAAGGCCGCGCGCCCACCGTGGCCGAACTGGCCGCGCACCTGCAGATGACCGAGGAAGAGGTCCTGGAGGGCCTGGAGTCGGCGAACGCCTACTCCACGGTCTCCCTGGACGCGCCCGACTCGGGCGACGACGACGCGCCCGCCGTGTCCGACTCGCTGGGCATCGTGGATGAGTCGCTGGAGGGCGTCGAATACCGCGAGTCGCTGAAACCCCTGCTCGAACGGCTACCGCCGCGCGAGAAGCGCATCCTGCTGCTCCGGTTCTTCGGCAACATGACCCAGTCCCAGATCGCCACTGAACTGGGCATCTCGCAGATGCACGTCTCGCGGTTGCTGGCCCGCACACTCACCCAGCTCCGCGAGGGCCTCACGGCCGAGGACTGAGACCGCGCGCACGCGAGGTGCGCGCGGTTGACCCTGTCCCCCTTCAGTTCGCGCTGTGCTCCTTGGTCAGCAGGGCGCCAAGACGTTCCACGGCGGGGCGGGACTCGATGTGCAAGCGGGTGACGTCGAGGCCCTCGTCGGCCAGCACCGCGAGCAACGCGACCTGTCCCACCGCGTAGACGACGATGTACCCGCCGCGACAGCGGATCATCACCTCGCGCAGCTCGCCCATGCCGACCTCGTGCCCCGTGCGCTTGCCCAGGCCCAGCGTGGCGGCGGCGAGCGCGGACACCACCTCCGGCTGGGCCCCATCGGTGTCGGCGACGACCAGCAGCCCGTCGACGGTGGCGACAGCGGACTCCATCACCCCGGTGACCTGGTCGCGCAGCGAATGCAACTCGGAAATTGACATCCTCCCCGGCGTGAACGCCGGGGACTCCCCCACGTCGCCGTGGAGTTCTTACTGCTTCCGCTACGCCGCGTGAGCGTCGTAGGTTGCGGGCGGTGCCAGGGTCGGAATTGCCTCACCTGGTCTTACCTGCCCTCGACAGTCGTTTCGCGTGTCCGCCAGCCCGGCGGCCACCATCTCCTTGTCCTGCTCTCCCCCGGTCGGGGTCACCTCCG
>NZ_JBDPLV010000189.1:0-1668 GCF_039871605.1 Acrocarpospora sp. B8E8 | reverse complement strand
GGCGCGGGTCAGGACATTGACGTTCATGTGGAAGCCACCGGCGTCCACGTACGCGTCCAGCACGCCGACCAGGTTCCCCGCCCGTTCCGCCGGGGTACGCCCGAGCCCTTCGGGCGTCACCGTGTTGGTCAGCGAGATCCCGTCGCGGGCGTCCGCGTAGGGCAGTTTGGCCACCGACAGGGCCGAGGCGATCATCCCGTGCCGGTCGCGGCCGTTCATCGGGTTGGCGCCCGGGGCGAACGGCTGGCCGGAGCGGCGGCCGTCGGGGGTGTTGCCGGTGTGCTTGCCGTACACCACGTTGGAGGTGATGGTCAGCACGGACTGGGTGTTCTCGGCGCCCCGGTAGGCGGGATGTTCGCGCACCTTGGCCATGAACGAGCGGACCAGGTCGACGGCGATGGAGTCCACCCGCTCGTCGTTGTTGCCGAAGGCGGGGTAGTCGCCCTCGGCCACGTAGTCGACCGCCATGCCGGCGGCGTCGCGGATGACGCGCACGCGGGCGTGGCGAATCGCCGAAAGGCTGTCGGCGGCGACTGAGAGGCCGGCGATGCCGCAGGCCAGGGTGCGCTTGACCGGGTAGTCGTGCAGGGCCATCTCGACGCGCTCGTAGGCGTACTTGTCGTGCATGTGGTGGATGATGTTGAGCGCGTTGACGTACGTGCGGGCCAGCCAGTCCAGCATCCGGTCGAAGGCGGGGGCGACCTCCTCGTAGGCCAGGTACTCGCCTGTCAGCGCCGGGACGGCGGGGCCGACCTGGTCGCCGGTCATCTCGTCGCGGCCGCCGTTGATGGCGTACAGCAGGGTCTTGGCGAGGTTGACCCGGGCGCCGAAGAATTGCATCTGCTTCCCGACGGGCGCGGCCGACACGCAGCAGGCGATCGCGGTGTCGTCGCCGAACTGGGGGCGCATCAGGTCGTCGCTCTCGTACTGGATGGAGCTGGTGTCGATCGACAATTCGGCGCAGAAGCGTTTGAACGGCTCGGGCAGTCGCGGCGACCAGAAGACCGTCAGGTTCGGCTCGGGCGCGGGGCCGAGGTTGCGCAGGGTCTGCAGGTAGCGGAAGCTCGTGCGGGTCACCAGGGTGCGGCCGTCCTCGCCCATGCCGCCGATCGACTCGGTCACCCAGGTCGGGTCGCCGGAGAAGAGCTGGTCGTATTCGGGGGTGCGCAGGAAGCGCACGATCCGCAGCTTGATGACGAAGTCGTCGATCAGTTCCTGGGCGCGCTCCTCGGTGATGAGGCCGTCGGCGAGGTCGCGTTCCAGGTAGATGTCCAGGAAGGTGGCGGTGCGGCCCAGCGACATGGCCGCGCCGTTCTGCTCCTTCACCGCGGCCAGGTAGGCCAGGTAGAGCCACTGGATCGCCTCGCGCGCGGTGGCGGCCGGTCGGGAGAGGTCGCAGCCGTAGGAGGCGGCCATCTCGCGCAGTTCGGCCAGGGCGCGGATCTGCTCGGCCAGCTCCTCCCGGTCGCGGATCACCGGGTCGCTGGAGAAGGCACGGTCGAGGCTGTGCAGCTCGTCCTTCTTGGCCTCGATGAGGTGGTTCACGCCGTACAGGGGGACGCGGCGGTAGTCGCCGATGATGCGGCCCCGGCCGTAGGCGTCGGGCAGGCCGGTGATGACCCCCGAGCGGCGCGCGGCGCGGATCTCGGCGGTGTAGGCGTCGAAGAC
>NZ_JBDPLV010000188.1:0-1693 GCF_039871605.1 Acrocarpospora sp. B8E8 | reverse complement strand
GAATGAGTCCTTCGTGCCCCGGGGTGACGCCGCTGCGGCGTGAAAAGGGGAGGCTGTCCCGCCGTACTCCGGATCGTGATGCGCGGGCGGTGGCCTGATCGGCAAGGCTGTGGGCGGCGAGGTCGTTCACTGACGTCGAATCTCCTTGGCGGGCTGGACCCCGTGAATGAGTCTGACGCTGGGAGCCACACCTCAGGGCTGCTCACTGGTGCTTCGAGCCCGCGGACTAGATTTCCTCGCGCCCCGGCCCCGTGAACGACCTCGCCGGTAGGTGTTGCCCTCTCATGGTAGGAGGCCGTGATGCGCGAGGTCGAGGATGAGCCGTTGTTCATCGATCGGGTGGCCGGGCTGGACATCGGCAAGAAGGAGATCGAGGTCACCATCCGGGTGCCCGGCGATAGCGGGTCGGGGCGGCGGATGAGCGAGACCCGCACATTCGGCGCCACCCGGGCGGAGCTGCTGAAGCTGGCCGACTGGCTGCGCTGCTGGAGCGTGGGCACGGTCGGGATGGAGGCGACCGGCGACTATTGGAAGCCGCCGTTCTTCGTGCTGGAGGCGGAGGGGTTTGACTGCCTGCTGTATAACGCCGGGCAGGTCAAGGCGCTGCCGGGCCGGCCGAAGACGGACCGGGCGGACTCGATCTGGCTGGCGAAGATCACAGAGCGGGGGATGATCGTGTCCAGTTTCGTGCCGCCCGAGCCGATCCGGCGGCTGCGGACCCACACCCGCTACCGGCGCAGCCTGGTCCAGGCCCGCACGGCCGAGATGCAGCGGGTGGAGAAGCTGCTGGAAGATGCCCACCTGAAGCTGAGTTCGGTGGCCTCCAAACTGTTCACCGAGTCCGGCCGGGCCATGATGGATGCCATCGTCGCCGGTCAGCGTGATCCCAAAGTGCTGGCTCAGCTGGCCCGCGGCCGGATGCGATCCAAGATCACCGCGTTGGAGGAGGCGCTGGACTGCTCCTTCCTGTCCGAGGAGCACGTGGCGGTGCTGACGATGATGCTGGCCACCATCGATCACCACCAGCGGCAGATCGCCACGCTCACCGCCGCCATCGAGCAGCTGATCGAACCCTACGCCCGCCAGGTCGAGCAGCTGGATGAGGTGCCCGGGATCGGCACGATCGGCGCCGCCGACATCATCGCGGAGATCGGGGTCGACATGCGCGTCTTTACCACTGCCTCCCACCTGGTGTCGTGGGCCAAGTTCGCGCCCCAGGTGAAGCAGTCGGCGGGCAAGCGCAAAGGCGGCAACGCCACCGGCCGGGGCAACCCCTACCTGGGCGCCGCCCTCGGGGAGGCGGCGATCGGAGCCGGACGGACCCAGTCCTTCCTGGGCGCCCGCTACCGCCGCCTGAACCGGCGCATGCCGAAGAAGAAGGCCCTGGTCGCGACAGGAAACTCGCAGCTGGTCATCATTCACGCCCTGTTATCCGACCCGGAGGCCCGCTACACCGATCTGGGCGCTGACTACTACGAAACCCGGATGCATGTTCGGCGTCAGGCCCGCAACCACGTCAAGGGCCTGGAACGTCTCGGCTACAAGGTCACCATCGAAGCGATGGCCCCCGATGAGAACCATCTACCGGTGACCCCAACCCGCTGACCGACCGCTCCCGCCTGCACCGGCGGCATCACATCCCGCCGCCGGACGCTGCCGCCTGCCCAGCTGAGGTCCTGTTTTCGGACTAGGC
>NZ_JBDPLV010000187.1:0-1699 GCF_039871605.1 Acrocarpospora sp. B8E8 | reverse complement strand
TCCGTGAGCTGGGGTTATGCGGTGGCTTGAGACAGCGTCCAGGGGTTGCCGAGGAAGGCGTCACGGAGCGCATGGAAGGCGTCGATGCCGTGGTTGGTTGCGGTGACGAGGTAGGTATGGACGCGACAGAACGCCTGTAAGCCGCCCATGCTGCGCCAGCATCCGCTGATCTTCATCTGGGTTTTAGCGCGGCGGAGGATCCGCTCCGAGCCGTTGTTGGTCGCGCCTATTCGAAGGTCATTGAGGAAGAGGAGAGTCTTGTCGACCCGGCTGATCAGGCGTTCGGCCAGGACCCGGGCCTGATTCTTTCCTCGTCCCGCATGGTAGGGGTTGAGCTTGACCCCCTGCTCGGCCAGGTCCAGGTAGCGGGCCCGGATATCGGCGATGACCTCGGGTTTCAGGGCGTCTTCGCCGTCACGGACGGCCTGGTTGGCGGTGTGGATCGCCTCCTGCGACAAGGTGCGCAGCCGTCCGGCCCAGGCGCCTCGGACCGGGTCGTTGTCGTGGATCCGGCGAAGATCACGCACGATGTGTGCCAGGCAAATCTGCACCCCGGCCAGCAGGCTGTCCAGGAAGTGGTAGCCGACGTAGTCGTCGCGGACCAAGATGCCGGTGAAGCCGGTCAGCAGGCCGAACCCCTTGATGGTGGTGTGCCCGCGGGTGGCGCCGGCGCCGTACCAGACGACCTTCCCGTCGTGCATGCCGTAGATGTAGGCCGTCTTCCCCGACAGCGACACCGGCGTCTCATCGGTGCCGGCCACCTCCGCCTTCCGCAGATGCGCCTTGACCTGCTCCTCGAAACCGGCCAGCCGCTTGGCGAGCTGCGCGTCGACCTTGGCCACGAACCCGGTCGATACGCTCACGCCGAACATCAGCCTCATCAACATGGCGGTGCGTTCCATGCTGGCGTGCCCGATCTCGGCGATCAGCGCGGTCATTGTTTTGACGTTCGGGCCGTAGCAGGCCTGACCGGCCTGGACACCCTCGGGAGCCGCCGCCGTGGTCGCATGGCCGCACCCGCAGCGCCGCACCGGCATCCGGTACTCGACCGTCTCCGGCTTGACCTGGGGCAGCTCGGTAACCTGCGCACGAACGAACCCGGCGTCCGCACTGTGGTCCAAATCGGCGGCGCAGCCACCACACCGATCCGGTGCGGGCATCGTCTCGGCCCGGTCCGGGCTCGCCGACATCTCCATCCGCGTCCCCTCGTGACCGCGCTGGCCACCCGGGGGACGCTTGGGCCCGTACACGCCCCGCGACCCCGCCGAGCCGTCCTTCTTCTCATCGGCCCGCTTCTTGCGGTCCCACACCTTCTCTGCCGAGGGGGGCGTCCCGGAGTTATTGGAGTCGATACCCAGCCGTTTCTGCAGTTCAGCGACCAGCTCGCGCAGCTGCTTGATCTCCGCGGCCTGCACGGCGATGATCTCAGCCTGCCGAGCGATCTGCTCACGCGCTACCGCCAACTCGGCCTCACGCTCGGCCAGCAGCTCCCGCAGCCGCGTGTTGACCTGCCGGACCGTCTCCGACTCGGCGCGCACCGCGGACAGCTCCTCGCGGACAGCGGCGAGGTGACGCGCGAACTCCTCCATCGAGGGCGCGCTCGAAGACGCGGATTCCTCGATCACGAACAGCGATCATGCCGGACTCCGGCGAGACGATCAAACCGGCGACACCAAGATCAGGAGGTGTGAATGGTTAC
>NZ_JBDPLV010000186.1:0-1729 GCF_039871605.1 Acrocarpospora sp. B8E8 | reverse complement strand
AGCACGGGCTGAGCGCCTTCGAGGCGATCTACCGCGCCTTCACCGGCAACCTCTGGATGCCACCCGTCGCACGCGACGCCTGATCAGCGCTTTTCACATAGAGTCACAGAACCTTCTGATTGCTTACATCGCAACGGGGCAACATCACACCGACGATCTCTCGTCGTTCCAGTGGTAGCCGCAGTCGGCTGCCGGAATCCCTTCAAACGACTGGGTGCCGATCAGTTTCACATCCTCGACGGTCTCCTCCTGCGAGGTGCAGTGGATACGCAAGGCGTTGCCGATGGCGTCGAAAATGTCGATGGCGTCGACCACCCACGCGAAGGGCGCTTCGCCGTCGAATCTTTCTCGACCGGCGATGGTCACCGTGTAGGCGTTTATGCGATAGGCGTTCACCGTGTAGGTGCTCATCGTGCCTTTCCTTTCTTCTTTTCCAACGCGGTCAGCTTCTCCACACGATCAGCCTCCACTACCGTGGGATATTCGGCGCTGCCGTCGCTGAAGGCGAAACCGATGGCCCGGTTTAAGAAGTCGGGCCAGTCTTTGGTGCGGTAGCGGGACAGGATGTCGGCGATGGCGAGTGCGCCCGCCTCGTCCTCGTCCTCCCGGGGCGCCCAGGCGTGCCGGTATGCCTGGACGAGTTCGTCGCCGCGTTCCTCGGCGTGCTTGGCGTCGATCGCGGGCATGCTCACCCCTGCCAGGTCTTCACGAAGCCGGGCACGGCCGAGCCGTTCCAGGAGCGGTACTCGTATCCGGCCGCCAGCAGTTCCTTCTCCCGCCGGTCGATGTAGTCCTGGCCCAGGGCGAAGGTGTGGGTGCCGCCGATACGCTCCACCATCTCGGCGTGAGCCTCGCCGGGCAGGCGGACGTCCCAGATGACCCAGCTGCCGAAGCGCTTGCGCCTGGGCTCGCCCGCCCAGTGCGCCCGCCACTCCTCGCGGATCTGGCCGCCGTTGTTGAACAGGTAGATCACCCAGGCGTCGGGGCGGCCCGTGTAAACGCCATCCCGGGGGTAGAGCCAATCCTGGTCTGTCTCCTCCCACGGGCGTTGCCGGCCGATGGCTATGGCCGCTGTCCTGGCGTTACCGGGGTTGGCCTCGCCCGAAATCGCGGTCTCACCCAACCAGACCCCTTCCGGGTGGTAGAGCGTCACCACCGAGGTGTGGTGATGCCAGATCACGAAGTGGGTGGTGCCGCTGTCGGAGGGTTCGAAACGGTAAATCGTCTGTTTCACAGGTGCTCGATTCAGAAGAGTCGAAGGGTGTCGAAGTCGGGCTCGTCGCCCGGTTTGAGCGGGTAGACCGGCCGCTTGCTGCCCTTGGCGGTCGGCCACCAGAAGCCCCCGCAGGCCGTCATGACATGCCGCCGGTTGCCGTCGCGGTGGGCGACGACCAGGCCCCAGTCCTGGATCTGGCCGTAGCGGAACACCTCGCCGTCCCAGACCTGCACCCACGAGCCGAGCCCGAGTCGTTCGGGCTGGAAGGGCACTTGCCGAGGAGGCGTGAACCGGGAACGCAGGTGCGGGGCCTTGCCTTTGTTGGCGGCGCTGGTGAGGGCTGGTGCCTGTGCCCGTGGCCATTCCTGGACGAATTCACGCTCGGCGCAGGGCTGACAGCATTCTCGGATGCTGAGACGGTGGGTGCCGGTTCTGCGGATCACGGATGGATCGCGTACGGCGTGGCGTAGCCCTGACATGCAACAAGACCCCATAGAACGGCGGTTACCACAC
>NZ_JBDPLV010000185.1:0-1740 GCF_039871605.1 Acrocarpospora sp. B8E8 | reverse complement strand
CCTAGCCCCGTTTTCCGCAGGTCTGTGATCGTCACCGGAGCTGCCGTGGATCCACCCCGAGGAGATAGAGGAGATCGAGCTGGGTGGGGGTGGGCTGCGGGATCACCGGTGGCGTGGCGAGGTGGCCCGGGATGATCCGTATGCCCGCGAGGGCGTCGAAGATGAGACGGCCCGTGGGTACGGCGGGCCGCCCCGCGTACAAGCCGTTCACCTTTTGTTCTCCCCGAGCGGCCAGGGCCTGTCTGACCTGGCGTTCGACAAGGCAGAAGATGAGCAAGGCCAGGCAGATCACGGTGATCAGGGCCGCGATGCGGCGGTTGTTCTTCAGGTACAGCGTGGTCACGGCCAGTGGCCCCTTGAACGCGGCGTACCGGCGCTCGACGGCTTCTTGCTTCTTGTAGAGCAGCAGCACCTGCGCGGCGTCGACCTGGTCGGGATCGAGGTTGGTGAGCAGGGCGTACCAGCCGTCGGTGGCGGCTTCGGCGTCGATCGCGTCTTGGTCGAGTTCCCAGGCCAGGGTGGGTTTGCCGGTGCCGGGGTCGGTGCCGATCTCGGTGCGCAGGTAGGCGCTGACCCGCCGTTGCCTGGCGATGACCGCGACCCGGTCGGCGACCTTCGCCTGGCTCGGGTAGTGGCGCGAGCCCAGGGCGCGTTCCAACCGGGCCAGCTCATCGCGGGCCCGCTCAAGCTTCAGAGCACGCGCGTTGGCCGCGGCATGGGCGCGGGCCGAGGAGTGCACGAAGATCCGGCGCACCGCCACCACCGGATCCTTCTTGCGTGGTCCGGCCACGGTCATCGTGTCTTCCAGCACCTGCCAGGACCCGCGCTGATCAGCGGGTTTACCGGCATCGCGCTGCGCGATGTAGTCCACGGCGGTGGCCTGCGCCAGGTCCAGGACGGCCAGCGCGGCGGCCGGGACGTAGGTCTTGGACGCGGGGGCGATGAAGGTGACCTGCTCGGCGGTCATCGCCGCGAGGTTTGGATAGGAGATCAGCTTGGAATCGCCGATCATCAGCAGCCGCTGCCGGCCGGCAAGCGCCTGCAACTGCTTCATGGTGCCGGTGACCTGGGCGACCTCGCCTGCTCCTCCATCAAAAGCGCGGGCGAACACCGGGATACCCCCATCACCGCTCACCGCGATCCCGGCCTGGATCTGCTTCAGATCGGCCCGCCGATCCTTGGGGTGACCGTACTTCGGTGCGGGGAAGCCCTGCTCGGCCTGGTCGTAGTCGCCGTGCAGGGAGATGGAGGTCATGTCCCAGTGCATCCGGCTGACCTCGATGCCGAAGGTCTCGATCGCGGCCAGCCCGACCGAGCCGACCAGGTGGTCCAGGTGCGGGGCGACCGCGTCCAGCGCTCGGCCGATCCGGTCATCGTTGAGCAGGTCGGGGTCAATCCCGAGCGTTTCGTCCACCGCCCAGGCCCGCGCCCACTGCTGCACGTGCACCAGCGGCGCGGGCGAGGTCAGCCGGTTGGCCACAAGCGCCTCGATGACCTGCCCGTGAGTGAGTTCGGCCAGGTCACGCACCGGGCAGGCGGCATCGACGAACTCCCTGATCCGTAACCGGGAACAAAAGTCGGCCACCACGGGCAACGCGCCGAGCATCTTCTCCACACTCGGGCCGCCGAACTGCGCTGGTTGTCTCACGAGGCTCAGGAACTACCGGCTCGGACTGCCACGATCAACAAGCCGCGCCGAAGATGCCCCAATCATCCCCACCTACGGAAAACGGGCCTAGC
>NZ_JBDPLV010000184.1:0-1745 GCF_039871605.1 Acrocarpospora sp. B8E8 | reverse complement strand
CCAACCTTGAATTCTTGGCGAGTTTCTCTGGGGACCCGCTCGGGAAACGTATTACCACGGCCTCGACAAGGCTCTGGCGGATCACGGGGGGATCATGACCCATCTCATCGTATGCTGCGATGGTACCTGGAATACTCCGGAGATCGAGTCGGTCACCAATGTCTGCCGGCTTTATAACGCCCTCACCGAGACGAGCGTGGACGGCGACCGCCAATTGGCCTACTACCAGCCCGGCGTGGGCACTCTGCGCAACAGCCTGCTGGGAGGAGCTGTCGGGCTTGGCCTGTCCGACAATGTGATGGACGCCTACCTCTGGCTGACCATGCGATACGCCCCGGGAGATCGCATCTCACTGTTCGGATTCAGCCGCGGCGCCTACACAGCCCGAAGCCTCGCCGGGATGATATCAGCGTGCGGGCTAATCGACACCACCAAGGTGGACGAGGCAAAACTCTGGCCTCAGATCAAAGACCTGTACAACCGCGGTTACCGGCAAAAGAAGCACGACCCCCTAGGTCGTGAATGGCGGAACGGGCTCACCTTCCGCTGGGACCCCGACGATTACGACCAGATCCCCATACATTTCATCGGGGTGTGGGACACCGTCGGCGCGCTCGGTATTCCGGCCTACATGGGCTGGCTCAGCCTTCTGGACCCATTGCATCGGCACGACTTTCACGACATGCGGCTCAACCCGTATATCAAGCACGGTCGCCACGCCGTGGCCATGGACGAGCGCCGCAGTCCCTATACGCCCGCGCTGTGGTCGGAGCCGTACGGGACCGAACAGGTCGTCAAGCAGGTGTGGTTCCCCGGCAGCCACATGGACGTCGGTGGTGGTCATCTTCAGCGGGGGTTGAGCGACTGCTCACTGCGGTGGATGATCGACGAAGCACGCGAGGCGGTCGGTATCGGTCTCTACAAGACGACCGTGGAAGACCAGATCACTCCCAATCCGCTCGACGTTCTGCACGACGACGACCATGGCGTGGTCGGCGTGCTCGAGCCCTTGGTCGACCCGCAGCTCAAGCCGGTGCTCGAGATCTTCGAGCAGCCGCGGCCGCGTGCCGTGCCCAGAATCGACCCGGACGCGACGATCCCGCTGATTCACCAGTCGGTATACCACCGGTACCAGAATCCACCCATCACGAGCGGGCCCTACCGGGCTACCCAGGTGCTTGCTCCTGGTCAGAGCAGGACGGTCGAGGTGTTCGCCCACGAGCCGTGGAATGAGACAGGGCTCTACCTCGACGTCGGCGACTATCGCTTCACGGCTGAGGGCCAGTGGCGCGACGCCGGCATCCTGTCCGATCCCGCCGGTACCACGGGCCTGCGCCGCTTCAACCCCTTGGTCGAGAGGCTCCGGCTCGTGGGCACGCTGCTGGGCCAGGGCGAGAAGCTGTTCCGGCTGGTGACGGGGAACAAGATGGCGGACTTCATCGGCTCGCGCCGGGAGGAGGACATGCCGTGGATGTCGCTTGTCGGCGTCGTCGCCAACGATGCGATATCCGTCGACGGTGAGTTCAAGGCCCACGAGCGCATCGCCGTCGGCGCCGGCACCTCCTGCCGGGTGACCAGGAGCGGGTATCTGTACGCCTTCGCCAACGACGCCTGGGGTTTCTACGGGAACAACCGAGGCAGCGTGCACCTCACCGTGACCAGAATGCCTGTCGAGGAGCAGCCAACCGTTCCCACTCGCAGCAGGCGAGAACGTGGTCAACAGCAAGCCGTACCCGCCGGTAAAG
>NZ_JBDPLV010000183.1:0-1791 GCF_039871605.1 Acrocarpospora sp. B8E8 | reverse complement strand
CGTCGGTCTCGGCGCCACCCGCTTGCGCCGCGACGAGCCGGCGCCTCCTACCAGCGCGGGCTACATCGTGATGGCCGATCCGGAGGGAAACGAGTTCTGCTTGGACTGAACGACGGGGAACTTCACCCCGGTGAGGTCTTCGGAGACGGCCCACAGCCGCTGCTGGACGGCTACCTCGTACGACTCCGGGCTGGAGGTGACCAGCCGGGGGTGGCCCATGACCTCGTTGCGTCCGCCGGGACCGTAGTACTGGCCGCCGAGCGCGGCGGGGTCGGTGGCGGCGCGCAGGGTCGGCAGCGCGCCCATCGCCGGCGTCTGGGTGATCAGCGGCGCGAGCCAGGTGAGCGGAAGCCGGAGGGCCGCGGGGGTGTTGCGGGCGAGCTCGGTGCTGGACATGCCGGGGTGCGCGGCCACCGCGACGGTGGTGCCGTGCGTGGCGAGCCGGCGCTGCAGCTCGTACGTGAACATCAGGTTGGCCAGCTTGGACTGACCATAGGCGGCGGCCCGGCTGTACGACCGCTCCCACTGCAGGTCGTCGAAGTGGATCGCGGCCCGGATGCGGTGGCCGATGCTGCTGACCGTCACCACGCGCGAGCCGGGCACCGGCAGCATCAGGTCCAGCAGCAGCCCGGTGAGCGCGAAGTGGCCGAGGTGGTTGGTGCCGAACTGCATCTCGAAGCCGTCCCGGGTGGTCTGCTTCGGGGTGTACATCACGCCGGCGTTGTTGATCAGCAGGTCGAGCCGGTCGAGCCGGGACCGCAGCGCCGCCGCCGCGGTCCGGACGGAGTCGAGCGAGGTCAGGTCCAGCGCCTGCACGGTCACGTCGCCGGTCATGCGGGCCGCGGCCTGCTCGCCCTTCTCGACGTCGCGCACGGCGAGCACCACGGACGCCCCGCGCTCGGCGAGCGCCTTGGCGGTCTCGTACCCCAGTCCGGTGTTGGCCCCGGTCACCACGGCCACCCGCCCGCGCTGGTCTGGAATGTTCGCCGTCGTCCACTTCTTGCTCATGTCAGGCTCCCAACTAACTAACGTACCGAAGGTATCTTGTGCTGACGACGTTAAAGTACTTTCGGTACGTTGTCAACGTACCGCAGGTACCTAAGTTAGGCTGGCGATCGTGACTTTCCAGCGGGCGCGAACCGAAGAGCAGCGGGAGATCCGCCGACGGGCGATCCTCGACATGGCGTCGGCGATGCTCGACGAGATGCCTGTGGCCGCGGTCACCCTGAACGAGCTCAGCCGCCGGGTAGGCCTGGCGAAGCCGAACGTGCTGCGCTACTTCGAGTCTCGCGAGGCGGTGCTGCTAGAACTGCTGGACCACTTCCTGCAGGAGTGGCTGACGGAACTGGCAGGCAAGTTGGCCGCCGGCATCGACGAAAATCTACCCATGGCCGAGCGAGCGGCAGCGGTGGCCGAGATCCTCAGCCGCTCACTCTCCGGCCGAGTGGTGCTGTGCGACCTCTTCGGCGCACAGGGCAGCGTCCTGGAACACAACGTCTCCGTCGAGGTCGTCGCACGCTACAAGCGCGCCTCCCTGGACCGCCTGACAACCATGACCGCCCTGATCCAGAAGTACCTGCCGGAGCTGGGCGAGAACGCAACACTGTTCAGCCTGCAAACCATGGTCATGGCCGGCGCGCTGTCGGCGTACAGCACACCCCCACCCAGCCTGCAGGCGGCCTACCAGGCCGAGCCCGACCTGGCCCGCTTCCACTTGGAGCTGAAGGACTCCTTGAAGCTGGCCCTGACCGCAACCCTCCTGGGCGTGCTACCCCGCCGCTGACCTGCGTT
>NZ_JBDPLV010000182.1:0-1862 GCF_039871605.1 Acrocarpospora sp. B8E8 | reverse complement strand
CCTCCTCTCGAAGACCTGGAGGCCCGGCGGGCCGAGCTCTACGCCGAACTGGCCGCGGTCGGAGATTTCCGGCGCGGCTCGGTAAGCGAGAACTACCGCCGGTGCGGCAAGCCGAACTGCGCCTGCGCCCATCCGGATCATCCCGGGCACGGGCCACGGCTGGTGTGGACCCGCACGGTCGGCGGGCGCAGCCGGGGCCGTCAGCTGTCGGCCGAGGAAGTGGGCAAAGTCCGAGCCGAGCTGGACCGCTACGCCCAGTTCGCCGCGTTGACCGATCAGATCGTGGAGGTCAACGAGAAGATCTGCGAGGCCAAACCGGTCACCCCCGAGGCCGCACCCCGCCGACCGGCCGCCCCGGGGGGCGAAAAGGGGGCTCTTGAGCCAGGTGCGCCAGGTACTGGCGGCCGAGTTCGCCACCGAGCTGGACCACCTGGCCGAGCTGGCCGTCCGATCAGTGGCCGCCGGAGACGAACTGGCGGTGCTGGAGATGGCGATCCGGCAGGCGATGACGGCGCTGGGCGGGCAGGTCCTGGCCGCGCTGCTCGCCACCGACACCGGGCATACCGGGCCCGCCGTCGACTGCGGCAGTGGCGGCCATAGTGGCGGCCATAGTGGCGGCCATAGTGGCGGCCATAGTGGCGGCCATAGTGGCGGCCATCGCGCCGGCTTCGTCGGCTACCGCACCAAGAAGTTCGACACCGTCCTCGGCCCGATCAGCCTGCGCCGGGCCTACTACCACTGCGCTACCTGCCAGGCGGGCGTGGTCCCCCGCGATGAGCAGCTCGGGGTGAGTGGCGCGTCCCTGTCGCCAGGCCTGCGTGCCATGACCGCCCATGCCGCCGCCGCGTTACCGTTCGGCAAGGCAACCGCGCTACTCAACGAGTTCACCGGCCTGGCACTGGCCGAACACCGCATCGAACGGGCCGCCGAAGCCGACGGCGCGATCCTGGCCGCCCTCACCACCGCCGAAGCCGAGGCGATCACCGCGCATCGCCTCAGCCCGCTGCCCCGCCCGAGCGGCGAACTGCCGGACAAGCTGTATATCGAGACCGACGGCACCGGCGTGCCGATGCGAGCCGACCAGGTCGAGAGCCGAGCCGGTAAAGCACCCGACGGGCGCGCCCGCACCCGGGAGATCAAGCTGGGCTGCCTGTTCACCCAGACACGCTGCGACGATGACGGCCGCCCCGTCGCCGACCCCGGCTCGGCCAGCTACGTGGCGACGTTCCAGGATTCGCAAGCCTTCGGCACCCTGCTGGCTGCCGAAGCACGCCGCCGCGGCGCCGACCACATCCGCCAGCTGGTGGTCATCGGCGACGGCGCGAAATGGATCTGGACCCAGGCCAACACCCACTTCCCCGAGGCCACTCAGATCGTCGATCTCTACCACGCCCGCGAACACCTGCATGACCTGGCCGACCACCTGGCCTTCATCGTCGAAGACCAGCGGCTGTGGCGCGAACAGCGACTGGCAGACCTCGACAACGGAGACATCGCCGCGATCGTCGACGCCGCCCGCGTCTACCCCCTGACCGGCAGCAAGAAGGACGAGCTGGACACCAAACTCGGCTACTTCGAAACCAACGCCCACCGCATGACCTACGCCCACTTCCGCGAACTGGGCCTGTTCGTCGGCTCGGGCGCTGTCGAGGGCGCCTGCAAGAGCCTCATCGGCCAACGCCTCAAACAAGCAGGCATGCGCTGGAACCTTTCCGGAGCCCACGCCATCAGCGAACTACGCTGCCTGGACGCCAGCGGCCGATGGCACGAACTCTGGCCGAAGATCCACAACCAGACACGAACCGCCTGACCCGCCAGAACCAGCCGACCCTGATCGTCACCTACAAATCTGTCGTGCACCC
>NZ_JBDPLV010000181.1:0-1877 GCF_039871605.1 Acrocarpospora sp. B8E8 | reverse complement strand
AACTCCTACCGCGTCAAGAGACCCGGTGACGTTGGCGTACGCCACGACGGCCCGGCCACGGTCAAGCTGGCGAACCTTCCCAAGCTCGCCCTCGCCTCATGATCAATTTAGGCTGAGTGGCATTGGGACTTGAGGACGCATCTGAGGCGACTTCGAAGGCAATCCATTCGGCAGCAGTACGAGATAACCTGAAGGTGCTGCCCAGGGAACGCGGAATGTGGACGCGCTTTATCTTCCAAGGGCTCCGAACTCCGTTCACTCGCTCTGTGCGTGCTGACTTCCGGCCTGGCGCTCAGTGGGTCGACGTCGCCTTGCCTGAACTCCCCATCGGGGACAAATCCGACGCCTATTTTCGTGGTGTGGTCGCGGCAGAGATCAAATTACACAGTGTGGTGGGACAGGACCCACGGTTCACCGCCTCCATCCCGCCCTATAGACGTCACTCCACGCTGCTTCGTCATGCCACCGTTGCGCAAGGGATCGAACACGCGCGTGTGACACACTCTGGTCTGGCCCTCGGGATCGACGCGGATCTTGATCACGTGCCTGTCCCGTTCGGCTACAACCAGGACGTGATGCGGCTTCTCTTTGATGACGATGCCGTGACGGCGTCGCAGTCAGACATTGGCAAGTTTCAGTCCCGGGCGGCTGAAAAATTCGGCGGACCATTCAGCGGCGTCTTCAACCAGCCGGGAACGCGCGCCGCGGTTGAACTCGCGGCGGAAAAAGTTGCCGGCGTCCGACTCCCTCACCTCCTCCGAGTCGTCGACGACAATAGAGGCGAGTGGCCTGATCCGCTCTTCGAGTCAAAAATGACACCGAAGGACTACGCAAGAAGACGGGTAAATTACCTATTCCATAGTGGGTTATTTGTTCCAACTCTGAAAGTCCACTGCAGTCACTGTCGGGTCGAACGTCATGTTTCGGCCGACGATCTCGCCACGACGATGACCTGCGAGTTCTGCGGCCAGACGTTCAACCTTGCTCTCTCGCACTCGCTCACCCAACCTGAGTGGCGTTACAGACTGGCCGCGCATCTACGCGCCGACCAGGTCCAAGCCCTGCTTCCTGCGCTAGCGGTCACTTCATTGTTGAGACAGCTTAGGCACGCCGAAGAGCCTCCATTGCCTCACATACTCGGACTTGAAGTGTCGATTGACGGACGCAAGATCGAAGTTGACGTTGCGGCCTACCTGCCTGATCGAGACTGGACAGCGGTGCTCGGCGAAGTGAAGACAGCGAATCGGATCGATGCGAATGACATCGCCAACCTGGAATTTCTCCAGCAAAAGCTGTCTGAGAAGGACGTACGCTGCCTCCTGCTCTTCGCGACCCTCAAGGAGGAACTGTCGCCTGAGGAGATCTCCGGCTTGCGTGGACTCGTCGAGCGTTCAAAGGACGTCCAGCTCTCAGACGGCAGATTACTTCCGAACATGCCGCTGATCTTGACCGGGCCGGACCTCTCTCATCCGCCGGGCAGTGAGAACCACCCCTGGCGCTGGGACAGTAAGGACTACTCAGGGGTGTTCGGCACAGCTATCACCTCATGCGAACGAAACCTCGGACTGCAGAACTACACCTTCAGCGGCACTGATGACGACATCAGCATCCGATGCGAGTGGGCTGATAGTTGATGAACCGCTCGTAATCAATTCCGGGTAGCGAGCCCAACACCTGCTCCGGTCGACTTGCCCAGAGCCGGGCTTATACACGCAAGTTGGCGCCATGCCAACGATCGCTAAACGTATCGGGGTGTAGGACACAATCGTAGGTTCCTGTGATCGGTCCTGGTCGTCGAGTACTCTGGTTACGGATCAAACAACCAGATTGCGGAGGCGTGATGACCGTCCCTCCTCTCGAAGACCTGGAGGCCCGGC
>NZ_JBDPLV010000180.1:0-1950 GCF_039871605.1 Acrocarpospora sp. B8E8 | reverse complement strand
CCGAACTTGCTTGATCTTGCTGGACTGATGCGGGTCTGACCAGGAAGCTCAGCATCCAAGATCAAAAATTAGTGACTACCCGCCGACCAGCGTCATCGGAATCGGAACGTCGAGCAACTCAAACACGCGCCGCTGAGTCGGCGTCGGCATGGTGATTTTCTCAAGCCGCTGACCGGCGAAGTTGACAGTTTCCCGATTAAGAGTTCTCAAATGCTCGATAAGGTTTCGGAAGCTCCGCACTGGAAGGCCGTCTGGAGTGTGTTTCACGGCATCTTTCCTCTTGGCGGAATCCGAACGTCGAGCAGGCTCGATCGGATCGTCGCGATGGGGAATGCGCTCATCGGTGAAGGTGAGTTCGGCGAGCGCATCTCGCAGATGCCAGACAACATAAGAAGCGAGCATGCAGAGCAGCACATGGGCACGGACCCTACCGCCCAGATAATGAAAGACCGGGCGGAGGTCCAGGTCATCGACTTTAATGATCCGGAAGTCACGCTCAACGCTGGCGAGGCTCTTGTACGAGGCGACGACGCCGCCACTGCCGAGCGTTTCCTCTGCCAGGCTCGTCCGGATCACATAAATCCCATCCAGAGACGCCTCGGCCGTGATCTTCTCCTCGTCAAGCCGGTAACCGAACGTGTCATCACCGATTTCCAAGACGAAATGTTTGGCGACCTTGCGCTTGTTGATGATCTTCCCGACTGCGATTCCGATGTCATCCCGCCCGCGGAGCCTCCCCTTTCCCACCCGCGCAACAATCTTGTCAAGATCTCGCACAGTGGCTTGCACCAACTCACCGCGTTTACGGGCGCGCTCATCGGCCAGCACGGGGTTCCTGCAGCAAATCAGCCGTTCACCCGGATAATCCGGATGCGTGATCTCAGCGAAATTCTGAGTATCGAACAGCGACATCTGCAGCGGGCCGTCGTCACAGGCCAGAGCCGCGATGGCGGGAGCACGCAGGGCGGTGACCCAGTCCATGCCGTCCAGCTCACGCAATTCCTTGACCCGCGCTTCGGTGATCATTCCACGGTCTCCGACCATGACCATCCGGTCCAGCCCGAACTTTTCCCGGACGATGGTGACAGCCTCCTTGAACGCCTTGGTATCGGAGGTGTTGCCCGCGCAGAGGCGGATGGCCACCGGCCGGCCCTCCACATCGGTGAGCAGTCCGTATTCGATCTGCTTTCTGCCGCGTTTGCCGTCCCGTGAGTACCCGAATGCGGCCAGCTCGCAGCAACGGCCTTCCAGCCACGATGAGGACAGATCGAACATTGCCACGCCGCCCGGACGCAGATGCCGTCTCGCCAGCGCGGCCTCGATCCCGTCCTGCCGTTCGAGTAGCCAATCCATCGCGGCGTACACCTCATCGGTGCTCGCCCCCGCGACGTTCAAATCCTGGCCCAGCGTGGTATCGTCCCACCATCCCACGGTGGACAATTTCGATTTCGGCCGCACCACCCGGGACAGAATCAGCGCATAAGCCAGATCTCGCTCTCGGCAATCAGGGCCGAGAATCTTCTTCACGCCGAGTTTGGACGCCATGGCGTGCACCGCTGCGACGTCCCCATGCGGAAGCGCGCGTTCGATTTCGAAAACCTCGTCTGCGTCCACGAGGACCGTGCCGGACAGAGCTTTTCGCAAAGCCTCCACCGCACCGCTGGGAAGCATGGAAAGATTGGCCAGCGTTTCTTTCTGCGGGCGGCCGTCTTGATCTCGGAATGAACGGCGCAGCAAATGCCGTTCGTACACGGTGGTTGACCCGTCCGCTGCCGTGTAGCGCCTGCGTGAGGTGTCTACATGCATGGCGCCGTCTCTGTGCTTCACAGAGACGATTCTACTCTGAGGATCTTGGAAGCGCTCAAATTTAGTGACTACAATTTGTGAGGGAGGGGCATCCTTTCCGCAGCTCAGGCAAGCGATACTACGGAGAGTCACAGCAAGCCCGGC
>NZ_JBDPLV010000018.1:0-164919 GCF_039871605.1 Acrocarpospora sp. B8E8 | reverse complement strand
CACCCACCCGACCGAATCACCCAACTCCTCACCACCGCCCACGCCATCGCGGTGATCGCCGACACCCCGCCCGCCACATTCACCGGCGCCTGGCTCCCCCGAACCCTCCTCCACGACGACCCCATCCCCTCCTGCCGCGAAGAACCCCCCATCCCACCCGACCACGGAGATCTCGCCTACGTCGTCTTCACCTCCGGCTCAACCGGCCACCCCAAGGGCGTGATGGTCGGCCACGAAACCCTCTCCCACCTGACGAGATCCTTCCGCGAAGCCCACGGATTCGGCCCCGGCCACCGCATCCTCATGCTCCCGCCCCTGACCTTCGACGCCTCCGCCGGCGACCTCTTCCCCGCCCTCACCTCTGGCGCGGCCCTGGTCCTCCACCCCGAACCCGCCCGAATCGACGCCCACGAACTCATCACCTTCTGCACCCGCCACAACGTCACCGCCGTCGACACCGCCGCCTCCCTCTGGCGCCAATGGACCAACGACCTAACCCACGTCCCCCCAACCTGGCCGGTCAAAATCATGATGATCGGCGGCGAATCCACCCCCACCCAAACCGCCCACAACTGGCACCAAACCACCAATGCCCAAACCACCCTCTACAACCACTACGGCCCCACCGAAGCCACCGTCTGCGCCACCGTCCACACCATCCCCGCGCACCCGTCCGCTTCGGACAGTTCAAACACCGATTCGAAGGGTTCGGACGGCGGAGAAAATGCGGACGTTACGGGCAACTTGGGTGTATCCGGCGGCGTTGGTGGGTTGGTGAATCTTCCGATTGGTCGGGAGTTGCCGCATGTTCGTGCTTATATTCTCGATCGTCATGGCGGGCCTGCTCCCATTGGGGTCTATGGTGAACTTCATTTGGCGGGTAACTGTCTTGCGTTTGGATATATCGGCCAAGCCGGGCAAACTGCTGATCGGTTTGTTCCTGACCCTTATACCGGCACTCCTGGTGCGCGGATGTATCGCACCGGCGATCTGGCGCGCCGTCATGCCGATGGGACCATCGAATTCGCTGGTCGGTATGACCGGCAGTTGAAGATTCGTGGGCACCGCATAGAGCCTGCCGAAATCGAAGCCGTTCTAAGCGCTCACGTCAGCATCACCGATGTTGCGGTTGTGGCCGTTGACAATCGGCTTGTTGCCTACGTGACGGTCAAGCCTGAAGATGGGGAGTTGGCGGGGAATCCTGGGGTTGTGCTGCGGCGGGTTCTGCGGGAGCGGTTGCCGGATTATCTGGTGCCCGATGCGTTTGTGGTTGTGGCGGAGATCCCTCGGAGTAGTCACGGGAAGGTGGAGTTGGGGGCGCTTCCTGAGGTGGGCGGTTTGTATGAGGAGCCGCAAGGGGTTGTCGAAGAAGTGCTGGCGGATATTTGGCTGAAGGTTATCGGGGCAGGGGAGGCGGTGGGGCGGCGCTCTAATTTTTTTGAGGTTGGGGGGAGTTCGTTGTCGGCGGGGCGGGTTCTGGCGGAAGTGGAGGGGCGGCTTGGGGTTCGGGTTCCACTTTCTGTGTTGTTTGAGAGTGGAGATCTGGCGGAGCTTGCTGCTTTTGTGGGGGAGCCGGTGGTGGATGCGGTCGACCTTGCGGGGGAGGCGGTTCTACCGGCGGATATTCGGGTGGTGGAGAAGCCTTGGACGGTTTTGCTTACGGGCGCGACCGGGTTTCTCGGGGCGCAGGTTTTGCGTCGGCTGGTCGCGGGTGGGGCCCGGGTCGTCTGTCTGGTACGGGAGGGGTCGGCCACGCCTGAGGGCGGGGACGTGCTCGTGGGGGATCTTGGGTTGCCGATGTTCGGGCTGGGGGCTGAGCGGTTCGCGGAACTGGCGGCTGAGGTCGATGTTATTTGTCACAACGGCGGGATCATTAATTTTGCCGAAAGCTATGCGGCGCTCAAGGCGGTCAATGTTGGGGGGACCGTTGAGGTGCTTCGGCTGGCCGCTCTCGGTGGCGGTATCCCGGTTCATTATGTTTCGACACTGGGCGTGCATTTGGGGGATGCATATCGTGGGATTCGGGTTACCGAGCTGGACGCGCCCGCTGATCCTTCGGGGTTGGACGGGGGCTATAACCAGAGTAAGTGGGTCGCGGATCGGCTGGTGACGGCGGCGCGAGAGCGCGGGATTCCCGTCTCGGTGCATCGGCCGGCGCGGATCGGGGGCGACAGCCGTACCGGAAAGGGGAATGATGGGGATTTCTTCAGTCGGCTGATCAGCACCTGTGCTCGGGTGAAGATGGTGCCCGATCTTCCGTATTCTGAGGATGTCGCGCCGGTGGATTATGTCGCGGACGGGATCGCTTACCTGCTGGCCCAGCCCGCTGGCGAGGATTATCACTATTTTAATTCCGCGACCATTGGCTATGGGGAGATGGCCGAAGCCATGGGAGCGCGATTGGTGTCGTGGCGAGAGTGGCGGGACGTCGTTGTCGGGCGGTTGGCGGACCTGCCCATCGCGCCGTTCGCGACCGTGCTTTCGGAGGAGACGCCGACGTTTTCGCGGCCGGTGTTCGACTGCTCGCGAACCGAGCGGGTCCTGGCCGAGGCGGGAATTGTCTGCCCACCCGCCGACCGGGGGCTCATTCGTGCCTACCTGGAGGCGATGTGTCTGATCTGATTAGGTTCGCGATCGTCTGGTTCTCATCGCTTTTATCGGGTGTCGGATCGAGCCTCACCGGATTCGTCCTGGGCGTGTGGGTCTACCAGACGACGAATTCGACCACACTCTTCGCGCTCGTGATGCTGTCGGGGTTGATCCCGGCGATCCTGGTCGGCCCGTTCGCGGGCGTGATCGTCGATCGATTCGATCGCCGCCGGGTGCTCATCGTGAGCGACTGCTGCACGGCGGTCAGCACCGGAATCCAAGCCCTACTGCTCTACACCGGCAACCTTCAGGTCTGGCATATCTGCGTCGGATCCATCGTCGGCGCGATCTGCGGAACCGTACACATGACGACTTATCAGGCCATGACGCCGCTGCTCATTCCGGAGCGGCACCTGGCCAGGGCCAACGGATTCATGCAGATCACCGTGGCCGCGCAGATCGCGGCGCCGCTGGCGGCGGGTGCGTTGCTGGGGGCGATCGGGATGGCGGGCGTCCTCGTCCTCGATCTGGTCACGTTCGCGATTGCTGTCGGCACGCTCCTGGTGCTGCGCCTGCCCGCCGCCGTCCTGCGCCCCCCTGGCGGCGGATCCGCCAACGCACCCCTCTCCGATCTCCTGTACGGCTGGCGCTACCTCACCCAACGACGCGACCTGCTGGCCATCGTGCTGGCGTTCACCGGATTCAACTTCACGTTCGCGATCGCGGGCGTGCTGATCCAGCCGCTCATCCTGTCGTTCGGATCCCCGGCCGTCCTCGGCGCGCTCATGTTCGCGGGCGGAGCGGGGGTCTTCATCGGCGGCCTGGTCATGGGTGTGTGGGGCGGCCCGAAACGGCGGATCCGGGGCATGGGCCTGTTCATGCTGCTCGGCAGCGGGTTCCTCGTGCTGCACACGATCCGGCCGTCGCCGCTGCTGGTCGGCGTCGCGGCGGCGTGTTTCCTGTTCACGCTGCCGGTCGTGCACGGGACGGGCAACGCCGTGTTGCAGAGCAAGGTCGAACCCGACGCACTCGGCCGGGTCATGGGCACCGCGCACACCATCGGCGGCGCCGCGACACCGTTCGCGTACCTGCTCGCGGGACCTCTCGCCGAATACGTCATGGAACCCCTGCTCAGCCCCGGAGGGGGATTGTCCGGAAATATCGGGACGTTGATCGGCACGGGTCCCGGCCGGGGGATCGCCTTCCTGATCCTTCTCGACGCCGTCATCCTGGCCGCCGTCGCGATGGCCGTGCTCACCGTGCCACGCCTTCGCCGGGTGGAGACGTTGGCTCCGGCGGTCGCCTGATGCCACTCGATCTTCCTCCGGACGAGGCCGCACGATTTCACACCTCCGGCGAAGCGCCCGCCGCCATGCTCGATCTGATGGGCACGATGGCGACCCAGGCGGTGGTGGCCGGACTTAGGCTCGGCGCTTTTGAGCTTCTGGCCACGAAGCCGCACAAAGCGGAGGAGATAGCCGTTTCCCTCAGCGCCGACCAAGACGGCCTGGAGTTGCTCCTGGCCTTCCTGACCTCATCGGGATACCTGACATGCGACGCCGAAGACCGATATTTCGTCCTTCCAACGACGAAGGCCTGGCTTGGGAATGGATACGGCACCGCGCTCCGGCTCTGGTCCGCGATGGTCGCGGAATTCTGGACGGACCTGGCGAAACCGATCAGCGGTGGGCCGCGGCCGGACTTCTACACGTGGCTCGGCAGCCGTCCGATCGAATTGGGTTTATTCCAGTCGCTCCAGCGCGGCCTGGCCGAGTGGCTGGCCCCGGAAGTCCTCGATCGTGCTGTCCTGCCCGAGGGCGCGCGCATGCTTCTCGACATCGGCGGCGGCCACGGCTGGTACGCCACCGCCTTCTGCGACCGTTATCCCGGCCTGAAGGCAACCGTCGCCGATCTTCCATCGGCCCTCGATGGGATCACGAACACTGACCAAGATCGGCCCGCGGGAATCGCCACGCACCCGATTGACCTGAGGAAACCTGATTTCTCCGGTCTGGACCCCGACGTGATTCTGCTGTTCAACGTGCTCCACGGTTTCCCCCGCGACCAAGCCGAAGCAATCGTGCACGCGGCCGTGCGACGACTTCAGTCCGGCGGAGTCGTACATATCCTGGAAACCACCAGTCAGCCACGCGGCGGAGTCGCGGAAGCGGCGTTCACGGACGGGTTCGCGCTCAATCTGTGGCTCACGCAGGGCGGACGGCTCTACTCGGCGGAAGAATTGTCCGGCTGGTTGGTGAAGGCCGGATGCGCGGAGGTTCGCGGCAGCGAACTGGAACGGTCGGCAAGCCATACTTTGCTCAGCGCGGGCCCTGTTCCGCCTGTTCTGCGGTAGATACCGTGTGATCGTGACCGACTGGCGCGCGATCGCTCATGAACATTATCCGGATTGGGGCGAAGACGACGCCGCCATCGCCGCCGATGAGATCGCCCGGCTGGACGCCCTCGGAGTCCGCCACAGCCCGGCCGCCGACTGGGACCGTGGACCTTACCAGCCCCTTGAGGCCTATGGCATCGAGCTACCCGTGCTCGTACTGGTCGCATCCGACCCGCAGGAACTGCCTCCGGACCGGGAGTGGCTGGCCGCGCAGACCTTTTCCGACGGGATCTCCTGCTTCCACAACACCGACATTCTCACCGTCCTGCGACCTCGGTCGCCGGACGGGCTGGCCCGCTTGGCGGCGGCGTATTACGGGTCCAACATCGCGTACGCGGATCTGGATCAGACGGTCGGCTACCGGGATCGGCTTCGCGAGTTTCTCGGGGCCGAATGCGCGCTCAGCTACCGCTGGTGGAGCGAGGCGCGCTTCTCGGTCGACCTCGACAGCCTCGCCGCGCTCACCGACGAGCAGGTCACCCTCCCCGAGGCCGACCACGTGCAACTGGTCGTCATCGCCGCCAACTCCGAGATCCACGAACCGGACGAGCCCGGCGAAGTCGCCCCCGTGAGCTTCGAATTCGGGCCGTTCGTCACCGTCGCCGAATACCAGCGGCAGGCGGCCGAACGGGAAGAGCCGGAGTTCCGGCCGGCGGCCGAGCTCGGGCTGACCCTCCCCGCGCTGGTCCTCGGGACGTACGGCGACCTCGACGATTCGGTCAGCCCCGACTACACCTGGCACGCCCTCGACCATGATCGCGAGCGTTTCGTCACGGTTCTGGAGCCGTTGCCCGCCGTGGCCGACGGAGTGGCCACGCTCGCGGCCGAGTTCACCGGCCGCGTGCCGGACGCCGACGTGATCCCGTTCGACGTCGTCCTCGCCTATCGTGCCCGCCTGAAGGACCTGCTCGGCGCCGACTGCGTGCAGAGCTTCCGCGAGCTCTCGCCGGGTGTGTGCCCGATCGACATCGATTTCCTGGAGACGCTCACGGGCAAGCCGCTCACCGCGTACACGGATGATCCCGGCTCTTGGGAGATCATGCTCCTGGTCTGATCACGTCCGATGCCAGCGCGCCTCCGCGAAGCAGTACACGGCGAACAGCACGACGCCGCTCGCGACGACGGCGAGCAGCCACGGACCCACCGGGGTCTCGGCCAGCGCCTTGAGCGCGCCGTCGATACCCACCGCTTTTCCGGGATCGTACGTGAGAGCGGCCTGGCAGATGAGGCCTCCGGCCGCCACAGCGATCGCCCCACGGGCGACATATCCGGCCTTGCCGAGCTTCACCACGGTCGCCCGGGCTCGGGGCGCGGTGACGGTCATGTGCCGCATGAATCGTTCGGTCAAACCCTCGCGGATCGAGTACACACCGAGCGCCACCACCCCCAGGCCGAGCAGCACGACGAGCAGCTGACCGGCGGGCAGCTCGAACAGCAGTCGTGTCACGTCCTGGGACTGCTCGTCGGTCGAGCTCGCGTCCTTCCCGGACAGGAGCAGACCCAGCAGCGAGACCACGAGGGCGACGTAGACGACCACCCGACCGGCTGCCTCGACGCGGTCCAGCGACTCGTGTGACCCGAAGATCATTTCGCCGATCTGCCAGAGGGCCAGGCCTGCCAGCCCGAACGCCATGATCCACAGAAGTAACCCGCCCAGCGGTCGGCTCGCCACGAGGTGGATGGCGCCGCTTTTGTCGGCTTCCGCGCTGACCCCGTTGCCGAGGCCGATCTGTAGCGCGACCAGGCCGATAAGCCCGTAGAGCACGCCTCTGGCGGCGAAACCGATCTTCGCCGCCCGCTCGAGGACCGGGTGTTCCGCCACCCTTCTGGCGATCCGCGTGGGGCTCGTGCTGACCATGGCTCCTCCTCGGGCCGAGGCTGTCCCTCCCCACTGCTCCCCCCGATCCATTCCAAACCAAAGGTAAAGTTTGTCAGGTTTTCCTGTGGTTTGAGCATTGATGGGATTAATGTCCGGTTACTCATCCGTGACCAAACCCCCAGGAGATCCCCCATTTCCAGCATCGCGGACAAGCTGCTTGACGCGGCCCGGCAGGAGTTGGGTTACCGCGTTGAGCACGGTCAGAAGAGCAAGTACGGCGCCTGGTACGCGGAAGGCACCTCGGCCGGGTTCGCCAACGCCCCCTGGTGTGACTCCTTCGTCTCGTGGGCGGCCGGCACGGCGGGCGTGAGCAAGTCCGTCGGCAAGTTCGCCCACACCCCCGACCACCAGGCCTGGTTCAAGACCCAGAACGCCTGGGCCACCCAGCCGCAACCCGGCGCCGTCGCCTTCCTCAAGAAGCACGCCCAGGTCGGCATCGTGGAAAAGGCCGCCAGCGGCAAGGTCACCACCATCGAAGCCCTGCACGGCAAGGTCCAGCGCGTCACCCGCCCCGAATCCGAATTCTCCGGGTACGGCGTGCCCAAGCAGGTCCAGACTCCGCTCTTCAAGGGCAGCACCACCGCGTCGTACTTCTGGGACGACGGGTCCGGTATCAACGGCGACACGGGGTCGCCCGCCTCGGGCAAACCCATGCAGAAAGGCCTGGCCGCCAGCCCCAGCTGGCCGATGGGGACCGAAGGCTACGTCATCCACAACGGCCGGAAAGCCGACTTCTTCGTCGGCGATCGAGGGCCCGGCGTTCCATCGGGCAGCGGCGTCATGCTCGACCTGGACGGCAAGACCTTCGCCGAGCTCACCGGAAGCAGTTGGAACAGCTCCAGCCTGACCGTGAGCGGCGGCGAGGGCCACATCAAAATCGACTACGTGATCACCAAATGGGGTTCAGGCCTGGGCAAGAAGGGCGCCCCCGCCCCGTTCTCCAGCGGCGCCTACAACATGCGAGACAGCTCACCCCCCAAACCACCCACCCCCAAGTTCCCAACTCCCAAAGTCTCCGAAGTCACCAAAATCTGCGCATCCACGCCCGCTAAGAGCCCGACTACCACCAAGAAGATCGCTAACACCGAGACAAGCGCCGACACCGGGACAAGCTCCAACGCCATGACAACGGTGGGAATCGCGACCCCCGCGATCCAGAACGCGGCGAACGAATTTCCGACCCACGAACTCCCCATCCCCGGAATCGCCGCCGCACTCATCATCCTCGCTGCCGCGACCGCGGGATTCCGCCACTACACCCGCCCCCGGGGACGACACCGCGGCTGATCAGCCGGGAGCTCCGGCGTCGGCGGTGCCCGCGCGCTTTCACGCCCGTCAGTGACGTCAGTCGATGGCAGGGCGCTGATAGCGAAGCAGGACCACGCCGTTGCGGAAGGCCCGGGTGTCTGTCAGGCGGAGGTTCAGCCGCGCCTCAGGCACCTGGAACAAGGGGGTGCCCTGGCCGAGCACGATCGGGTGGACGTAGAGCCAGTACTCATCGATCAGGTCATGCCGCATGAACTCCGCGGCGAGTTTGGCTCCGCCGATGGCCAGGTCGCCGCCTGGCTGCGCCTTCAGTTCCAGGACCTCCTGGGGAACCACCTCGCGCACTATGGTCGAGTTCCAGTCGGCCCGCTCCAGCGTCCGCGAATACACGATCTTGGGCATCTCCCGCCAGATTCGCGAGAACTCCACCATGGGCGCGCTGGCGGCAGGGTCCTGATCGGCGGTTGGCCAGAACTCGGCCATCAACTCATACGTGACCCGGCCATCGAGAAAGGCGCCCATCGCCCCCAGTTGCTCGTTGAAGAAGCGGTGCAGCTCATCATCGACCAGATGCCAGTCGATCTCATGATTCGGCCCCTCGAAGAACCCATCGAGCGACACCGACATCATAAGAATGATCTTCCTCATCCTGCCTCCCATCACCGCCGTAACGGAGCCTCTTCCCAGCGAAGGCCGGATCAAAGGCCAAGAAAGCCCCCGCACCTGAAGCCCGCCCTTGATCGCACACCCGTGCGAGGATCGAGCGTCAGCTTGCCAGGAGCCACCGACAATTCTGAGACGGCCTTCGGCGGGCCGGCGGGTTTCGGTGCTGTGGTCACACTGTGGGTTCGTTGGGATACCATCCGCAGGTATCGGAGGTCGAGTGATGATTCCGGCTGGGACAGGTCCCCGCACGCCGAGCGCCACCCGTGTACATGACGCCCTGCTCGGGGGCAAGGAGAACTTCGAGGTCGATCGTGCGGTCGCCGAGCGGCTCGCGCAGATCCTGCCGGATATCGGCAGGGTGGCACAAAGCAACCAGGAGTTCGTCGGGCGAGCCCTTCGCCACGTTCATGGCGCGGGGATCCGGCAGTTCCTAGACGTCTCGTCGGGGGCAGGGCTGGCGGCGGTGCGTGCCACCCACGACACGCTTCGCGCGATCGACCCCGGGATCCGGGTGGCATATGTGGACACCGACCCCATGGTTCTCGCCCACGCCCGGCTTCTGGTGGACGAGGCCGGCACCCCGCAACGCGAGACCACCGCCCTGATTCATGCGGACATGCGCCACCCCGAACTCGTGCTGGGCCACCCGGAGGTCCGCACCCTGCTCAACCTCACCCGCCCCGTGGGCCTCCTAGCCGTCGGAATCCTGCACCTATATCCGGACAGCGACGACCCCCACGGCATCGTTCGCGGCTACATGGACAAACTCGCCACCGGCAGCCACCTGGTCGCCACCAACATGCACGCCTCCGGCGAAGCGACCTCGATCGCCCTCCAGCAAGCCTTCCAACTCGCCGTCGGCACAGGCTGGTTCCGCACCCGAAAAGCGATTGAACAATTCTTCGACGGCCTGGACCTGGTCGAACCCGGCGTCGTGCACCTCCCCGGCTGGCGCCCCGACAACCCACACGACCTGGAACCCTGGGAACGCATCGTCCTCGGCGGCGTCGCCCGCAAACGCTGAAGCTCACGAACGATGAACGGAAGCTCCGGCGTCGGCGGGCCATCCGCCCCGATTGCACGCCTGTGTGGCGTCACCGGACGGCGCCGCCAACGCTGCACTCGATGTAGTCCGAGTCTCCTGCGAGGTATTCCGAGACGCACTTCTCGTTGATGACGTTGGACACGCCGGGAAGGGCCATGGCGGCTTCCAAGATAGGGGTCCAGTCGGTGTCCTCTTTCATCTTCAAACGGAACGACTCGGGCATGTCAGCGGGTTCCACGACCTGGGCCGGCGTTCTGTTGGCTTCCTGCTCGACGAATAGCTCATAAGCGGTCTGCTGGTCCCGGAAGGTGATCGACTCGACCTGCGGCATCGCGCGAAGCGCCTGCTCGATGGCATCGATCTGCTGCGGCGTGGCCCCATGGCTACCCGAGCACGAACCACGTCCTCGGCCGTGGCTCGGTCGCCGACCATCATCAGCGCCAGCCGTACCAGCCCGAGCTGGTGCGCGGCGAAGATCGCGGCCACATCCACCGACGCCCGGACGCCAGGCTCCCCGATGGAGAGCAGTTCGACTTCCATATCTCAGAGACGCGCCTGGGCCGCGAATGCTGCTCGCGCCGCTGATTCAGCTCTTGCGGCGGCGGTTGCTCTTCAGGGCGCCGGAGACGCGTTTGAGGATTCTGTCCCAGTCGGAGCCGAAGGGGTTGTCGGAGACCAGGTACGTCCATGTCGCTGTCGGGCGTTTCAGGCCTTGTTCGGACAGGGGCTGGTCGGGGGCGTACGTGTCGAAGCTGCTGGTTGAGCGGCGTTCGATTTCCTGGAGGAGTTTGCGGTAGGCGGGGATGGCTTCGCGGTTGAACTCGTCGATCGGGTTGAGGCGGCCGAGGGCCCGCAGGTGGATGCCCTCGCGGAGGTCGGCGAGGAAGCCGAGATGTTCGGTCCAGCACTGGTCGAGGTGGAACAGGACGATCTGGCGGGCGGCCTCGGCGATCTCGGCTTCCGAGCTGAGGGCGACCAACTCGGCGTACCGGTCGGGGCGGGCTTCGGCCAGGGCCTCCGCGCCCGCCTCACCGTAGAGGATCTTGTCGCGGTGTTCCAGGATCTGGCGGCGTTGCTGTTCGAGGACGCGGGTGTAGCGCCAGGTGTTGCGGTGGATCTCGACGTTCACGCCTTCGGCGACGCGCTGCGCGTGACCGATCAGGTAGGTGGCGTGGGCGTCGCGGATCCGGCGATCCTTGCCGGGGGCGGGCAACGCCTCGTCGGGGGCGTACGCGGTGAGGAGCTGGTCCTCGCCGCTGACGAAGAAGACCGAGGCGCCGGGGTCGCCCTGGCGGCCGGAGCGGCCGCGGAGCTGGTCGTCGAGGCGGCTGCTGGTGTGGCGGCCGGTGCCGATCACGAGCAGGCCGCCGAGGTCGGCGACGCCGTCGGAGCCGAGGCGGATGTCGGTGCCGCGGCCGGCCATCTGGGTGGAGACGGTGATCGCGCCGCGTTCGCCGGCGCGGGCGATGATGGCGGCTTCCTCTGCGTCGTTCTTCGCGTTCAGGACGACGGGGGAGAGGCCGCCCTCGCGGAGGTGCGCGTCGAGTTCCTCGGATTCGGCCACGTCCAGGGTGCCGATCAGGATCGGGCGGCCGGTGGCGTGCTGGGCGACGATCTCCTCGACGAGCGCGATGTCCTTGTCGATCGCGGTCGCGTAGACGCGGTCGGGTTCGTCGACGCGGATACACGGCTTGTTGGGGGGGACGACGGCCACTTTGAGGTCGTAGAACTCGCGGAGGTTGTCGCCGACCGCGACGGCGGTGCCGGTCATTCCGCAAATAGTGGGATAGCGGGTGAGCAGGCCCTGGATGGTGATCGAGTCGAGGATTTCCCCGGTTTCTGAGGGGGAGAGCTTCTCCTTCGCCTCGACGGCGGCCTGCAGTCCGTCGGGCCAGCGCTGGAGTTGCGCGACGCGGCCGCGGGAGGCGTTGATCAGGTGGACCCGGCCGTCCCTGACGATGTAGTCGACGTCGCGGGTGAGCAGGGCGTGGGCGTGCAGGGCCAGATTGACTTCGGTGACCGTGGTCGCGTGGTCGTACAGCGAGATGCCCAGGGCTTTTTCTACCGTGTCGGTGCCTTTGGCGGTGAGGTGGACGGCGCGGCCCTCGTCGTCGATCTCGTAGTGGTAGCCGCGGGACAGTCGCCGTACCAGCGCGGCCATCTCGGGGACGGCGGCGCCGGGGTCGGCGGCGCCGGCCAGCACCAGCGGGACCCGGGCCTCGTCGACGAGGACCGAGTCGGCTTCGTCGACCAGGGCGACTTGCGGCACTGGTTGCACGAGTTCGGCGGGATCTGTACGCATCCGGTCGCGCAGCAGGTCGAAGCCGATCTCGCTGACCGCCGCATACGTGATGTCCTTCGCGTAGGCGGCGCGGCGTTCCTCCGGCGTGGACGTTTCGGAGATCCAGCCGACGGTCAGGCCGAGCGCGGTGTAGAACGGTTCCATCCACTCGGCGTCGCGGCGGGCCAGGTAGTCGTTGACGGAGATCGTGTGCACGCCCTGCCCGCGCAGCGCGTAACCGGCGGCGGCCAGCGCGCCCGCCAGGGTCTTGCCCTCGCCGGTGCCCATCTCCACGACATGCCCGGCGAGCAGGCCGAGCGTGCCGATGAGCTGCACGTCATAGGGGCGCTCGCCGATCGTGCGGTGGGCGACCTCGCGGACGGCAGCACAGAACGTGGCCTCGTCGAGCGCGGCTTCGCGGAGCTCGTCGAAGGACAATTCGCGCATCCGGGGCTCGTGCTCCGCGGCCCCGACGGCGACGCGATGGAAGCGCGCGAGATCAACGCTTCCCGGTTTCTCCAGGAAACGCCTGATCAACTGAGGTAGAGAGGCCACGCCCGCTCCAACGAGCCGCACGAGTAGTCGGTTCCAGTCGTAAAGCCCTGGAAGATCCGATGCTAGCCGCAAGGTGACTCTTGCGCTTTGACTGGTTATCCAGTCAGTCTATTGAGCATGAACGAGATTGCCGCACAGCTGGGCCGGGTGGGCCTGCCGGAGCCGGTGTCCGCGCTGGCGGCGCGGCGCTGGGACACGATCGTGGTCGGGGGCGGACATAACGGGCTGACCTGCGCGGCGTACCTGGCTCGGGCGGGGCAGTCGGTGCTGGTGCTGGAGGCGAGGGAACGCTTGGGCGGGGCCGCCACGCTGGAGCGTCCGTTCCCGGATCAGCGGTTTGTGATCAGTCCGTGCGCCTATGTGATCGGGCTGCTGGATGAGACGGTCATCCGGGAGCTGGATCTGCATCGGCGTGGGCTGGAGGTCTATCTCGCGGATCCGCAGTTGTGGATTCCGTTCGATGACGGCACCGCGTTCGCGCAGTGGATGGATCATGAGCGGACCGAGGCGGGGCTGCGGTCCTTGGGCGTGTCGCCTAAGGACATCGCTGGGTATTTCGCTTATGAAGAGATGTTCGATCAGATGCGGATCAAGCTCAGGAAGGGGCGGCGGGACTCCTGGGCGGGGGAGTCGCCGTCCCGGGACGAGCTGGAGGAGATGCTGGGCGGGGACGCGTACATGATCGATGTGCTGTTCCGGGCCTCCATAGAGGAGGTGCTCAGCGAGTACGTGTCCGACACTCGGCTCAGGGATGCGCTTTACGGGCAGGGCATCATCGGGACGTGGGCGGGGCCGAAGGATCCTGGCACGGCTGCCGTCAAGCTCATGCACTTCATCGGTGAGGTTGAGGGGCATGGTGCGGCCTGGGGATATGTCAAGGGTGGGATGGGGATGGTTAGTTTCGCCATCGCCGATGCCGCTCGGGAGGCGGGGGCTGTGCTCGCGGCTGGGGTGCCGGTGGGGGAGGTGCTGCCGGGCGAAGGGGTACGGCTCGACGATGGGACCTTCATCGCGGCGCGGACGGTGGTCAGCAATGCTGATCCGAAGCGGCTGATGACCATGGTGGGGGATGTTCCCGAGGATTATCGGCGTCGGATTGATGAGTGGGATATCCGTAGCCCTGTCGTGAAATTCAACGCCGCTCTGGATCGGCTGCCGTCGTGGAACGCGGCGCCGGGGGAGACGTTCATGGCGCGGGGGGTGGTTGATGTGATCTCCACGCTGGATGAGGCGCAGGTCGCTTTTGAGCGGTGTGCGGCGGGGGAGCCGGCGGTTGGGTTCGGGGAGATCTACTTCCAGACGTCACATGATCCTTCGCCGGCGCCTGAAGGGAAGCATCTGGTGAGTGTCTTCGGGCAGTACGCGCCGTATGGGATGGACTGGGGGGTGCGTCGGGGGGAGGTGGCGCGGCAGTTCATCGAGTTGATCGGGCGGTATGCCCCTGATTTTGAGGATTGTTTGATCAGTTATGAGGTGTTGGGGGCGCCTGATATCGAGGAGCGGGTGGGGTTGACCGGAGGGCACATCTTCCAGGGGGAGGTGCGGCCGGATCAGATGTGGGAGAACCGGCTTACGCCGCGTACGCCGATTCCGGGGGTTTATCTGTGTGGGGCGGCTACGCATCCTGGGGGGAGTGTGATCGCGTTGAATGGAAAGAACGCGGCGATGGCTGTGATAGCTGACATGAGCTGACAGGTATCTGCGGGATGCTCGGTTCATGACAACGATCGCGTCGCTGATAGCGGTGACCATCGACTGCGCTGAGCCGAAGAGGCTGGCGGAGTTTTACTCGAAGGTCACGGGGTTCGAGGTGCAGTATGCCGAGGAGGCGTATGCGGGGATAGGGGATGGGACGATGAACATCTTCTTCCAGCGTGTACCTGAGCGGAAGGCTCCTAGCTGGCCGGGGCCGGATAAGCAGTTCCATCTGGACTTTCGGGTTCCGGATGTGGATAAGGCTGTGGAGGAGTATCTGGCGTTGGGGGCGACCAAGCCGGAGTTCCAGGCGGGGGCGGGGTGGGTGACGCTCGCGGATCCGGAGGGGCATTTGTTTGATGTGTGCCCGCCGAGGGAGTGATGGGGGTTTCTGGTGGCTTAGGGCCGTAGCGGGTGGGCAGGGCGGACACTCCGGCCGACCGTGATAGCGGGCCTCTCGTTAGCCGCTGACCAGCGGCCATCGCGGGCGCGGTGGTCTCTGGCACGGTCTTACGTCGGCCTACGTGTCCGCCCTGCCCACCCGCGGGGTGCCCCGCCGTACTTCGCAGCGGTCCTTAGGGGCAGAACGTTCGTGGCGTCCACGGGGGTGTTGTACGGGTTGGGTGGGCCGAAGCCGGAGTGAGCGGGCGGAGCCCTGGAGTGGGTAATCGCCTGGGAGGGCGGGCAGTCTTCTCGGAGGCTGGGGGTGAGACACCCTTTGTTCTGTGCGGTGGGCGCTGGCTGGTGATGTGGTCGTGGGTGCGCTGTGTTAGTTACGGCGGACGCGTCGGGTGTCGGCGGATGTCAGGGTGTTGGCGGTTTTGATTCCCCAGTACGTCGGCAGGGGTGATGATGGGGGTTATGGCGTTGCCCACGGCGTTTACGAAGTTGGTCGGGGTGGAGCATCCGATTGCGCTGGCGCCCATGGGTGGGTCGGCGGGTGGTGCGCTGACGGCGGCGGTCTCTCGCGGTGGGGGGCTCGGGTTGCTGGGTGGCGGTAATGGGGATCGAGAGTGGCTGGCCCGCGAGTTGCCCATCGTCGCGGAGGGTACCGCGAAGCCGTGGGGTGTCGGTTTCCTGACCTGGGCGATTGATGTCGGTGCGGTGGAGCGGGTGTTGGAGCACAACCCGCGGGCGGTGATGTTGTCCTTCGGTGACCCGCGCCCGTTCGCTGGGTTTATCCGCGACGCGGGGGTGGCGCTGGTCATCCAGGTCACCGATCTGGAGGAGGCCCGGCAGGCGGTGGATGTGGGCGCCGATGTCATCGTGGCGCAGGGGACGGAAAGTGGTGGGCATGGTGCCCGGCGTGGGCGGTCCACACTGCCGTTCGTGCCGGTCGTGGTGGATCTGGTGGCACCGATTCCGGTGTTGGCGGCCGGTGGGATCGCCGACGGGCGCGGTGTCGCCGCGGCGCTGGCACTTGGCGCGGCCGGGGCACTGGTCGGCACCCGCTTCCAGGCCACGGCCGAGTCTCTCGTCGACCCCTCGACCATCAAGGCGATCATCGAGGGACGTGGGGTGGACACCGAGCGCAATAGCGTGCTGGATATCGCCCGGGGCTCGCGATGGCCGTCGAAATACACCGCCCGCACGCTCGGCCATCCTTACCTTGACCAATGGCGCGGCCGGGAAGCGGAACTGGCCGCTGATCCTCAGGCTAAACGGGCCTATCAGGATGCCGTGGCACGGGGCGATCTGCCGCCGCTGCCGGTCTGGGCCGGCGAAGCCGTTGATCTCATCACCGACCTGCCATCCGCAACCGATCTGGTCGCCACCCTGGCCGCGCAGGCCGAGGACGCCCTGGCGCGAGCAGGAAGGCACTGACCGGAACCATCCGCCAGGAGCGGCCACGGCTGGGACTGAAGGGTGTCATGTGGTGATTTGGGGGTTTTTGGGCAAGGATGGGGTTAGATCGGGTCAGGGGATGGATGTCTGGGGCACCGTACTTTGTCCCTAAGCTAAACGGGTGACCCTCGACTCTTTAAGCTTTGGCCGGTGCCCGTGACCTGGGTGGGGATAACGATCGCGTTGGCCGGGGCGCTTGGATACGCGCTTGGTGCTGCTTTGCAGCAGTATGAGGCGGTTGCCCTGGGGGCCACCTTGCGGCTGATGGGCCGGACGCGGTGGTGGATCGGTGGAGTTATCGGCTTCACGGGGGCGTGTCTGCACGCGGTGGCATTGAGTTTCGCGCCGCTCATCGTGATTCAGCCGATCAGTGTGGCCACCTTGGTGTTCGCGGTGCCGTTGGCCGCTTGGCTGCATGGTCGTCGGCCGCATCGGGCAGAGATCACCGGGTCGGTGGCGGTGGCGGTGGGGTTGCTGGGGTTGATGCTGCTGATTCCTTCACATGATGTGAAGCCGTCGCTGTCCAATGGGGCGGCTATTGGGCTGATCGTGGTGGTCGGGGTGTTCACCGGGGTTTGTTTCACGGTCGCGCGGTTCTTGAGCGGGGCCGGGAAGGCGCTGGCCATGGCGGTTGGGGCGGGGTCGGTTACGGCTACCGTGTCGACGTTCGTGCGGGTTGTGGGGGGTGGGCTGAGTGGGGATATGGCTCGCCTGCTGCACTGGTTCACGGTGGTCATTCCGGTACTGCTGATTTGTGCGGTGGTTTTGCTGCAGAAGTCTTACGCGGTGGGATATTTCGGGATCGCGTACGCGGGAGTGCAGATCGTAGACCCGATCACGTCGATCATGGCTGGGGCGCTTCTGCTGGGAGAGCCGGTTCCCACCGGTGTGGGGCAAGTGATTCCGGCGATTATCGCGAGCGTGTTGCTGGTCGGGGGGACGATCACTCTCAGCCGTCTGACACCTGATCATTCCCATCCGACGCCCGCTCCGGAGCCCGCGCCTGTCGGGTGACGGTAGTTCGATTCACTTTGATCAAGTCCCGCCCGGCCTCGTTTCTCCGCTGTCAATGGGAGAGGATTCCGTTGAGGAATTCTGCGAAAGCGGCCTTCAAATCGCTTAGCGACGGAGTCGTACCCGCTCCTACTACCGCGTCGAAGAGCATGCCTTCCCCGAAGGCGACGACCTGGCGCCCGTGGCGTACGGGATCGGAGGAGCCCGCGGCGGTCAGGAGGGCGATCGCGGGGTCGCGGAAGCGGCGGCCGATTTCGTCGTAGACCTTGCGGAGTTCGGGGCGGCGGGTGGCTTCCAGGGCGAGTTCGTAGCGGGCGATGGCGTGGTTTCTGTCGACGGTGATGGCCTGGTGCACGGATTCGGCCATCACGTCGGCCAGGCCGGCGAGCAGGTCGGGGCCGGGTGGGGCGGCTCGGTGGATCTGGGCGGCGAGTTGGGCTTCCTCCAGTTCGGCGAGGCGGGCCAGGGCCAGCTCCAGGAGTGCCGCGCGCGTGCGGGCCAGGTTGGACGTCGAGCCAGAGGGGAGATCGGCTGATTCGTCGACCGCTCGATGGGTGAGGCCGCGCATGCCGCGTTCGGCCAGGATCGTGATGGCCGTATCCCCGATGAGTGCCGCGCGTGCTGTCGTCATTCCGCTGATACTACATCTGTAGTACGGTGGCACTACAGATGTAGTGGAGGATGCGATGGGGCACGTGGTAGTGGTCGGGGCGGGAATCGGCGGGCTGACGGCGGCGGCCGCCTTTCAGCGGAGGGGTTGGGAGGTGACGGTGCTGGAGCGGGCACCGTCGATCGAGCCGGTGGGGTCCGGGCTCGCGATGGCTCCTAACGCATTGCGCGCGCTGGACACGATCGAAGTCGGCGATCAGGTACGGAAACTCGCCGCGATGCAGGGGCAAGCCGGGATCAGGCGGGCGGACGGCCGCTGGCTCTCCCGAACCAGCGCGGAAGCCGCCAACGCGAGGTACGGCGATCCGACCGTTCTCCTGCTTCGCTCCTCACTGGTCGAGCGCCTGGCGGGACGCCTCACCGAGGGGACGATTCGCCTGAACACCGCGGCCTCCACGATTTCCGGAACTCCCGACCGGCCGGTTGTGGTGACCTCCGGTGGAGAAGAACTGCCGGCCGATCTGGTGGTGGCGGCTGACGGGATTCACTCGGCGACGCGCGCGCAGCTGTTTCCCGAGCATCCCGGGCCGGTCTACGCCGGAGTCACCAGTTGGCGGCTGCTCGCTTCCGGCAGCGGTCTGAGCACGTCCGAATCCTGGGGCGGTCCCGGGCTCGTCTTCGGCGTCATGCCGCTGGTCGACGATCAGGTCTACTGCTACGCCACCGCAGCCGTCCCCGCAGGTCAGAAGGCCGAAGGCGGTGAGCTGGGCGAGCTGACCCGGCTGTTCCAGAGCTGGCACGATCCGATCCCGAAGCTCCTGTCCGAAGCCGATCCCGGCAAGGTGTTAAGGCACGATATTTACTCATTGGAGCAGCCGCTCCCGGCTTTCCACCGAGGCCGGATCGCCCTGCTTGGCGACGCGGCCCACGCGATGACACCCAACCTCGGCCAGGGCGCCTGCCAGGCCATCGAGGACGCGATCGTCCTCGCCCACCTGGCCGACCCGAAGCACCCAGAAAGCCTGGACGCCTATTCGGCTGCCCGGCTCCCTCGTACGACGTCCATCGTCACCCGATCCAGAACAATTTGCCGAATCACCTCATGGCGCAATCCGGTGGCCGTAGCCGCCAGAAACACCATGATCTCCCTACTCGGAAAGCTCGGCCCCACCGCAGCCCTCCGCCAGATGGACCCCATTTTCGGCTGGCAACCACCACGAGATTAGGGCTCGGTGCGCAGGAGCCACTGCGCAGGGGTTGTCTTGTATGTGTCGATGACGGGGTCGGGCGGAGCCCGAAGGAAACAAAGGGGTGGGGGGCGAACTCCGGATTGGTTGCCGCCTCGTTTGGCGGCGACCACGGTGCCGGGCGGAGCCCGAGAGAAATCAAAGGGAGGGTGGGTGGGAGAACCACGGTGATGGCCGGTGCGGAGTCCCGAGGTAGGTCAGAGTGGGAGAACCACGGGGATCAAGCTGCCGCTTCGTTCGAGTGACCGCGGTGTTGGCGGGGGCGGGCGGAGCCCGAGGGAAAACAAAGGGATGGGTGGGTGGGAGAACCCGGTAACGACAGGATCGAGGAGAGGACGGTGAAGAGTTACTGCGACGCTGAGGGGGTTGGGAGGTCCAGGCGGGCTTGGAGGCGGGCTCGGTTGGGGGGCCATTCGTCGTCGAGGATGCTGAAGTAGACCGTGTCTCGCCAGGTTCCGTCGGGGCGCGGGCGGTGGCGGCGGAGCGTGCCCTCATGGGTGCCGCCGATGCGCCGGATCGCGGCCTGCGACCGGACGTTCATATTGTCGGTCTTGAGTTGCACGCGGTTGAAGCCCAGCTTGTCGATCGCATGGTCGATCAGCAGAATCTTGCATTCGGTATTGACGGCGGATCGCCAGTAGGCCTGCCCATACCACGTCCAGCCGATCTCGATACTCCGGTCGAAGCCTGGGCAGTCCAGATACGTGCTCCACCCGATCGCCCGCCCATCGTGGATCACCGCCAACGGCACCGCATGGGGATCATCGATCAAGCTCCCCGCCACAGCCCCCATCTCCGCCTCAGTCCGCGGGGTCGCCGCCGGCATCCAGCGCCACACCTCATCGTCCCCACCCCCCGCCGCGAACAACTCCGGAACGTGATCGAGGGTAAGCGGCTCAAGCCGTACAGAACGGCCTTCGAGAACAACGGGAGAGGGCATCGTGGCAGTCATGCACGCCAGCCTGAACGAGGGAGCGGTCGCCTCCGGATGCCACTATCGGCAGGAAAAGGAGAGACCACTTCATTTCTTCCCCGGTGGCCTGAGCGGGGCGATCCGCTGCCCTTCCGCGGAGTCCGCGATCAGCTGCGCCAGCCGCTTGAGCCGCGTCTCTTCCCTCTTCGCACTGATCACCCAGTGCGCGGCCGACCGCCGATAGTACGGCGCCTGCCCCTGGAACCACTCCCACGCGACCGCTTCCGCCCGAAACGTCTCCTCATACTCGGCGGGCAACTCAGACGCCTGCCCTTGCTCGTACGAGTAAACAACCGACTTTTCCACCGTGCGCTGATCGAACGCCGCCTGCCCTTTAGGGTGGACCAACCCCAGATCCACTAACTCCTGGAACCTCGCGATATTGACCGCGCTCCAGATGCTGCGCGCCTTCCGCGGCGAGAACCTGATCTTGTACGACTGATCGTCCACGCTCTTCCGCACGCCGTCGATCCACCCGAAGCAGAGGGCCTGGTCGACCGACTCCGGCCACGTGATGCTGGGCTTCCCAGTGGACACCTTGTAGTAGCCCACCCACAGCTCGCTGCGCTCCTCATGGTTGGCGACCAACCAATCACGCCAATTCTCGGGGGTCGAAAAGAACATAGGTTCCATACCGCAAGGGTAACGTTCGACAGGCATACCGTCTGGTCGGTATGCTGCCCGAGTGAACGTTCCCGGACTCGATCTCCCGCGTCTCGCCCGTCATCTGGAGCGGATCGGCCTGACCCAAGGGCCGCTCACCGCCGACGTGATCCAGGGCGGCAAGTCCAATCTCACCTATATAGTCCGGGACGATTCCCACACCCTCGTGGTCCGGCGCCCACCGTTGGGGCACGTGCTCGCCACCGCACACGACATGAGCCGGGAATATCGCGTGATGTCCGCCCTCCAGGACACCGCGGTCCCCGTCCCGCGCACCTACCACCTCTGCCAGGATCCGGACGTCATCGGCGCGGATTTCTACGTAATGGAATTCGTGCCAGGCGGCCAGCCACCCCTCACCCCGAAATTGGCCCGCGACCTGACCGACGTCCTCGCCGCGTTGCACTCCATCGACCCGGAAACGGTCGGTCTCGGCGACTTCGGCCGCCCCGAGGGTTTCCTGAACCGGCAGGTCACCCGCTGGAAACGGCAACTCGACGCCTCGCGGAGCAGAGACGTCGCCGGAATCGACGAACTGCACACCCGGCTGACACAAGCCGTGCCGGACTCAGGCCCGCCCGCGATCGTGCACGGCGACTTCAAACTCGGCAACACCCTCATCGAGAACGGTCAGCTCAAAGCCGTGCTCGACTGGGAGATGTCCACGCTCGGAGACCCACTCACCGATCTCGCACTGTTCCTGCTCTACGGTGACTTCGCCATGCTCGACACCGTCCCCCGCACGGATAGCGGCTTCCCTGCGGATACCGGCTTGTCCTCGGATACCGGCTTGGGCGCGGGCACGGGGTTTCCCGCCGACGCTGGTTCCGCCGCCGATGCCGGTTTCTCCATCGACAGCGGCGATCTCGCCGCCCACTACGCCAAAGCATCCGGCCGTGATCTGTCCAGACTCGGGTGGTATATCGGCTTGGCCTGTTTCAAGCTCGCGGTGATCGCCGAGGGCATCCATTTCCGCTTCACCCAGGGTCTCACCGTCGGAGATGGCTTCGCCGAGGTCGGCGCCACGGTCGAACCGCTGGTCGAGCGTGGTCTGAGAGAGGTGAAGTGATGGAATTCGGCTACGACGAGACGACAACGGAACTGGCAGGACGCCTGTCGGCCTTCATGGACGAATGTGTCTACCCAGCCGAAGCCGCGTTCGAGCACCAGGCGGCCGAGAGCGGCTGGAGCGCTCCGCCGCTGCTGGACGACCTCAAGGACGAGGCGCGCCGGCGCGGCCTGTGGAACCTGTTCCTCCCGGGCGACCACGGCGGCGCGGGCCTGAGTAACCTGCAGTATGCGCCACTCGCCGAGATCATGGGCCGATCCCCGGCCATCGCCCCGGCCGCCACCAATTGCGCCGCCCCCGACACCGGCAACATGGAAGTGCTCGCCCAGTTCGGCACGGAATGGCAGCGCAAGGAATACCTGGAACCACTGCTCCGCGGCGAGATCCGCTCCGCCTTCGCGATGACCGAGCCTGACGTCGCATCCTCCGACGCCACCAGCATCGCCACCTCCATCGCCCGCGACGGCGATGAGTATGTGATCAATGGCCGCAAATGGTTCATCACCGGCGCGATGAACCCCAACTGCAAGATCTTCATCGTGATGGGCGTCACCGATCCGGACGCGGCCTCCCACCGTCGGCAGAGCCAGATCCTCGTGCCCAGGGACACCCCCGGCCTGACGGTCAAGCGCGGCATGACCGTCTTCGGCTACAACGACAGCGATCACGGAGGCCACGCCGAGGTGATCTTCGAAGACGTCCGGGTTCCGGCCGACCACCTGATCGGCGAGCAGGGCGGCGGCTTCGCCATCGCTCAGGCGCGCCTCGGGCCTGGCCGGATCCACCACTGCATGCGCCTGATCGGCATGGCCGAACGCGCCGTCGAAATGATGTGCAAGCGTGCCCTGGGCCGCACCACGTTCGGAAAGCCCATCGCCCAGCAGGGCGTGGTCCAGGACTGGATCGCCGAATCCCGGGTGAAGATCGAACAGCTCCGCCTTCTGGTCCTGAAGACCGCCTGGCTGATGGACACCGTCGGCAATCAGGGCGCTCACGCTGAAATCCAGTCCATCAAGATCGCCACACCGATCGCCGTGGAGTGGATCCTCGACAAGGCCATCCAGGTGCACGGCGCGGGTGGCGTCAGCCAGGACTTCCCGCTGGCGGCCCTCTGGGCGGGCGCACGCAGCCTGCGCTTCGCCGACGGACCAGACGAGGTGCACAAACGTTCACTGGCCTACCGCGAACTGAAGAAGCACATGAGCCAGTAATCGCACCGATGCCCGCCCGGTTGATTGCACTGCGAAGGGGAGAACAGGTGGATGCGACAGCGGTACGGGAACGGGTGGCCGCTTTCCTGGCCGAGCACGACCCAGCCACAACCGACTCGACGGAGTTCCTTCGCGCGCGCTTCGACGCCGGTCTGGCCTGGGTGTACTTCCCGGTCGGCCTCGGCGGCCTCGGCGCGCCCCGCGACCTGCAATCGCTGGTGGAACAGCTCCTGCGCGGCACCCCCGACAACCACCCCGGCCGGATCGCGATCGGCCTCGGCATGGCCGCGCCAACCATCCTGACGTACGGCACTGAGCACCAGAAACAACGCTTCCTGCGCCCGCTCTACACGGGGGAGGAAGTCTGGTGCCAGCTGTTCAGCGAACCCGGCGCGGGTTCCGACCTCGCCTCGCTGGCCACTCGCGCGGTCCGGGACGGCGCCGAATGGGTCGTGGACGGCCAGAAGGTCTGGACGTCGGGCGCGCATCTGTCCCGATGGGGCATCCTGGTCGCCCGCACCGACGCCGACGTGCCCAAACATCGCGGCATCACCTATTTCATCTGCGACATGCACGCCCCCGGCGTCGAGGTCCGCCCGCTCCGCCAGATCACCGGCGAAGCCGAATTCAACGAAGTCTTCCTCACCGGTGTGCGGCTCAGCGACGACCTGCGTCTTGGCCCGGTCGGCGACGGCTGGCGTGTCGCCCAGACGACGCTGATGAACGAGCGGGTGGCCATCGGCGGCGGCAACCCGAACAGCCGCCGGACCATGGTCGGCATCCTCGCCGACACCTGGCGAGACCGCCCCGAGTTGCGCACCCACGATCTGCATCAGCGACTGCTCAAACTCTGGGTCGAGGGCGAGATCACGCGCCTGACCGGTGCCCGGCTGAGGGAACAACTAGCGGCGGGGCAGCCCGGACCGGAGGGTTCCGGGATGAAGCTCCTGTTCGCCAAGCTGCACCAGGAAGCTTCCGGTTTCGAGGTGGAACTGCTTCGCGACGAGGGCCTCGAATACGACGACTGGAGCTTCCGCCGCTCTGACGGCGTCGACTTCCTCGGCCGTGGCGCCGGATACCGCTACCTGCGCGCGAAGGGCAACTCGATCGAGGGCGGCACCTCGGAGATCCTCCGCAACATCGTCGCCGAGCGAGTCCTCGGCCTCCCCTCCGAGCCCCGCGTCGACAAGGACGTGCCGTGGAAGGACCTCCCGCGATGACCTTGCTCTACACCGAGATCGAGGAACAGCTGCGGGCCGCGGTCCGAGAGTTGCTCACCGACAAGGCGACCCCGGGCGCGGCCGACGGCGGGGAGCTGTGGAAGGTGCTGGCGAGAGACATCGGCGTGGCCGGGCTGCTGATTCCGGAGGAGTTCGGTGGCGCCGGGGCTTCGGCGCGGGAAGCGGCCGTGGTCCTGGAAGAACTCGGGCGCACCGTGGCTCCGGTTCCCTATCTGACCAGCGCCGTCCTGGCGACCCGCGCACTGCTCGCCGCCGCCGACGCGACCGACACCGCTGACCTGCTGGAACGACTCGCGGCGGGGGAGACCACGGCAACTCTCGCGGTGCCCTTCGCGTCCTCGCCTTATCGACCGCCCCTCGCCGCGCGTGTGGGCAGTACAGAACTCGGGGCCGCTCCAGAGGTGGCCGTCGTGGGTTCCACGATCAGTGGGCGGATTGCCGCTGTCGCGGGTGCGGATATGGCGGACACGCTCCTCGTTCCCGTGGGAGCCGGGCTCGCCGTAGTATCCGCCGACGATCCGGGCGTGACCGTGACGCCGGTGACCTCGCTCGACACCACCCGTCCGATCGCGACCGTGGACCTCTCTTCGGCTTCCGCGCGGTTCATCGCAATCGATCCGAGCGCGCTCCAGGACACGCTCGCCTTCGGCGCTGGATTGCTGGCCTCCGAACAGCTCGGCGTCGCCGAATGGTGCCTGACCAGCACAGTCGGCTACCTGCGGGAACGCACCCAGTTCGCGCGCCCGGTCGGATCTTTCCAGGCACTGAAGCACCGCCTGGCCGACCTCTGGCTGGAGATCGTCGGTGCCCGCGCCGCCGCACGCAACGCCGCCGACCAACTCGCGTCCGGGTGGTCTCACGCCGCCCGGGTGGCGGTGGCCGTGGCACAGGCGCACTGTGGGGCGGTAGCCGTACACGCGGCTGAGGAATGTGTGCAGTTGCACGGCGGAATTGGGATGACATGGGAGCATCCCGCCCATCTCTATCTAAAGCGCGCTAAGACCAGCGAGATTGCTTTAGGCACACCCGGTGACCACCGAGAGGCACTGGCGGACCTGGTTGATTTGCCTGGGCCCGCCTGAGGGGGAGATCCGCACTGCGACCGGCCAGTCGTGAATACGTCCTTGTCACTCGGATTTGGAGTCTGGCCGCAATGACGCGAGCAGGAGGTCGGCGAAGTAGCGGCCGACGTCCTGGCCGGAGAGGGTTCCCTCGGGGTGATACCAGGTGCCCAGATGGTGGACCGAGCCGAAGAAGAAGTCGACCGCCATCTCGGCCGGGATGTCCGCACGGAACGTCCCGTTACTCTGCCCTTCGACGACCAGGTCGCGGAAACGTTCGTGATAGCGGCGGCGTTCGGCTCGGACGAGCTTGCTGGTCGCCGGGGCCAGTTGATGGTTCGACTGGAAGAAGATCTTCGAGTCGTCCAGGTTCTCGACCGTGGTGACCACCACGTCCTGCGCCGCGGCGTGCAGTCGCTCCTCGATCGGGCTGTCACCGTCCGCGAACATGTTCAGGCGCTCCATCTGCATCCGCAGCACCTTGCCGTAGATCTCGTGGAGCAGATCATCCTTGGAGTCGAAATAGTGATACATGGCGCCTTTGGTGACCCCGGCCGCCGCGACGATCTCCTGAACCGACGTGCCCTCGAAACCCCGCTCGGCGAACAGCCGGGTCGCCACGGAGAGCAGTCGCTGCCTGACCGGTTCCTCGGCAGCCGACACCGTACGCGCCATCTGTGACCTCCTTAGCCGTACACCAGCATACCGACTGGTCGGTCAAGAAGGACGGACTTGACGCCGGTAGATCCCCATGTTGGCGCTAAAACCGATCCGAGATAGCGGGAGTGTGTTAATTACATCACCTTGCGAGACTTGGAGCTCCCAATTGGGTACAACTTAGGTAAAGCAGACCTAATTTTCGGGGAGCACAGGGTGGCAAGTGGGTCCATTTATGTCCCGCGCGATGAGAAGTTCACCGGCTCTTCCCCCCAGAACCTCTATCTGACGTTCTGGATGGCCGGCCGCAAGAACCGGCTCCGCGTCCGAGCGGCCATCGCGGCCGCAGGCATCCTGGCCGGCAACCTCATGGCCGTCCGCTTCGGCTGGTCCAACCCCCTCTTCGTCGGCTTGCTCACCGGCGTCGCAGCCGGCGGCACCGACCTCCTGATCGCCTGGCGCGCCCACGAGCGCACCGCCGTCTGGCGCGGCAAACGCCGCGGCGAAGTCCGCACGGGCCGCCTCCTCCGCTTCAGCCTCAGCCGGTACGGCTACCGCGTCATGGACGGCCGCGCCGTCCCCGGCCAGGCCTCCATCGACCACCTGGTCATCGGCCCCGGCGGCCTCTGGCTCATCGACAACGAAGCCTGGGGCCCCGACACGGTCGTGGCCCGCTACGGCGGCCGCCTCTTCTTCGACGAGAAGTACGGAACGACCGTCGCGAAGGGCCTGATCTCCGCCGGAACCGCCCTAGCCCAGCTCCTGACCAAGGAAACCGGCATCGAGCTGTCCATCACCCCGGTGCTGGCCCTCCACGGCGGGCGGATCGAAGGCCGGGGCGGGATCGTCCAAGGCGAGGGACTGACGGTCGCCTACCCACGCAAGATCGCGGGCCTGATCCGTTCCGAGGTCGTCATGGAACTCACCGCGGAACAGGTCGAACTTCTTGCCCGTACGGCGGCCAGGGTGGTGCCCAGAATGCCGGTCACCCGGGTGACCTGACGCGGGCGGGCAGTATCGGTCGGATCGTGCCGTCGCGCGGAGCCGCGCTTGGGGAGGCGGCTCCGAGGATGATGTGTCCTCGCCAAGCGCCCGGACGTGGGAACACGCTCCAGCTCCCGTTCCGCCCGCAGGCCGGGCTGGTCACACCGATGGTGCAGGGGAGCGTGCTCCAGTGGGCCGACCCGCCGGTGCTGCTCTACTCCGGCCCGGCCGCCCCGGACGCCCGCGCGCTGATGACCGTGCGGGCGAGCCACGACGACGGCACCACCTGGCGGGTGGCGCACCCGGTTTCCGGCCTCCCCGCCGCCTACTCCGACCTGGTGCCGGTCGACGAGCGGACGGCGGGGGCTGCTGTTCGAGACGGGGGACTTTCGCCCCTACGAGACCATCACCTTCCGCCACGTTCCCGTGCCCCAGCCGGGCCGGGAGGCGTGATCAGAGGCTGCCGGTCCAGGTTTCGGCGGTGAGGATCTCGACGCCGCGCGCGGGGAAGACCCGGTCCACGAGGAAGTCCACCAGGACGCCCGCGTCCCTGGCGGCCGGGATCACCGACTCCAGCACCGGCAGGACGGCGTCGGCGAAGGCGTAGGCGCCGACGATTCCCGCCTGCATGTCACCGACGATGAGAGCGGTGGCGCTGGGTGCGTTCATACGTTCTCCTCGCTGCGCGTCATCTCACCGTCGCGGGCGGTGGTGCGTTCGATCCGGCGGCCCAGGGTGAGCAGGATGCCCAGCCCGGCGATCATGACGAGGGCGATGGTGAGCAGGGCGTAGGTGAAGTCGCCGGTCGCCGTCTTGATGGCGCCGGTCAGGTAGGGGCCGATGAAGCCGCTCATATTGCTCACCGAGTTGATCAGCGCGATGCCGGAGGCCGCCGCCGCGCCGGTGAGGCTCAGCGCGGGGATCCGCCAGAACTGCGGCATGGCGGTGTAGATGCCGGAGACGCTGACGCACACGGCCACGATGAACAGCAACCCGTCGTGGGTGAACGTGGCGAGCAGCAGGCCCGCCCCGCCGACGGCCATGGGCACGGTGGTGGCGGTCACCGCCGAGGTGCGCGCCGCGACGCGCGACCACGCCAGCATGGCGAGGATCGCGACGGCCGAGGGAATGCCGGCCAGCAGCACGCTGTCGACGGCGGCGTTCTCGCCGAGGCTCTCGGTCAGGCTGGAGATCATGGTGGGCAGGAAGAACGCGATCGGGTAGAGGCCGAACACGATCGCGAAGAAGGAGAACGCCAGGGCCCACACGCGCCCGCTGGTCAGCGCCTCGCGCATGTCCTTCAGCGCGCCGCGCGCCCGCCGCGCCGCGCTCTCCCGGGCGAGGATGCCCTCGATGAGATCCTTCTGCCCGCTCGTCAGCCAGCGCGCGTCGCGGGGCCGGTCGGGCAGCAGCGTGTACACGAGGATCCCGACCAGCACGGTGAGGACGCCCTCGACCAGGAACAGCGAGCGCCACCCGGTGATGCCGAGGATCTGCTGCCCCCAGGAGAGCAGTGCCGCGGCCAGCGGCGCGCCGATGATCGCCGACAGCGGGATCATCAGGAAGAAGGACGACATGGCCCACGCGCGCTGCCGCTGCGGGAACCAGTACGTCAGGTACAGCAGAATGCCCGCGGCCAGCCCCGCCTCGGCGAAGCCGAGCAGGATCCGCGCCGCGTACAACTGCCCGGCGCTCTGCACCGCCGCCGTCGCCGCGGTGATGAGACCCCAGGTGATGAGGATCCGCGTGATCCACTTACGGGCGCCGAACCGGTGCAGCATCATGTTGCTGGGCACCTCCACCAGGATGTACCCGATGAAGAACAGACCGGCCGCCAGCCCGATCTGGGCACTGTCGATGCCCAGATCCTGCGACAGCGGCTCGGCGACGTAGCCGAGGTTGGCCCGGTCGACATAGCTCATCACGTAGGCGATGCCGACCAGCGGGATGATCCGCAGTCCGACTCCGCGCCACATCCGGCGGGTCTCCTCGTCGGAGACGGCGTTGGCCTTGTTCATGGTCATGACCCTTCTCTGGGGGGTGCCGTCGGGGCGGCGCGCAGGGTGGCGGTGGCATCGGCGTCGACGGCGTCGCCGACGATGACCACGCCGTACTCGCATGCGGCGTGGGCGGGGGTCACTTTCTCGTCGAGCACGTCCGCGAGGACGCGGCCCGGATCGCGGGTGAGGGGGTCGCCGTGCCCGCCGCCGCCGGCGGTGACATGCCGGTGGCGGGTGCCCGCAGGCACGGTCAGCACCGTCTTGGCGGGCAGGATCCGCTCGCCGGGGCCGCCGGGATCGAGGATGTTGTACGACGGCGTGCCCCGCCCGCCGTCCGCGAGGCCGTACGGCAGGTGATCGCGCCGGTCGGAGCGGATCTGGATGGTCGTCCCCGAGGTCAGGACGGTCATGTCGCGGAAGGTGGACAGGCCGCCGCGCCATCTCCCCGCCCCTCCGGTATCGGGCAGATAGCCGTAGCCGTCGATGCGCACGTGGCCGGAGCGTTCCAGTTCCTCGATGGGGGTGTTGGCGAGGTTGGCGCCGAGCGGGCTGATGCCGTCCACGCCGTCGCGGTCGGGCCGCGCGCCCCAGGCGCCGCACAGGATGTCCCAGAAGACCTTGGACGTGCCGTCCGGCTCGACGACGCCGATGGCCACCGAGTCGGGCCCGCCGTCGCCCGCCGCTGGGACGCGGCCGGGGAAGACGGGGGCGAGCGCGCCGAGCACCGTGTCGATGATGCGGTAGGCGACCAGCCCTCGCGCGCCCCGGGCGGCGGGACGGCGGGCACTGAGGATCGAGCCCTCCGGGATGATGAAGGAGAAGGGCCGGTAGAAGCCGCTGTTGGCGGGGATCTCCGAGCCCAGCGCGCCCTGGAGGGAGGCGTAGGCCGCCGACCGGGTGAACGACGCGGTGGCGTTGAGCGCCGAGGCGACCTGGGGAGATGATCCGGTGAAGTCCAGCAGCACCTCGTCGCCGGAGACGACGACCCTGACGCGGAACGGTATGCGGGCCGACCCCAGCCCGTCGTCGTCGATGTGGTCCTCGAACGTGTAGGCGCCGTCGGGCGCCTCGGCCAGCGCGGCCCGCAGCAGCGCCTCGGAGTGGTCCAGCAGCTCGCCGCCGGACGCGGCCAGGCCTTCGACGCCGTAACGCCCCGCCAGCGCGCGCAGCCCCGCCGCCCCGGCGTGGCAGGCGGCCATCTGCGCCTCCAGGTCTCCCCGGAACAGTTCCGGCTCCCTGACATTGCGCAGGATGAGCGCGAGGAATGTCTCGTTCATCGTGCCCGCCGCCAGTAGCCGTGACGGCGGGATCTGCACGCCCTCGGCGAAGATGCTGGTGGACTGCACGGCCATGGAACCCGCCGCCCAGCCGCCCACGTCCGCGTGGTTGACGACGGTGACGGAGTAGCCGATGAGGCGCTCGCCGGCGAAGACCGGCGCGACGGCGAACACGTCGGGCAGGTGCATGCCGCCCAGGTCGGGGTCGTTGAGGATGTAGAGGTCGCCGGGCCGTTCGGAGCCGCCGAAGGCGTCCAGGATCGCGGCCATCGCGTCCGGGATGGAGCCGAGGTGCACCGGGCAGGTGTTCGCCTGCGCGACGACCCGGCCGTCCGCGTCGCACAGCGCGGCGGAGAAGTCCATGCTGGAGGCGACGATCTGGGAGTGCGCGGTGCGCAGAATCGTGATCGCCATCTCGTCGGCCAGGCCGGTGATGGCGTTCCTGAACACCTCGAAGGCGGCGGGGTCGCGCACGGTCATCGGGCCTCCTCGGGGATCCAGCGGATGACGATGTTGTTGAGCGCGTCGAGGTGCGCCGTGGCACCCGGCGGGACGAGCGTGGTGGCGTCCATGTCCTCGATCACCAGCGGGCCGGGGCGGGCCCGGGAAGAGAGGTCCGTGCGCCCGATGACGGGGGTGTCCACGGTCTCGGTGAACCGGCAGGCCCGGGTCGCGGGCAGCCGGGGGGCGGTGGCGGGCAGCCTCAGCGCACGCTCGATCGCGACGCCGTCGCGGATGTGCCCGCGCACCCTGACATTGACGATCTCCACCAGGTCGTCGCCGCCCGCGCGGCCGTAGGTCCTGCGGTGCTCCTCGTGGAAGCGGGCTCGAGCCACGGCGCGCGACTCCGTGGTCAGCTCGCCGCCGGGCACTTCCACCCGCAGTTCGAAGCGCTGTCCCCGGTAGCGCATGTCGAGCAGCCGTTCCACGACGACGTCGCCCCGCGGGGCGGCCGTCCGCAGTTCGGCGGTGACGGCGACGGTCAGCCGGTCGAACTCGGCGGTGAGCGCCTCGTCGCCGGCCAGATCCTCGCGGTAGGGCGTGGCCAGCTCGCGGTCGGTGTCGGCCACCAGGAGGCCGAGACTGCTGAACAGGCCGGTGTGCACGGGGACGATGACCGTGCCGATGCCCAGCTCCCTGGCCAGGGTCGCGCCGTACAGCGGGCCGGCGCCACCGAAGGCGACCATGACGGCCTCGCGTGGGTCGCGGCCGCGCTCGCTGGTGACGGCCTTGACGGCCTTGGCCATGCTGGAGACCGCCACCTCGTAGGCGCCCCGCGCCGCCTCCGGCACCTCGACTCCGAGCCGCTCGGCGACGTGGCCGATGACCTTCTCCGCCAGCTCAGGCCGGATGGTGACCCTGCCCCCCGCCAGCGACCGCGGGCTGAGGTAGCCCAGCACCACGTTGGCGTCGGTGAGCGTCGCCCGGTCACCGCCCCTGCCGTAGCAGGCGGGGCCGGGGGAGGAGCCCGCGCTGCGCGGACCGGCGCGCAGCGCGCCCGCGGCGTCGGTGGAGATGATGCTGCCGCCGCCCGCGCCGACCTCGGCGATGTCGATGGAGGGCACCCGGACCGTGTGGCCCGCGCCCTTGCCCAAGCCGCGGGCGATGTTCATGCCGCCGCCCACCTCGTGGTCGGCGGCCACGAACGGCCTGCCGTGCTCGATCAGTGACGCCTTGGCGGTGGTGCCGCCCATGTCGAAGGCGACCACCTTGCCCAGGCCCATGAGTTCGGCGAGTTTCCGCACGGCGATGACGCCGGCGGCCGGACCGGACTCGATGATCCGCACGGGCTGTCCGGCCGCCGAGGCGGCGTCCAGCAGGCCGCCGGAGGACTGCATGATCATCAAGGGGGCGCGGATGCCTCGCTCACGCAGGCCACCGCCCAGGCGGGTGACGTAGTCGCGGACGACGGGGCCCACGTAGGCGTTGACCACGGCGGTGCTGGTGCGCTCGAACTCCCCCATCTCGGGGGAGACGTCGACCGAGGCCGTCACGTAGACGCCCGGCAGCAACTCGCCGAGACGGGCCGCGACCCGGCGCTCCTCGTCGGGGCGCAGGTAGGAGTTGATCAGGCACACCGCGACGGCTTCGATACCGGCCGCGCGCATCTCCCCGGCCAGCGCGGTCATCTCGGCGTCGTCCGCCGGAGGGTCGAGGTGGCCGTCCGCCGTGATGCGCTGGGTGAGCTCGTAGCGGTGGCGGCGCGTGGCCAGCGGCACCGGCTTCTCCCAGGACAGGTCGTACAGCGCCGGGCGGCGCAGCCGTCCCAGCTCCAGGACGTCGCGGAAGCCGCGCGTGGTGACGAGAGCGGTGCGGGCGCCGCGCGCCTCCAGGACCGCGTTGGTGGCCACGGTGGTGGCGTGCCGCATCGCGCGCACCCGCTCCGAGGGGACGGCGGCCTCGGTGAGGGCGGCGGTGGTGCCGTCGACGACGCCGGTGTGGACGCCGGGCGGTGTGGTGAGCAGCTTCACGGGCACGAGTCGGCCGTCGGGGCCCAGTGCGATGACGTCGGTGAACGTGCCGCCGATGTCGGCGCCGACGCGCCAGTCTCCGCTGAGGGGATCGTCCACGGTTCTCCTTGTACGGCAAGGCGGTATCTAATCAATGGAAGGTTGAGATGACGATAGAGACTTATTGAGATATCAGCAATGCTTCATCGGTATCTTTAGAGAGGTCGCAGGAGAGGATCATCGCGGGTAGATTGGTATCTCCAACGGTGAGCAGCGGCTACGGCCGCCCCGAACCCTGACCCCGCGGGGGCCCATGCGACACGAACCCGATCTTCTTCGTCGGCCCGTTGAAGGGGCGAATCTCACCGAGAACGCCTACCTGCGCCTCAAGCGAGAGATTATCGAGCTGGAGCGGCCACCCGGCAGCGCCTTCAGTGAGCAGGAGGTCGCCAAGGCGTGGGGGCTCAGCAAGACCCCCGTGCGCGAGGCCCTGGCCCGCCTGCACCGCGACGGCCTGGTGCGCCCCATGCCGCGCGCCGGCTACGTTGTCTCACCCGTAACGCTCAAAGACGTCGCCGATCTGTGTGACATGCGCTCGCTGCTCCAGTCGGAGGCTGCCGCCCTCACCGCCCGGCGAGGGCTACCCGCCCCGCTGCGGCACAGGCTGGCCGAGCTGTGCGTCGACGACGACCACGGTCAGCTCGGCGGCCCGCACCTGGAAGAGCGGCTGCGGGCCAACTACGAGTTCGAGGCGATCATCGCCGAGGGAAGCGGCAACGACCGCCTGGCCGCCGCCATCGTCGGCGTGCTCGATGAGATCGAGCGTGTCGTGCGGCTGATGCTGCGCCTCGACCCTTCGATGCCGCCGCAGCGCATCGAGGAGCGCAAGGCCGTGGTCGACGCGATCCAGGCGGGTGAACCCGACGCGGCAAGGCGGGCGATGCGCCGCAGAACCGAGTCGGCGCGCAGCGAGATCCTCAATGCCCTCACCTCAAGCCCGGCGGTCACCTCCGCGTCGATCCCGGTGCCCTAGCGGGGAGGCCCGCCACGGAGGTGAGCGCCGCCAGGCGGTTGGCCACCTCTGTCAGGCTTTCGTGGGTGCCGCCGTAGAGCAGGCGGGCGTGCGTCGCCGGGCCGTGGAAGGCGTCTCCGGCTATCGCGGTGAGTCCCCGCTCCAGCAGCAGATCCTCCAGGTCGCGCCCGGCCACGCCGAGCGGGGAGAAGTCGGCCAGCGCGAAGATCCCGGCGTCGGGGCGCACCGCTCGCAACCCCGCGGCATGCACGCCGGACAGCAGGAGGTCGCGCCGCTCCCGCATGGTCGCGAAGGCGGGCTCGATCCAGTCCTGCGGACCGGTGATCACGGCGTGTGCCGCCGCCTGCGGCACGTCGCCGACGTTGATCGCGTCCCACTCCAGCGCGCGGTGCACCCGCTCCAGCAGGTGGGCCGGCGCGTGCGCGTAGCCCACCCGCCAGCTCGTGAAGGCATAGTTCTTGCTCAGGCTGGTGACGGTCACCATGTCCGGGTGACGCTCGCGCAGCAGCATCTGCGGCACGTAGCCGGGGCCGTCGTGCACATAACGCGCATACGACTCGTCGGACAGGGCCAGCAGGCCATGCCTCGCGGCGACGTCGAGAAGCTGCTCGAGGCGGGCACGGGCCGGCACGTACCCCGTCGGGTTGTTGGGGTTGCAGATGAGCAGCGCCCGGGTGGCCGGGGTGACCGCCGCCTCCACCTCGTCAGGATCATGGTCCCAGTCGGCGCTCTCGCGCGACCCCACATACACCGGTCTGGCTCCGGCCATGCGGACCATGCCGTCGAAGAAGTATGTCGGCGCCGGAATCACCACCTCGTCCCCGGGGGAGAGCAGGGCCCGCAGGACCACGCTCATGCCGTGCTGGGCGCCATGGGTGATCAGCAGTTCGGTCTCCGGGTCGGCGCTCAGCCGGTGCTCGGCCGCCAGACGCCCGGCGATGGCCATCCGCAACTCGGCCGAGCCCCTGGTACGCCTGGGGAACACCTGCCCGGCGGCCCTCCGCGCCGCTTCGACCACATGGTCCGGCATGGGCAGCACCGGCACCCCGGCCATCGGCACGGACCCCGCGCCATGGGCGTGCGCGCGGTCCAGCAGGGCGAACGCGGGCAGTCGTTCCAGCACGATGGACTTCCTCTCGGCGGATCGGCGAAGCGTCCCGCCCCCCATCAATCCAGACCTGACATGGTCTGGGCAACCAAAATCTCCTGGAGGACGCAATCTGATTACCCTGAAGGCTATGCGGCACCCAGAAGGTTCCAACCTGACGTTTCTCGACCCGGTCGACGCCCGCATCCTTCTCGCACTCGACTCGGAGCCCCGCCTTCCCGTCGTCGTCCTCGCCGAACGCCTCGGGCTGGCCCGGAAGACCGTCCAGACCCGCCTGTCTCGCATGGAGGAGCGCGCTCTGCTGCGCCCGCACAGTGATCGCGTGGATCCCCGCACCCTCGGGTACCTGATGGAGGCGGCCGTCACCGCGGAGGTGGAGCAGCCGCGTCTGGGCGCGGCCGTGGCCGCGCTGGCGGAGATCCCCGAGGTGGTGGCGGCCGCCGCCATCTCGGGTGAGGGCGATCTGCTGTGCCGGGTCGTCGCCCGCGACCCGGACGATCTCTACCGGGTCACCCAGGAGATCCTCTCCTGCCCCGGCATCCGCAGAACGAGGACCTCACTGTTGATGCGGGACCTGCTGCCCTACCGCGCGCTCGGCCTCCTGCGCCGCCTGGCCGGTGAGACCCCGTCCAGATGACCACGGGACGCCTGGTGAGCGTGGTGATTCATGGGGCAGAAGAGGGCCGCCACGCACGACCCTGCCACCTCGGGATCGAAGACTCTGGCGGCGAGCGTCGCCCCCTCGGCGTCCCGGGGCATCACACTGTCCGCGAAGTCGATGGCGTCCACGGTTCTCCCTTCCGTCATGTGCAGATCAGCGCGGGCGTGAGGTGAGGGTCTCGCGGGTCCAGGAGCCGAGGACCATCAGGGTCTTGGTGCCGGTGACGTTGCCGGTGCGGCGGAGGCTGTCGATGACCTGCTGGAGGTGGCCGATGTCGCGGACGCGGATCTGCATCAGCGCGTCGGGGTCGCCGGCGATGGTGAACACCGCCTGGACCTCGGCGATGTCGGTGGCCGTGCGGACGATCTCGGCCACCGGTGTGGTGCCCGCGTAGCGGAGCTCGACGAACGCCTCGATGCCCCAGCCGAGCCGGGCGTGATCGACCTGGGCGGTGAAGCCGGTGATCACGCCGATGTCGCGGAGCCGGTCTACACGCCGCTTGACGGCGGCCACGGACAGGCCGATGGTGACCGCCATCTCGGAGAAGGTGCGGCGCCCGTCCTCGCGCAGCAGGCGCAGCACGTGGTGGTCGATGTCGTCGAGTTCCGGCACGGTCCCCTCCCCTGATCGCTGCAATAAACACTAGCCATCTCGGCTCCTGGCGCAAACTCCTTGCGTCTCTTCGGCTACTTTTCGGCCGATACTTGTGCACAGTCCCGCGATGTTGCTGTGCTTGAGCTCTCCTGAACGAAGGCTGAGGAGGATCGCGTGGACAACAGCCCCGCTCCGGTCACGCTCGACGACAAGTACACGGCCACCGATGGACGGGTGCTGATCTCCGGGATCCAGGCCCTGGTCCGGCTGACCCTGGAGCAGCGCCGTCTCGACGAGTCGCGCGGCCTCGACACGCGGGTGTTCGTCTCCGGCTACCAGGGATCCCCGCTGGGCGGAGTGGACATGGAGATGGGGCGGGCGGCGAGGTTCCTCGACGAGGCCGGCGTCGTCTTCCGCCCGGGGCTCAACGAGGAGCTGGCGGCCACGGCGGTGGCCGGAACCCAGCTCGTCGGCCAGCTGCCGGGGCGCCGCCACGACGGTGTGACCGGCTTCTGGTACGGCAAGAATCCCGGCTTCGACCGCGCGGCCGACGCCATCCGGCACGGTACGGTGGCCGGGACGGCCGCGCTCGGCGGCGCCGTCGCCTGGATCGGCGACGACCCGGGCAGCAAGTCCTCGACGGTGCCCAGCTCGTGCGAGCCGATGTGCCAGAGCCTGTCCATGCCGCTGCTGGCGCCGGGATCGGTCGCGGAGATCATCGAGTTCGGGCTGCACGCGGTCGCCCTGTCCCGCGAGACCGGCCTGTGGACCGGCCTGAAGATCATCGCCGACATCGCCGACTCCTCGGCCACCGTCGATCTCGGCCCGCTGCGCACCGGGATCCCCGCGCCCCGGCACGCCGCACGCGGTGCCTCACCCATCCTGGTCGGCCCCGCCTCCCTCGACGCCGAGCACGACATGCTGACCCGCAGGCTCGACCTCGCCCGCGCCTACGCCCACGCGCACGGCCTCAACCGGGTCATGATCGACTCGCGCCGCGCCACCCTGGGCATCCTCGCCTCCGGCACCGCCTACGCGGTGGTGCGGCGGGCGCTGGCGGACCTCGGCCTGCACGACGCGGCGATGGACGACCTCGGGTTGCGGCTGATCCGCCTCGCGATGCCGTTCCCGCTGGCGTACGGCGAGCTGGCCGCGATGACCGAGGGCCTGGACAAGGTGCTGGTGGTGGAGGACAAGGTGCCGTTCCTGGAGGGGCACCTGAAGCAGGCGCTCTACGGCGCAGAGCACCGCCCGGCGGTGGTGGGGCGCGAGCTGCTGACCGCGCGCGGCACCCTCGGCGCCGAGGACGTCACCGAGGCGATCGTCACCTGGGCGGGAAGCGACAGGCTGCCCGTGGTCCAGGTCCGCCTGAGCGGCCCGACCCCCGCCCGGCCCCGGCGCCGCGCGCTGCCGATGGTCGCCGCGCGCACGCCGTTCTTCTGCTCGGGGTGCCCGCACAACGCCTCCACCCGCGCCTCGGACGACACGCTGGTCGGGGTCGGCATCGGCTGCCACGCGATGATCGCCCTGGACGGCCACGGCCGTGGCGCCCAGGTCGGCATCACCCAGATGGGCGGCGAGGGCGCCCAGTGGATCGGGTTGTCGCCGTTCACCGACGACCGGCACTTCGTGCAGAACCTCGGCGACGGCACGTTCCACCACTCCGGATCGCTCGCCATCCGCGCCGCCGTCGCCGCCGGTGTGACCATGACCTACAAGCTGCTCTACAACGACGCCGTGGCCATGACCGGCGGCCAGCGCGCCGAAGGCCGTCTCGACGTGCCCGATCTCACGCGAGCCCTCGCCGTCGAGGGCGTGCGTCGCATAGTGATCACCACGCCGGAGCCCGAGGCGTACCACGGGGTACGGCTGGCGCCGATCGCCGGCGTGCGGCATCGCGACGAGCTGCAAGCGGCCGAGCGGGACCTGGCGGCCCTCGACGGGGTCACCGTGCTCATCCATGACGACCGGTGCGCCGCCGAGGAGCGGCGGTTGCGCAAGCGCGGCAAGCTGGCGATCCCGGTCGAGAAGGTCGTGATCAACGAGCGGGTGTGCGAGGGCTGCGGCGACTGCGGGGAGGTCTCGACCTGCCTGTCGGTCCAGCCGGTGGAGACCGAGTTCGGCCGCAAGACCCGCATCCACCAGCCGTCCTGCAACTCCGACCTGAGCTGCCTCAAGGGTGACTGTCCAAGCTTCCTGCTTGTCGAGCCGGGTAAGCGGCATAGGCGGGCCGTTTCGCCGCTGCCGGTCGAGCCTCCCGAGCCGGTCCGCCGCTTCGACGGCGCCGTGCTGATCCGGATGCCCGGCATCGGCGGCACCGGCGTCGTCACGGTCTCCCAGATCGTCCAGATGGCGGCCCATCTGGACGGCCTGCACGCGGCGGGGCTGGAGCAGACCGGGCTGGCGCAGAAGGGCGGCCCCGTCGTCAGCGACGTCCGGATCTCGGCGGAGCCGATCACCGGCTCGGTGCGGGCGTCGGCGGGCGGTGCCGACGTCGTGCTCGGCTTCGACCTGCTCGGCGCCGCCGCCGACGGTAACCTGGCCGTGGCGGCGTCCGAGCGCACGATCGCCGTGATCAACACCGCCATCGTGCCCACGGCCGCCATGGTGACGGGACGCGTCGCCGTACCCGGCTCGCCCGACGACGCGATCACCCGCGTCGAGTCGGTGACCCGCCGGGCCGACAACCTCTACCTCGACGCCCACGGACTCGCCGAGGCGCTGTTCGACGATCACATGCCAGCGAACATGCTGCTCGTCGGCGCGGCGTTCCAGCACGGGTGCGTGCCGGTCTCCGCCGAGTCGATCGAGCGGGCCATCCGCCTCAACGGGGCGGCGGTCGAGAAGACCCTCGCGGCCTTCCGCTGGGGCCGCGCCGCCGTGGCCGACCGCGCCGCCGTCCTCGCCGCCGCCTTTCCCCCGCCCGCCGTCCCGGACGGCGTCGCCCTCGACCGTCTGGACGCCGGCGTGACCGGCCACCTCGAACGGCCGGACGGCGGCGGCGCGACCGGCGACCTTGAGCGGGCGCTGGCCATCCGGATCGCGGATCTCACCGGCTACCAGAACGCGGCCTACGCCCGCCGCTACGCCGAGGACGTGCGGCGGGTGACCGCGCTGGCCACCGAGCGCGCCGGGCGCGAGGCGGGGGAGCGGATCGGGCTCGCCTACGCCAGGGGACTGCACAAGCTCATGGCCTACAAGGACGAGTACGAGGTCGCCCGCCTGCACCTGGACCCCGCCGAGAAGGCCAGGCGGGATCGGGAGTTCGGCGAGGGCGCCGTCGTCTCGGTGATGTTGCACCCGCCGATCCTGCGGGCGATGGGCATGAAGCGCAAGATCAGGCTACGCCGTTCGGCGGGAGTGCTGTTCCGCGGGCTGCGTGCCGCCCGCGTCCTGCGGGGCACGGCCCTGGACGTGTTCGGTCTCGCCGGGGTGCGCCGCGTCGAGCGCGCGCTCATCACCGAGTACCGCGACCTGACGAGCGCGGCCCTGGCCCGGCTCACCCCCGCCACCGCCGACGCGGTCGCCGAGATCGCGGCGCTGCCGGACATGATCCGGGGTTATGAGGACATAAAGCTCGCCCGGGTCGCGGAGTACCGCGACCGCGCCGGCACCGCCCTGCGGAAGCTGGCGGAGCCCGCCGCGCACATCGCCTGACACGGCACGCCAGCCGCGTCGACCGGTGTATCCACCTCGGCAACTGGTGCGACCAGTCCGGTGCCGGTCTCGGCGAGCGTCCGACCGCGGCCCCGGCCTCCGGTATCGACGCCTACGTCCGGATCAAGCCTCCGGGTGAGTCGGACGGCTCCAGCGAGTTCATCGAGAACGACGAGGGCAAGGGCTTCGACCGGATGTGCGACCCCACCTAAACCCGGGTGACCTGACGCAGGCGGGCACCGACTTCATCAGCTCAAACGTTGTTCAGTGGGCGCCTACATCCGTGTCTTCGATGAAGGCCGCCAGTTGGGTGATATTTCGGCATTCGTGCATGGGGATGATGGTGCTGTAGCTGGTGGCGATCGAGTCGCCGGTGTCCCATTGGGGGCGGGGTTCGGGGTTGAGCCAGTAGGCGTGTCTGGCCTGGGAGACCAGGTGCTTGAGGGTGTCCAGGGCGGGGGGTTGGTAGTTGGAGCGGGCGTCGCCAAGGATGAGGAGGGAGGTTTTGGGGCCGATCGCGTCGCCGTACCGGTCGGCGAAGCGGGTGAAGACGTTGCCGTAGTTGGTGCGGCCGAAGCGGGATATGTCGGCTTCCTTGGTCATACGGGTGATCGCATTGAGGACGTCCGCGCCGGGGGCGAAATATTTGGTGATCTCGTCGACGGTGTCCACGAAGGCGAACGCCCGTACCTTCGTGAACTGCTCGCGGAGGGCGAAGGTCAGCAACAGGGTGAACTGGGAGAAGCTGGACACCGAGTCGCTCGCGTCGCAGAGGATGACGAGTTCCGGCTTGTGCGGGCGCTTTGGGCGTAGATGTGTCGTCAGGGGGACGCCACCGGTCGACAGCGAGGCCCGTACGGTACGGCGGAAGTCCAGACGCCCTCGATGGCCTTGTTTGTTCTTGATGGTCAGCCTGCTGGCCAGCCGCCGGGCGAGCGGGTACACCTCGCGACGCAGCTGAGCGAGTTCCGCTTTCGTGACCCGAAGAAAGTCAAGCCGATCGATAGCCGGTTTAACGGCAGATCGAGCGATCCGTTCGATCCCCGAGTCCTCCGCGATCCGCCGCCGCACCTCGGAAGCCACCGCTTCCTCAAATTTCCGAATATTTGACGATATTTCCTGACGTGCCAGCTTCTCCGGGAGCCCGCCACGCTCACTCAGCATCTGATTCAGCATCCGGGCAACCAACGTATCCGGCGAAAGCGCCCGCAACACCGAATACGAGAACCACGACTGCCGCCCCGGCCCAGCCGCAACCCGCCCAAACCGGCCAACCATCTCCCGTACGAACTCCCGAAACGCCGGATCGTCCGGATTCCCCATCAACAACCTCTGCAGAATCCCCCGCAACTCCTCAACCGGCGTATTATCCTCGTATTCCGCACGCTCCGGAGCACTTCCACCAGACATAACCGGCGGAAACCACAGATCAAACAACACATCAAACCCCGGCCGATGCACCGGCCGCTTAATCAACGTCGCCGCGTACGCCTCCCGCAGGCTCTCCCGATCCATCAGATCGATGACCATGAGGGCATTCGCCGCATCCAGCCCTTCAGCCAGCGAAACCGGAACCCCCGCCTCCCGCAACGCCCCGACGAACCCCACATGGCGATCGAGCATCACGACAACCCCAGCTCCTTGACCGCCCGCCCATGATCCGAGTGATGCTTCAACACGACACCGAGCGTCTCCCCGATCGTGTCCTCATCCAGCTCTTCCCGCCCCAACGCCAGTAACGTCTGCCCCCAGTCAATCGTCTCCGCGATGCTCGGCGATTTCTTGAGCTCCAAACTCCGAAGAGTCGCCACAGTTCTGGCGAGCTGTTCCGCGAGATTCCCAGAAAGCCCCGGCACCCGGGTCAGCACGATGTCCCGCTCCCGCTCCGGCGTCGGATACCCCAGATGCAGATACAGGCACCGCCGCTTCAACGCCTCACTCAATTCTCGCGTCGCATTCGACGTGAGCACCACATACGGCTTCCGCACCGCCGCGATCGTCCCAAGCTCCGGAATGGTCACCTGATAATCCGAAAGAATCTCCAGCAGCAGCCCTTCGACCTCGACATCCGCCTTGTCGATCTCATCGATGAGCAACACCGTCAGCGCGTCACTCCGAATCGCCTTCAACAGCGGCCGCTCCAGCAGAAACTCCTCCGAGAAAATGTCCCCCCAAGCGTCATCGTCCGCCTGAATCCGCAACAACTGCTTCTTGTAATTCCACTCATAAAGCGCCCGCGCCTCATCCAGCCCCTCATAACACTGAAGCCGCACCAGCTCCGCCCCCGAAGCCCCCGCCACCGCCTTGGCCAGCTGCGTCTTCCCCACCCCCGCCGGCCCCTCCACCAGCAGCGGCTTCCCCAGCGCCCCCGCCAGGAACACCGACGTCGCGATCCCGTCATCCGCCAGGTAGTCCACCCCCCGCAGCCGCTCCCCAACCTCCGGAACCCCCGCGAACCACGACATCCCAGCTCCCTCACCCGGACCGAATGTTGTTCTACTTTAACCCGTTTCGACCGCCCCACGCAGTGCGGTAATCTTGAAGAGCTCTAGCGCCGCTAGCTCAGTTGGTTAGAGCAGCTGACTCTTAATCAGCGGGTCCGGGGTTCGAGTCCCTGGCGGCGCACCCAGAAGAACCCCAGCTCGCGTGCTGTGAGCTGGGGCTTCTTTGCTTCATGATCGAATTTTCCTAGCCGAATCGTGTTCTTGCGGGCGTTTTGGATCTTCGGTGTGCTCCATGTGTGCTCGGCCGTATCGATGCCGTATCCACAGAGATCGTTGATCTTCACCAATCTGATTACGCTGCGTAATAGTTGGGGCTTCACAGGATGTAGGTGCGTCTCTCAGCCGGAATGTCGACGCCTTCGAATCGCCGTGATAAGCCTGGTCGTCCTGAAGTCGCGGGCGGTCCCACACGAACGCACCGGGTGCCGCGAGGGCTGCCCCGTTCGGTAAAGATTTCGTAACCCGCTCGGCGGGTCTTCAGCCCCGCGACATCTGGGTGTAGCGTCTCCGCCCAATAGGTTAAACGCTTAAACGGCGAGAGCGAGGACGCTTCGTGGCAGGTCAGAACATCTTCTTTCGCCCCCCGCGGGGCTGGGTGGGCGACGTGATCCCGTATTTCCACGAGGGGGCGTTCTGGCTGTTCTACCTGCACGATCGGCGCGACCAGGAGCAACCGGGCACCTCGTGGCACCTGGTGCGAACCACCGACTTCGTCGGCTACGACTACCTCGGCGAGGTGCTCCCCCACGGCGACGCGGAGAGCCAGGACCTGCACGCCTATACCGGCAGCGTGCTCGCTGCCGAAGGCGCCTTCCACCTGTTCTACACCGGCTACAACCCCGCTGTCGTGGACGAGGAAACCGGGCGCCCCCTCCAGGCGGTCATGCACGCCGTCAGCGACGACCTGCTGAATTGGAAGAAGGTTCCCGAGCACACCTTCCACGCCCCCCGGGGCCACTACGAGCGGGAGGACTGGCGAGATCCATTCGTCTACCAGGATGAGGACGGCCGCTACTCGATGCTCCTGGCCGCACGCACGGTGGAGGGCCCGAGCCGCCGGCGCGGAGTGACCGCTCGCTGCGTCTCCGACGATCTTGCCAGCTGGACGTTCACCGAGCCGTTGTGGGCTCCGTCGCGCTACATCACCCATGAGTGCCCGGATCTGCTCCAGATCGGCGAGTGGTGGTACCTCGTGTACTCGGAATTCTCCGAGCGTTACACCACGCGTTATCGCATGAGCCGCGACCCTGGCGGGCCCTGGCTGGTCCCCGAATACGACACCCTCGACGGCCGGGCACTGTATGCGGCCAAGACCGCGAGCGACGGCACGCGCAGGTACGCCTTCGGGTGGATCCCCACCCGTGCCGGCGAATCCGACGCGGGCGCGTGGGAGTGGGGCGGCGACCTTGCCGTGCATGAGCTCGTGCAGCGACCGGACGGGACGCTGGATGTGCGAATGCCCGAGACGATCCGGTCCACCTTCGCCACGCCGGTCCAGACCCACTTCACACCCGTGACCGGGACCTGGGAGCCGGTGGGTGGGCTGCGGACGTCGGCCGCCGGTTCCTACGCGAGCGTGGTCGCCCCGGGCCTGCCCAGCCGCTACCTGGCCAGTGCCACCATCACGTTCGAGCCGGGCACCCGGGAGTGCGGGCTCATTCTGCGCGCGAGCGCCGACGCCGAGGACGGCTACATCATCCGCCTGGAACCGCAGCGGGACCGCCTGGTCTTCGATCGCTGGCCACGCCGTGACCCGGGACCGCTGCAGTGGCAGATCGATGGGGACGTGCCCCATGCCGTCGAGCTCGAACGCCCCTGCGACCTGGCCCCCGAGGTCCCGCACCGGCTTGACGTGATCGTCGACGGGTCCGCCTGCATCGCCTACCTCGACGGCCGCGTCGCGATGAGCGCCCGCATGTACGACCGGACCACCGGCGGCATCGGCCTGTTCGTCGGCGAGGGCGCGGCCGCTTTTACCGACGTCCAGGTCACCACATCCCCCACAGAAAGGAATGCCCCGTGAGATCAGCTCGTACGATGACCGCCGCGATCGCCGCGATCATATTGCTGGCCGCATGCGGCGGCACGCAATCCGGCACCACCGACCCCGGCGCCGTAACCGGCGACATCCGCCCACGCGCGATCACGTGGCTGTTCGCCCGGCCCTCCGACGGCGGGGTCATCACGACCGTCAAGGAGATCGCCGCGGAGTACGCCGCCAAGCACCCAGGCTTCGAGCTCAAGCTCGTCACCACGCCAGACCGGCCGTCCTACCTCCAGCGGCTGGAGACTCTTGCCGCGGCGAAGAAACTGCCAGAGCTCTTCGACACCGACGCCACCCCATTCGCCCAGAAGCTGCGTGAGCAGAACCAGATGGTCGACATCGGCAAACTGCTCAACACTCTCGGCAAGACGAACCTCTACCGGCCACTCGCGCTGGACTACCAGCGCTTCGACGACGGTGGGCTCTACCTGCTGCCTTTCGAGTTCGAGATGGAGTTCTTCTGGTACAACAAGGCGCTGTTCGACAAGGCGGGGGTGAAGCCGCCGGCGAGTCTGGAAGACATGGTCGCGCTCTGCGCGCCACTGCGGGCCAAGGGCATCATCCCCATCGCGGTGGACGGGCAGGACCAGTGGCCGCTGGAACGTTACCTGGCCTATCACCCGTTCCGGCTCGCCGGACCTGACTACATCAAGCAGGTCAAGCGAGGCAAGCAGCCGCTGACCGGTGGACCCGGCCAGAAGGCCGCCCAATGGATCCACGACCTGGGTGCGGCCAAGTGCTTCCCCGACGGCTTCTCCGCGCAGGGCTACACCGACGCCCGCGACCTGTTCACTACCGGCAAGGCGGCGATCTACAACATCGGCACCTGGGAACTGGGCGCCCTCACCGACTCCACCCTCGCTCCCGAGGTTCGCGACAACATCGACTACTTCACGTTGCCGACCACGCAAGGCGCCGTCACCTCCGACAACGAGTACGTGGTCGTCTCCGGCATCGGCATGGCCGTCAACGCCAAGACGTTCGATCCGCTGGTCAAGGACTTCCTGACCTACCTGATCGACGCCTATCCCGCCCGATACGCCGCCAAGCACCGTTTCGCGCCGATGAAGGTGCCTGTCATCCCGCCTCCGGATGCCTCGCCGCTGTTCACCAAGGCCGCGGCGGAGATCGATGCGCTCGGCACGCGCACCGCGATGCCCTGGGACACCCAGCTCGACCCCACCTCCAACACGCGCCTGCAGCAGGAGCTGACGCTGCTCGCCCAGGGCGGGATCACCCCTGACCAATTCATCGCGACCGTGGACGAGGCGATCCGGCGGAACGCCCCGCGCTTCTTCGGCTGATCCGACCCTCCGGGTGGCCCCGGCCGCCCGGAGACAGGAGAGGACAATGTTGCACACGCGCACCCGCACCGCGGTCCTGGTGTTCCTTCTGCCACCGCTGATGCTGTATCTGGTGGCGGTCGTCGCGCCGATCGTGGCGTCCCTGGTGCTCAGCGCCTTCGACTGGGACGGCATCACCTCCATGCGCTTCGCCGGGCTCGGCAACTACGCGCACCTGCTCGCCGGTGATGACATCTTCTGGCGCGCGATGGTGAACTCGCTGGTCTACCTGGCGATCAACCTTCTTTTCCAGCTCGGGTTGGCGCTCTTGCTGGCCAACCTGCTCACCTACCTGCGCCGGGGGCGCGAGCTGGTCAAGACGCTTTACCTGTTGCCGGCCGTGGTGTCCACTGTGGCCATCGCCTTCCTGTTCCAGCGCATCTACTCCGTCGAACCCCGAGGACTGATCAACCAAATGCTGGTATCGGCCGGCCTCGACGGTCTGGCCACCGCCTGGCTGTCGGACGTCGGCACCGCGCTGGCCGCGGTATCGGTTCCCGAGGCGTGGCGGTTCACCGGCCTCTACATGATCATTCTGTACGCCGCGATGCTCGCCATACCACGCGAGATCGAGGAGGCCGCGCGCATGGACGGCGCCTCGGAGTGGCAGATTTTCCGCCGCATCCGCTTTCCCTACATCCGCCCCGTGTGGATCACCACGACGATCATGGCGGCCACCTACAGCCTGCGCGGGTTCGACATTCCCCATCTGCTCACCAACGGAGGGCCTGGACAGGCCACGGAGCTGCTCACCACGTACATGTACAAGACCGCTTTCACCAGCACCAACTTCGGCTATGCCAGCGCGATCGCGGTGTTCATCGTCATCGAGTGCGTCGTAGCCGTGGGGCTGATTCTGCTGTCGCTGCGCCGCCGTGCCGGAGTCGCAGTATGACCGCCCACGCTGCGCCGCTGCACAGGTCGTCCCACCGGCGGAGTCGCCGGACGGCCTTGACCCGCCGCCTGTCCGCGGTTCTGGTCACGCTGATCCTCATCGTCCAGGTCTATCCGCTGCTGTGGATCTTCCTGACCAGCCTTCGTCCGGCGCAGGAGTTCGCCTCCGGCAACCCCTTCGCCCTGCCCGGCGCGATCACCGTGGACAACTACGTCCGGGCGTTCGTCCAGGGCGACCTGGGGCGCAACATCGTCAACAGCCTCGTCGTGACGGTGTCGGCCAACGTCCTGATCGTGCTGCTGGGCATGATGGCCGCCTACGCCATCCAGGTGCTCGGCTTCCGGTTCAGCCGCCTGGTGCTCGCCAGTTTCCTGATCGGCATCATCGTCCCGGTCCAGGTCGCGCTGGTCCCGCTGTTCATCGGCTACTCCACCGCCGGGCTGCTGGACACCTATCCCGCGATCGTGCTGCCTTTGGTCGGGTTCGCGCTGCCCATCTCGGTCTACATGTTCACCAGCTTCTTCTCCTACATCCCGCGGGAGATCTATGAGGCGGCCGGGCTGGATGGATGCGGCCCGTACCGCGCATTCGTGCGCGTCACCATGCCGTTGTCGGTCAACACCATCGTCACCGTGTTCTTCATCAACAGCATCTTCATCTGGAACGACTTCATCTTCGCCAATACCTTCGTCCTGGACGAGAACCTCAAGACCATCCCTCTGGGACTGCAGAACTACATCGGTGCGATGGGGGCGACCGACTGGACGGCGACCTTCGCGGCCGTCTGCGTGACGGTCACCCCGCTGCTGCTGGTCTTCCTGGCGCTGAACAAAGCGATCATCTACGGCCTGGAAAGCGGCGCCACCAAGGGGTGAGCCGCGTTGCGATCACGAGAAAGGGACTGACGATGTTCGACGTGCCTGGTGCCGCCTTCTGCGGCCCGCCGCGCATCGGCCGACTGCGGAGCCGGTCGATCAGCGCGGAGAACCCGGAGGGGGCGCCCGGAGCCGGCGGGCGCGCCGCCTCCCGCCTCGGCCCGGGGCGCAAGGGCCGGGCCTTCATCCCGCTGCGTTCCGGCGAGACTACAGACCTGGCGCGGATAGACGGCCCCGGGGTGATCCGGCACATCTGGCTGACCGTCACCGACCGCACGGAGGCCGGTCCGTTCGTCCTGCGCGACCTGGTCCTGCGCGCGTACTGGGATGGACAGGACACCCCGTCGGTCGAGACGCCGCTCGGGGACTTCTTCTGCAACGGCTTCGCCACCAGGTGCCAGGTGACCTCCCTCCCCATCGTGGTCGCTCCCACCGGGGGAATGAACTGCTACTTCCCCATGCCGTTCCGCTCCTCCGCGCGGATCACGCTGACCAGCGAACATCCGGGGGACATCGAGGCGTTGTTCTACCAGATCGACTACACCACGGGCGATGAGGTGCACGAGGACACCGGCCGCTTCCACGCCCAGTGGCGGCGCTCGCGGGTCACCCAGCCGGGGGTCGACCACGTCATCCTCGACGGCGTCCAGGGGCCCGGGGCCTATGTGGGCACGTACCTGGGGATCGCGGCGCTGGAGCGATACTGGTGGGGCGAGGGCGAGGTCAAGTTCTACCTTGACGGCGACGTCGAGCATCCGACGATCTGCGGCACGGGCACCGAGGACTACGCCGGCGGCGCCTGGGCATTCCAGGATCGGCTGGCCACCGACGGCGACGTTCGTGTGCTGACCTACAGCGCCCCGTTCTTCGGATATCCGCATTACTCCACCGCCGACACCTCCGGGCGCTCACCGTACGCCACGGGCATGACGCCAACCCATGGCCTGTACCGGTGGCACTTGCCGGATCCGGTGTATTTTCAAGATGATCTGCGCGCCACGGTGCAGCAGATCGGGCACGATGGCACCGCGCTGTTCGAGCGCGCCGACGACGTGTCGTCGGTCGCCTACTGGTACCAGACCGGGCCGACCGCGCCGTTTCCGCCTATGCCCGACGGAACCGGGCGACGGCCGCGGTGACGGGCGGCGTCGGGCCCGCGGTGGATCTTGGCGGAGACGAGGACGCCGGTCGGCACGGCGCCCGGACGAGCAGGGGAGGAAGACAGCGATATGCCCCGGCACCCCAGCAACCGGCCGCGGCGGACCACCATGCAGGACGTCGCCGACCTGGCGGGGGTCTCGCTGGCCACGGTGTCGTTCGTGATCAACGCCAAGACCAGCGCGAAGGTCTCTGAGGCCACCCGCGCCCGGGTGTGGTCCGCCGCCCAGGAACTGGGCTACCGCACCAACCGGGCGGCCAAGAACCTGGTGCAGGGGGCCTCCACGTTCATCGGACTGGTCGCCGACGCCATCGCATCCACACCGTTCGCCGGTCAGATCATCCGTGGAGCTCAGGACGCGGCATGGCAGAACCGGCACATCCTGCTGGTCGCCAACACCGAGGCCAACACCGAGGCCGAGCGGGACGCGATCACGATGATGCTCGAACACCAGGTCACGGGCATCATCTACTCCACGTGGTACCACCGGGAGGTGACGCCCCCGGCGGCGCTGCGCGAGGTGCCCTGCGTGCTGGTCAACTGCTACGCCGCGGACGACTCGCTACCGGCGGTCGTGCCCGACGAGGTGCAGGGCGGTCGCACCGCGACCCAGGTGCTGCTCGATCGCGGTCACCGCAGGATCGCCTTCGTCAACAGCACCGAGTCCGCCCCCGCGACTACCGGACGGCTGCGGGGGTACCGGGCGGCGCTGGCGGCCGCGGGGGTGGCCGAGGATCCCGATCTCGTGCTCACCGTACGCCCGGAGCAGGAGGGCGGATACGAGGCCGGTCTGCTCCTGCTCAGTCTGCCAACGCCACCGACCGCGGTGTTCTGCTACAACGACCGGGTCGCGATGGGCATGTACGATGCCCTGCACGAGCGCGGGATGCGCATCCCCGGCGACATCGCGATCGTCGGGTTCGACAATCAGGAGGTCATCGCGGGGCACCTGCGACCTCCGCTGTCGACCATCGCACTGCCGCACTACGAGCTGGGCGCACGCGGCGTGCGCATGCTCCTCGGCGGCGACGGCTCCGCCCCCGCGCCCGGTCGGACAATCCTGGACTGCCCCTACATCCCCCGCCATTCCCTCTGACCTGGAGAGGCAGTACGGCCGCGACGGGGTACGCAAGCAGGCACGTCGTGGATCAGAGCTCATCCTGGCGGGGCGGGTCTGCTCCTGGGCGGGTGCAGGTGATGCCGGCCACGTGGCTTGCCTGTTCCACGATCGCGGCCAAGCGGTCGCGGCCGAGGCTCGGGAGAGCGGCCGGTGTGGCGTGGTCGCCGCTGCGCAGGGCCCACAGGAGGCCTGCGGTGAACGCGTCGCCGGCGCCGACGGTGTCGACGACGGTGATCGGCGGCGCCGGCACCCGCAGTTCATGGTTCGCGCTGACGGCGTACGCGCCGCCAGCGCCGAGTGTGATCACGACCAGGCTGGGTCCGAGCGTGGCCCACTCGCGGGCGATGTGCGCGACCGCTCGGCCGGGATACAGCGTCTGGAGGTCCTCGCTGCTGGCCTTGACGAGGTGCGCGGTGGACAGGAGCCGGGTGGTCTGCTCCCTGGCCTCGTCGAGATCGGTGATGACGCTGGAACGGATGTTGGGATCGAAGCTGACAAGGCTGTCTCCATCGTGGTGGAGGCGGGTCAGGAAGTCGGCCACCGCGGCCGCGCCGGGCGGCCGGTAGCAGGTCAGGGAGCCGGCGTGGACGGCGGTGGTGTCGGGTGGGAGAGTCAGTTCGGGGGCGCTCCACTGCCAGTCCGCGGTGCCGTCCAGGTAGAAGTCGTACGTGGCGACGCCGTCGCCGTCGAGGGACGTCACCGCCAAGGAGGCCGGTTCCGGCTGGTCGAGCGGGCCGGCGAGCGTGACGCCGTTGGTCTCGGCGTGCGCGCGAAGGAGCTGGCCGAATCGTGAGCGGGACATGCGGGCGAGCAACGTGGTGGGCTCGCCCAGGCGGGCGAGTGCGACCGCGACGTTGAGGGGGCTGCCACCGGCGTAGGCGTGGAAGCCGCCGCGATCGTTGGCGGGCAGCAGGTCGACGACCGCCTCGCCCAGCACCGTGACGACGCTTCGGCGGTCGGTGGATGCGTTACCCACGGATGGTTACCGGGAGCGGGGCGTTGACGGTGTCGGCGCCCAGCGTTCCGTGCAGGACCTCGATGACAGCGTGCAGGGCGCCGTCTGCCGCGCGTTCGTGCCGGTAGGTGCCCCAGCCCTGGCCATGCGACCAGAAACAGCAGAACTCCTGTTCGGCGAACTTAGGGTCGAATGTGACGGTGCCTCGACCGAGGTCGGCATTGAACCCCAGCATGCCGGTGATCAGCGCCCAGCTGGCCAGGGAGCGGGTGTAGTGGTGACCGGCCTCGTTCTCGCTCCACGGGTTACGGCGAAAGCCGTCCTGGCGGGAGCGGACGGCGTCGACGAGGGTGACCGCGTCATCGATCATGCCCTCATAAACGAGGCTGGCGGCGACCTGGTATTCCACACCGGTCCAGACTTCGTCGCTGTAGCCGAAAGGAAATCGGGGCCGGCCACCGTCCGGCCAGGAGCAGAGGACGAGGCCGGGTTCGTCGTTGAGGGCATACACGCGCTGGACGGTGCCGACGTCGGCCATGCGGGGTTTGAAGTTGTGGTGGCGGATCGCGGCCAGGGCTTGGCGGACGTGGTCGGCGGGCAGCACGTGGCCCAGTCCGGTGACGTAGGCGAGGAACTGGCCGAGCAGTTGGTCGGAGTGGATGCCGGGGCCGATCTGGTAGCGGTACTGATCGGGGTCGATGAGCTGCTGCTGGTAGAAGGTGCCGTTGAAGCACAGCCGGTCGAGGTTGGCTGAAGAGGCCTCGGCGAGGGTGCCGAACTCCTCGGCCGTCGCGGTGCGGCCGAGCCCCTCGGCCATGTCCTGGCAGGCGCGCAGGGCGGCGACCATGAGGCTGCCCATCATGCCGTTGGGTCCGTAGAACTCGATGTCGTAGGTGTTGTTCTGCTGGCTGTCCGGCACGATGTCGCCGTCGGTGTCCCAGTAGGACAGCGCGTACCGCATCGCCCGCTCAACCGCGGGCCACAGCCGGGTGAGGAACTCGCGGTCGCCGGTGAGCCGCCATTCGCGGCAGACCCGGACGATGGCACCGAGCTGACCGTCGGCAGCGGGCACCATCTCCCAGCGGGGCTCGTCCAGGGTTTGCCGGGATCGGAACGGCAGGGCGCCGTCGTCACCGATCTCCAGGCCGAACTCGATGTCGCGCATGGTCTTTTCGAGCTCGGGGAACAGGAACGCCACGGTCTGGGCGTAGTTCCAGACGTGGTTGACGTTGCCCAGCCCGCAGCCGACGTCATCGCGGATGCCTTCCCAGCCGTAGAAGTTCCCGTCTTCCAGCCAGAAGCAGGTCAGGCTGCGCAGTACGGTGATGTTGGCCGCGGCTGCTTCCAGGAAGGACGCGGGCAGCGACGAGCCGTACAGGGCGCGGGTGAACGCGCGGCTGTCGCGTTCGAGCTCAGGCAGGTTGGCGAGCAGGTCTTCCAGGACGGCCCAGGCGTCGTCGTAGCGGGTGGCATAGTAGTTGCGCACCAGCGGGTACCCTCCGGCGGCGTGCCGGTCGAGGTCCTCGTCCACCTCGACCCAGCCCTTGGCCCGGTTGGGGAAGTGCCAGGTGAGCACGAATTCGAAGGTGGCGGTGGTGCCGGCCGGGATGGTCTTGGCCGCGTCGATGGAGCCGACCTTCTCGCGCAGTTGCAGGTAGCTGAAGTCGAGGTAGTCGTTGAGCGCCGAGCCGGTCGCGGCGACCTCGATCTCCTCGATGGGGTCGATGCGTTTGCCGCTGCTCAGGTCGTTCCAGAAGTCCTGGGCGCTGTCGGTCCATTCCCCCTTGACCCAGGCCGGGCGGAATGTGACGTCGGCCTCGGTGGTGGCCAGTCCCATGGTGCCGAATCGTTCGTGGCCGGCGGGCAGGTCCGTGGTGTAGTAGAGGCCGCGGGCGTGGTCGCCGTCGCGTTGGGTGTTGGTCACCTCTCCGGCCAGTTTGAGGTTGCCGAACACGTCGTGGCCGACGAAGCCGGCGGCGTTGGCGAGCGAGCCGACGACCGAGACGCTCATGTCGGTGGCGGCGAGGTTGGTGACGTGGTAGCGCAGCACGGCGGCGGGGATGCCGGACGCCTCGGCGTCGCCGGGTACGAACGGGGTGAACGCCTCCAGCCGCACGTGCAGCGGGACACCGGGCTCGGTGAGGTCGACGTGCACGAACGGGTATTCCGCCCGCAGGGTGGAGTGGGTGAACCGGGGCAGCCCGGCCAGGTCGCCGTTGAAGTAGCCATGCGACAGGGCGTGCGGGCCGTTGAGCTGGGACTCCAGCACCCGCACGATCCGGGTACCGTCGGTGGTCTCAGCGCGCAGGGCGAAGAACGAGAACGGCAGCCGGTTACCCTTGCCGGGCCAGTTGAAGATCTCCCAGTCGCGCAGTTCACCGCGGGAGCCGACCGACACGTTGCCGGTGCCGATGCCGCCGAGCAGGAACGCCGCCTGCGCGGCCTCGCGCGGGTACGATCGCACGGTTGCGGCCGGTATCTGCCGAGCGGTGGCCCGGGCGGCCGCCTGCGAGGTGTCGATGCCGTGGGGCGTCGTGGTCATGCGGTACGTCTCCTTAATTCTGCTTACCTGTGGTTATGGGCTCAGCGCAGTGGACATACGGCTGCGTCGCCGCTGATCAACACGGTGGTGGCCGACGGGTCGCCGGCCGCGGCTATGCGGTAGGCGCCGTAGCTGTCCGCAGCGAAGATTTCGACGATGTCGGCGTCGAGCAGCACCCGGAGCCCGGCCCGCGCGTCGCCGACGGGCAGCACGTCGGTGGGGAATCCGGGCCGGTCGATGCGCAGCAGGCCGGCATCCCGGTCGCCGTCGGGCTCGAAGGACAGCCGCGCCCGAGTGCGGTCCTCCTCGGCGATCCGGCACCACTCGCCGACGGTCGGTGTGCCCGTCACCTCAGCGGGATGGGCGCCCACCCGGTACTGCCCTTCGCTGCCAGTCAGGAACGGCCCGCGCAGGGCGTCCACGTTAGGGTGCGGCTCCAGGACCAGGGTGCCGTCGGCGCGCAGACGCAGGGTGCTGACCACCGAGTGCGCGCCGGCGCGTACGGTCAGCGCCGCGTTGTCACGGGGTTCCTCCCGCAGCCACGACAGCACGCAGCGGCGACCTTCGTGGTCCAGGAACGCCGTCGTCGCGTAGGCCGACGCACCATGGGTGAGCCGTTGCCAGGTGGCGGGGGCGAACCGGCGGCCGTCGTAGTCGCCGGTCGCGGCCGCGACGTACAGCAGGTCGCCGTGATCCCAGACGGAGACCAGCAGGACCCACCGGTCGCCGAGCGGGAACAGTTGCGGGCATTCCCACAACGCCCCGGTGGGCACCTCGTCGGCCGGGTCGTTGGGCCGGGAGCACAGCACCCCGTCGAAGGCCCACTGGTGCAGGTCCCGCGACCGGTACTGCAGCACGGCAGCCGACCCGTCCGCCAGCGCGGCGGCCATGAGCATGCTCCAGCCGTCGCCGTGGCGGAACACGTTGGGGTCGCGGAAACCGCGTACACCCAGGTCGGCCGGGGGTGCGTCGATGACGGCGGCGGGGTTGGTGGCCCAGGTACCGGTGCGCCGGTCGAAGACCGCGGTGGCGACCTGGCCGATCTCCCAGTTCTCGCCGGCGACCCGGGTGTAGAACAGCAGCGGCGGTTCGGCGTCGTGCACGACGCTGCCGGACCAGCAGCCCACCTCGAAGTCCTGCGGGATCAGGGCCAGGGGCTGATGGGTCCAGCGCAGCAGGTCGGGGGAGGTCGCGTGGCCCCAGTGGCAGTTGGGTCCCCACGTAACACGTCCGGGGATGGCCTGGTAGTAGAGGTGGTACTCGCCGTCGACCCAGGTGACGCCGTACGGATCGTTGATCCAGCCGTCGTCGGCGGTGAAATGGATGGCCGGGCGCGGCCTTGTTCCCGCCGCCGGCCGCGACGATGTCGCCTCGGCGGTCACCTGAACCGCCGCCGGATGTTCGCGGCGTGCGCAGCGTTGGCCGCCGATTCTGCGCGGGAGCGCTCGGCGCGGCGGAGGGTGCGCTGGTCGAGCTTGTCGGCGTACGCCTGAAACCGTGCCGCGTACTCCGCACGCATCCGCGTCACTTCAGCGGCCAGATCTGGTGGTGGCGGGGCCGCCGGTGGTTGTTCGGCGGCGGGAGGCCGAGCCGGCAGCCGGCGTTCCACCGGCAGGATGGTGGCTGGCGGTGAGGGCAGCGTCTGGTACCAGTAGGCGGTGGCCGCCCAGTCGTCGGACAGGTGGTTGGCGTGGCCGTGCTCGATGGACACCTTGATGCGGGAGGTGAATCGCACCGGATCGACGACGTGCTGGCGGTAGGTGACCGAGTATCCGGGGACGTCGGACTCGTGCACGATCGTGCCGTGGTACGGGAAGGCGTTCTTCTGCATCCCCCAGGCGTGGTTGAAATAGTCCTCGGTGCCGGTGCCGTGCATGCTGGGCGGCCAGGTGTCGTCGTCGATGAGGATCATGTCGTCGCCTTCACCCCACCAGGTGCCCTGGCGGTGGTGTACCGACAGGTTGCAGCCGACGTAGTGGCCGGTGCCGGCGGTCTCAAGGATCACGAAGTTGCCGTCGTCGCTCAGGTGCGCCACGTTCGTCTGCGGGCTGTTGGTCTGCAGGTCCGGTCCCCAGCCGGAACACGGGCTGCTGCGCGTCCATCGCGCGTGGAAGTAGACGGTGTCCTCAGGCAGCGGCCGGCGGAACAGCTCGTAGTCGATGTAGAAGTACATGACCAGCGGCAGGTCGTTCTCGTTGACGATCTCAATGAGGGCGCGGGAGTTGAATGGCATCGGCGCCCAGCTGTTCAGGGCCGCGCTGCCGCCGAAGATCAGCGATTCCTCGGGTTTCGCCGAAACGGTGAACAGGGCCGAGGCATAGCTGTTGGGCATGCTGTGGCCGACGCCGAAGAAGTCGCCAAGCGGCACCAGCACCGCCGGGCCGGGCTGGTCGTCCCAGGTGATCTTCAGCAGGACCTTGCGGTAGTAGTCGGGGTCCGGCTGTTCCCAATTGAGCCCGAGCGCGTTGTGGATCTCCAGGACGGGGGCGGTGGTGTCGGTGTCGTACGGGTCGAGCAGGCCTGGCCCGAACTGACGGCGGCAGAACTGGGTGGTCCAGATGTGGGCGATCTGCCCCGGCCCTTCGAGGTCGGCCAGCACGCGGGTTTCGCCAGGACCGATCGTCCAGTTGTCCTGGTTGCGACCGCGTTGATCCCAGCTGGAGACGCGGGCGCTGCGGGCGTCGCGCAGGCTGGTCAGCGATGACAGTGGACCGTTCATGGTCGAGTAGACCTCCGTGAAGGTGAAGATGGGCGTGCCAAGGCGGGCGTGCGGGCACAGTTGTCGGGGTTTGCGGTGGGGTGGAGTCAGCCCTTGACGGCAGAGGAAGTCAGACCGGCGATGATCCAGCGCTGGGCGAACAGGTAGGCGACAAGCGCGGGGATGACGGCCAGCGCGGTGGCGGCCATCATGACATTGAGCTGTCCGGTGCTGAATGGTCCGCGCATGAGCACCAGGGCCAGCGGCAGCGTCGCCGAATCTTGGCTGTTGAGGAACACCGACGGGGCGAAGTACGCGTTCCAGCTGGCCAGGAACGTGACGATGCCCAGAGCGCTCAGGCCGTTACGGACCAGCGGCAGCGCCACCAGCCGGTAGGTGGTCCAGGCGTTGGCACCGTCGACGGTCGCCGCCTCGAACAGCTCTTTGGGGATGACGAGGAAGAACTGGCGCATCATGAACACGCCGAGCGCGCCCGTGATGCCGGGCAGGATGAGACTCCACGGCGTGTCGATCAGGTGCAGGTTACGCATGATGAGAAACAGCGGGATCACCGTCACCTGCACCGGCACCATGAGCGAGGCCAGCAGCAGCACGAACAGGCTGTTGCGACCCGGGAACCTCAGATGGGCGAACGCGTAGCCGGCCATCGGTGCGGTGATGAGCATCCCGAGCGTGGTCAGCGCGGCGATGAGGAAGCTGTTGAACATGTTGCGGAGCAGCGGCAACGGCCCGTTGACCGCCGCGGCGAAGTTCTCCCACCGAAACTCCTGGGGAATCCAGTTCGGCGGCAGGTCGTAGGCGTGCTGAGCGCTCTTGAGCGCTGTCACGATCATGAATAGGAACGGCGCCAGCATGCCGAACGCGCCGACGGTCAGGACGATGACCGAAACCACGACGCTTGGGCGGATCCGTGTCCGGGACGCGCGGGGGCGCGCGATGGTTGTGTTACTCATAGTGGACCCACGAACGGCGGATGCGGAACTGGATGAGCGTGGCGGCGAGGATGATGAGGAACAACGTGATCGCGATGGCCGACGCGTAACCGACCTGGAAGCTGGAGAACGCCTGCTCGGCGAGGTACATGACGACGCTGCGGGTGGAGTCGCCCGGGCCGCCACTGGTCAGGACGATCACCGACTCATAGATCTGGAACGCGCCGATCACCGTGATGGTGACGTTGAAGAAGATCGCCTGAGAGATCATCGGGACAATGATGCGCCGAAACAGCGTGATCACGCCGGCGCCGTCGAGCCGCGCGGCCTCCGTGAGTGCCTTGGGCACGTCTTGCAGGGCCGCCACGTAGATCAGCATGGCGAAGCCGACGTTGCGCCATGTGTCGACGATGACGACGGTCCAGCGGGATGTCGACGTGCTGTTGAGCCAGTTGACCGGGTCACCGCCCACCGTGTCCAGGTAGTAGTTGACCAGACCGGTGTCACGCTGGAACAGGGCCTGCCAGATCAACGAGACGTAGACCAGCGAGACCAGCGACGGGAAGAAGTAGACCGAACGGAAAATCAAGGTCAGCGGCTTGGGCAGGCGTTGGTTGATCAACACTGCCAGCAGCAGCGCGATACCGTTGATCAAGATCACTGCGGCGGCGACATAGATCAGTGTGTTGAGGTACGCCTCCCTCAGCCGGTCGTCGGTGAACAGGCGCTCGAAGTTGGCCAGCCCTCGCCACTGCGGGGGCGAGATCGCGTCGTAGCGAGTGAAGCTGAAGTAGATCACCGCCAGCAGCGGGCCCAGGATGAACACCAGGAACCCGATGACCGACGGGCCGACGAACAGATACCCGTTCAACGCCTCGCGGCGGCGCCGGGACTTGCCCGGATCGCCGGCGGATGCCGCAGAAGCATCCGCCGGCGGCCGAGCGACGGCCGTGTCAGCCATTTTGCGCCACGGTCGACTTGACCTCGTCGTTGGCCTGCTTCAGCGCCGAGCGGACGTCCCCGCCGGCGTACACCGACGTCATGGCCTTCTGGAAGGCGGCATCCATGGCGCCGAAGAACGGCGGCGCCGCCACCGGCTTGGCATGGTCGATCTGGTTGTAGAACAGTTCCGGGTGCGGCTTGTTCTTGGTGAACTCCTCCGACTGCTGCGCGGTCTTGGTCGTCGGGTTCGATGTTCCCCCGACGGCCCATTGCGTCTGCATCTGCTGGCTGGCCAGCTCCTTGAGCAACTCCCAGGACAGATCCTTGTTCTTCGAGCCCGAGTACATGGCGAACCCGGCGGCGCCGAACACGGTCGTGTTCGACTTGTTCGTCGGCATCGGCAGCACGTCGTATTCGAAGCCCTTGTTGGCCGCCAATGTCGCGGCCAGGTTCGCCGGGGCCGCGGTCATGGCCACCTTGCCCGCCTGGAACAGCGACGTCGGGTCACCGCCGGTCGGGTTCGGTGCGACCTTCTCTTTGAACACCAGATCGGCGAGGAACTGGATCGCCTCGACCGTGCCCGGCGCATCCAGCGTCGGGGTCTTGAGATCCGCCGAAGCGGTCGAGGCGTTGTTGGAGTAGATCCACGGCAGGTAGGCGAATGTGTAGGTCGGGATGCTGAAGCCGTACACCTGGTTACCGCCGCTGCCGCTGGTCAGCTTCTTCGCGATGGCCAGGAAGTCCTGCCACGTCCACGTGTCGCTCGGCCGCGCGATCCCCGCCTTCTTGAACAGCGCCGCGTTGTAGTACACCAGCATGGTGTTCCAGTTGTTCGGCAGCAGATAGGTCTGCCCATCCTTGCTGAAGCCATTCAGCAGGGCCGGGCTGACATCGCTCACCAATTCCTGCACTGGGCTGTCCTGCTTGATGAAGTTGTTCAACGACTGGAACAGCGTCTTGTCCAGGCCGTACTCCACCCCCTCGGTCGCCATGTTGATGACGTCCGGGGCGTCACCGGACGCGATCGACGCCTGGATCTTGTTGATGTAGTCGCCCCAGTTGACCACCTGGGTGAAGTTGTTCTTGACCTGGACATTCGGGTACCGCTGGTTGAAACGGGCGATCGCGGCGTCGTAGTACTTCTCGTCGCCCGGATTGCCCCAGTTCGAGATCGTCAAGGTCGCTCGCGTGTTCGAGGCGGGCGCCTTGTAGGTTCCGCTCACCCCCGTTGCCCCCGTGCTGCTGTCACTGCCACAACCGGCGAGCAGCAGGCTGACCGCTACGGCCGCACTCACCGCAGTGAATCTCTTATCGACGAATCTCTTACCGACGTACATCACACACCGCGCTCCTTACACGAAGACGCCAGGGGACCAGCAGCACTCCAGGACGGGAGGGTGCCGCGCAACAGTCACGCCGAGTCAGTGGCCAGTCGCCATTCCCTCGACCGAACGTTGCCAAATGGTTTTGTCTCCGGAAGTAGAACAGGCCCCGAACCAGCGGTCAAGACTTCGCCCGCAATCTCCGATTAACCGGGACGTCATGCGGCGACACCCCTTGACGCCGTACTGGCCAAGGCGGCAAACTTTTTGCCAAAGCGATTTGGCAAACGGCTGTGTCGACCATGCGAAGGAGTTGGGCCGTAGCGTGGCCACACCGAGACCGACCATCCAAGATGTCGCCTTACAGGCCGGCGTGTCCCCTACCACCGTGTCGCACGTGCTCAACCGAGTCTCGAGCGCCCGCGTCAACGAGGCAACCCGCCGTCGTGTCGAAGAGGCCGCCGCCCTGCTCGGCTACACGCCCAACGGGCTGGCCCGAGGCCTGCGTCGCCAGCGTTCGCAGACCCTGGCACTGCTGAGCGACCGCATTGCCACCACTCCGTTCGCCGGCGGCATCATCCTCGGCGCCCAGGAGAAGGCCGCCGAGCTCGGCTTCGTCCTCATGCTGTACAGCACCGGCGAAGACCCCGACGTCGAGGAACGCGAGATCCGCACCCTGCTGCAGCACCAAGTCGACGGCGTGATCTACGCCACGTGGTACCACCGCCGCGTCAGCACGCCTGCCTCCCTGGCCCGCACACCGCTTGTCCTGCTGGACTGCACATCCGACGACGCCGCACTGCCCTCGGTCGTCCCCGACGAGTACAACGCCGGACGCGTGGCCACCCAGGAACTCATCCGGCACGGCCACCGACGCATCGGCTTCGTTACCAACATCGACCAGGTACCGGCAACCCTCGGTCGCCTCCACGGACACCGCGACGCCCTGAACGCCGCGGACATCCCCTTCACCGGCGACTTGGTCGCCGCGGACATCTCCGAAACCAGCGGCGGCTACCGAACCGCCCTGCAACTGCTGACCGGCTCCAACCCGCCCACCGCCATCTTCGCCTACAACGACCGCATGGCCATGGGCGTCTACCGCGCCGCCCGCGAACTGAACCTCGACATCCCCAAAGACCTGTCCGTCATCAGCATCGACAACCAGGAAATCATCGCCGAGGGACTGCATCCCGGCCTCACCACACTCCAGCTCCCGCATTACCAAATGGGTGCCTGGGCAGTGCGGCACCTGGTCGAACGCCTCGAACACCATGACCTGCCCATCCAGCACCTGGAACTGTCATGCCCGATCGTCCACCGGGCCTCAGTAGCAACACCAGCGCGCCAATGACTTGATCGCCCCGTTTCGTAATGGCTTGCTGCGCGAGTAGCGCGCGAAGGCGCTGTTTGGCTGCCGGGCGTCGGCACCCTGACCATGCCCGGCGGCCACCAGGTGCGCACCGTACTCGGCCTCGAAGACCCGGCCGCGCCCGCTACGGCGCGGCCCGGCTTCGACCTGGGCGAGCTGCTCGGCCTGTTCGACGGCATGTTCAACTCCGGGCAGCCCTCACCCGAGCGGATGGCCGAGGAGGTCGCGAACCTGCAGACCCACGTCCTGCCCGTGCTCAGGGAGATCCGGCCCACCTGGTACGAGGAAGCGCAGTGCGACATCCTGGAGTACCCGCGCGGCACGTTCAGCGACGACGGGAAATGCGGGGGGCGCCCGGCCGAGCAGCCGTTCGACGACGTCGCCCGCGCCGACCTCGACCGGATCCTCGACGCCGTCGAGCGGAGCGGAGTCCCCACCAACGAACTGACGGGCGCGAGGTACGCCCCGGACGGCACGGTCGAGTCTGTCGGCTTCCTACGCTCCGGCGGCGGGATCGAGTGGAACTTCGCGTACCTGTACTCCCCCGACGAACGGCCACGCGAGTGGGAGAGCGCCCTGGGTCCCGTCACCATCACCCCGATCGGGGCCACCGGCTGGTGGTTCGAGAAGTCGCCGAACGACTGAACCGCGGCCGAAGGCAACCGGCACCGCCAGCGCGATTGGGATGCACCTGGCGGCGGATCGTCACCCGGTCACCGTGGCGGTGAACGTGGTCGACAGGTAGTTGGGGGCAGTGGCGAGGAACCGGGCGGAGTCGCCGATCGTGGCGCTGGGTCCGGCGGCCACGGTCACGTTCTGGGGGATGTTCCAGTTTGCCGGGGTGAAGGTCAGGGTCGCGCCGGACTGGATGGTCAGGTCGGGGTCGCCGCTGACTCGGCTGGTCGTCACGGTGGTGGCGCTCGTGGGAGCCCCTGACAGGCGGACGGAGACGATGGCGGGGCCGCCGATGGCGACGTTCACCGACGTCGGGGTGACCACGACGAAGGGGTCGGCCGCGATCCCGGTCACGGTGATGTTGACGAGGTTGGACACGTAGGTCATGCCGCTGTTGTCGGTGGCTCTGGCCGACAGGGTGTATCTGCCCGCCGGGACGGCGGACCAGGTGAGGGTGTAGGGCGCGGTGGTGTCGCTGCCGAGCAGCGTCGTGCCCGAGTAGAAGTCGACCCTGGCCGCCCAGCCGGTGGGGGTCGTGCTCGCGGCCAGGCCGATGTTCGCGGGCGCGATGAAGTTCTGGCCGTTGACGGGGGAGGTCAGCCTGACCGAGCGCGGCGCGCTCCCCGTGCAGGGCACGTTGTTGAGCGTGAAGATCGTGGGGGGTGTGTTCGCGCCGGTGTAGGTCCCGTAGAAGCCGATGGTGACGCTCGCCCCGGTGGCCAGGGCCGGTGCGTACGACGGGGCGTTCACGGTCACGTCCGGCCCCGACTGCGTCCAGGTGCCGCCCCAGCCCTGGGTGACCTGCTGGGCGCCGGGCCAGGTGTAGCGCAGGGTCCACGGGTTCACCGGGTCACCCAGGTTGGTGATCGTGATGTTGGCGCCGAAGCCGCCGCCGTTGTCCCACACCGGTGCGTACGACACCGAGCAGACGATGTCCGCATGCGCGGCGATTGGCGTGGCGACCACCCCAATCGCCGCCAGCAGCACGGTGACGGCGGACAGCGCCCATGCGCGTAGGGTCCTCATGACCAAACCTCCGAGCCCAGAGGGGCTCCCAGATTCGGCTTGTTTCACGCGGATGTACAGAACGACCCGTCCGGCCGTGTCGCTGACCTGCCACGAGTTTCCCCTGGCAGGTGAAAGATTCAGCCTTCGACAAGGACGGAGAGCCGATCGACTCCTGACCCGTGCACCGCGCGCTCTTCCGCCGCCATCCGTGCTGTCGCGGCGGCAGAGCGCGGGCTGCCACTCGTTCTCGGTCCGCTTCTACGTCGCCTCGGTCAGGCGGACGAGGGTTTCGGTCCCGTCGTCCCAGCGCCATTGCACGTGACGCCCGCGCAGATGCACACCGCCGATCCACCGGTCGATGCCGTTGAGCGTGACCTGGTCCGCACCGCCGGCCAGAACCCGTGCTCCGGTGTCGGTCAGGCGCAGGCCGCTCCCGCGGTCAACCGGACGGCCCGCCGGGTCCACCTGCAGCAGCGGCACCGGTGCATTCGCCATCCTGTCCATCATCGCGAAGCACCAGTCGTCTCCCAGGTACGGACGCATCTCCCGCGCTCCCGCGCGAACGAACGCCGCCCCGGCATCGGGCGCGCCGTCGGCGACTGCGGCGAGCACCCGCCGTTCGGTCAGCGACAGCCCGTCGCGGGTCGACGGGTACTCGCGGCTGAGACGGTCGAACGCCTCGCCCAGGAACCGCAGCTCACCCGAGCGGGTGGCGGCGATGGCGCCGAGACCGTCCGGCGCCGGCGCGCGGAACGCCGCCCACGCACGGGCGGCGAGCTGGAGCGCGGCGGGGGTCAGCCGCGCGCACGCCTTGGTCGCGGGCAGCTCGCGCAACTGCTCGGCCGTCAGCTCACCAAGCCCGCCGAAGCGGGCGATGCCCGGGTGCTCGCCGATGCAGATCAGGGTGATCCGCGCCGCGGGCACGCCGAGTTCGGCGAGCCGGTCAAGGATCTGGATGATCTGCAACTGGTCGTACAGGTCGGCCTCGAACCAGAGCACGTACTGGCCGTCACGGTTGGCCGCGAGGGTTTGGTCCCGGTCGAGGAACATGCGCGCGCCCTCCGCCCGGTCGTCGACGCCTTCTTGGGCGAGGAAGGTGGCTCTGATCTGGCGGAGTGCCTCCGGTCCCACCGCGGGCACCGGCCCTTCGTGCAGGACGTCCCGCCAGTACAGCACCTGCCGCGCGAGCCCGGTCCCGGGCAGGTCGGTGCAGTCGCCGTTGCTCACGTGCAACGCCGCCGCCATCCACTCTTCGGCGGCCTGGGCAGCCGTGTCCGGCTGTTCGGCGAGCAGCTTGCTGCGGGCGGTCGCATACGACTCGCCGGTCTTGGACATGCGGGCGCGCACGCGTCGCTTGAAGTCGGCTTGCTTGGTCATCGTGATCTCCCGCGGCCCGCACGCGGATCCCCCAGCGATCGATACGGCGGCCGCACGATCGAAGACCAAACCCCGGCCGAGAGGTGAACCTCCCTTTGCCTCCGTGGGAACCCGGCTGGGGCAGGTTGCCGGAGGTTGAGCGTGGACGGGCGCCAACCGACATGTTACCGGCACGCCAATGACGGGACCAGCCCGGACTTGAACCCGGGTCGCTATCGGCTACCTTCGGGCCCATGACCCCCTACACGGTCACCGTGTTCGGTGCGACCGGTAAGACCGGCCGCCATGTCACCCGGCAGGCGGCCGCCGCGGGATGGCGGGTGAGAACAGCCGGAAGAAGCCCTTCCGGACATGGCGAATGGGTTCGCTTCGAGTGGGACGACGAAGACACCTGGACGCCCGCGTCCTCCGGCAGCGACGCCGCTTACTTCGTGATTCCCTACAGTCATCCCGGCGCGCCGGAGAAAGCTCCCCGGCTGCTGGAGACCATCGCCGCAGCGGGAGTCGACACGATCGTCCTGCTTTCCACCCTCGATGCCGAGAACGCTCCCGACACCGACCCGTCGCGCGCGACGGAGCTGGCCCTGGAGAGCCTTCCCGTCACCTCGGCGATCCTGCGCCCCACCTGGTTCATGGACAACTTCACCGCCGGATCCTTCGCCGCGATGACCGACGCGGGCGAGATCAGACTCCCGGCCGGCGACGGGCGTATCCCCTTCGTGGACGCACGCGACGTCGCCGCGGTCGCCGTGGCGGCCCTGCGGCGCGGCGGCCCGTCGGGCGTACTTCCCATCACCGGGCCCGAACAGCTTTCCCATCACGATGTCGCCCGCGTCCTCACCCAGGGCCTGGGCAGACCGGTCCGCTACACCCCCATCGAGCCACATGAGTTCATCGACCTGATGATCTCGAAGGGTTTCTCCCGGGATTACGGCCTCTTCCTGGCCGAGGCGCTGTCCGACGTGGCCAGCGGACGGCTCCGCATCCCCGTCACTGACACGGTCGCCCGGACGACCGGGCGCGCCCCTTACACCATCGAGGAATTCGCCTGCACGCGGTCAACGATGGGGTGACCGAACCCCTTCGCGATGAGCAGGCCGGCGAGGGCGATCTCGAATAGTCCGCCTGGAACGGATAGGGCCAGGCCAACGCCGTACCCGAGGACCTCAAGCGCCGCCCCCGCCGCGAAGATGGCATAACCGGCCATTCCCCACACCGCCATAAATCTGGGGACGAGCCTCGTTCGGAACAGGGCGCGGCAGAACAGTATGCTGCCGAGCCCGAGCCCGAGCATGGCGATCTGATACGAATAAAATTGTGTTTCCTGTGCGACGCGGGCGAGGGATGGGAGATTACCGGCACCTGCATCGACGTACTGCTGTCCGAGCGGTATCAGCAGCAGAAGGCAGAGTATTCCGACGGCCAGCATCACCGCCTCGAATACTCTGGTGATCAGATACGCATAGGCGGAGACCTCGTGGTGGGGTCTTAATACGGGAAGTACCAGCACTCCGATGCTGACGACGGCAGCGGAGTTGATCAGCATCAGCAGTGCTCCTGCCGATATCTGCAGCTGATTGGCGACGAGGTCGGACGGCACGGCCGTACCTACGCCGGAGTCGAGCAGGCCGCTGCCTGCGATGTACGCGACATACCCGAGCAGGATGAGCGCACCTACGATTCGTCCGCTTGTTCGCTGCTGCCCTTGGCGTCCCATGGTCGTCCCCTCCAACCGGCGGGGCGCTCCCGCCGTACTTAGTACGAAACGCTACAGTACTAAGTACGAACGAGCCATCGTCCGGGAGTGGGATGTTGAAACCAGTCAGCGAAGGGCAACGCGTTCCGCTCAGCCGGGAGCGGGTGTTGCGCGGCGCCGTCGCGGTCGCCGACGCGGTGGGGATCGGATCGCTGACGATCCGCTCGCTCGCCCAGGAACTCGGCGTCAAGCCGATGTCGGTCTACCACTACGTCGCCAACAAGGACGAGATCCTCGACGGCATCGTCGATCTCGTCTTCGGCGAGATCGAACCACCGTCGGCCGGCGGTGACTGGCGATCGGAACTGCGTCGCAGCGCGACCTCGGCTCGCCAGGTGTTCAGGCGCCACCCCTGGGCGATCGCGCTCTCGCAGTCGCGAACCAACCCAGGCCCCGCGACGCTGCGACACCACAACGCGGTCATCGGCACCCTGCGCGGGGCGGGCTTCTCGGTGGAGATGACCGCCCACGCCTACGCCCTGCTCGACAGCTACGTGTACGGATTCGCGCTATCGGAGGCTTCGCTGCCCATCAACGGCCCGCAGCCTGTCGCCGAAGTCGCCGAATCGATGAGCCGGCAGGTCTCCGCCGAGGAGTACCCCCACCTCGCCGAGTTCGCGATCGAGCACATCCTCAAGCCCGGTTACGACTTCGGCGACGAGTTCGAGTTCGGGCTCGGCGTGATCCTCGACGCCCTGACAAGATCGATCAGTTGAGGATCGGATGGGTGACCGACTCGGGGTCTGCGGCGATAACCCCGGCGAAGCGTTCGGGAGTCAGGAATTCCTCGGCCGCTGCCACCACCGCCTCCGGGGTCACCGCCGCCAGTTTGCGGGAGAAGTCCAGCAGGAAGAGCGGATCGATCGCCTTGGCCGTCAGGTCCGCGAGCGCTGTGGCGAACGCGGCGCGCGGAGCCAGGCGGGTCGCTGTGGACCCCATCGCGAAGGCCCGGGCGGCTTGGATCTCATCCCCGGTGGGGGGATGCGTGCGCATTCGGCGGAGCTCGTCGGCCACTGCCGCTAAGGCGGGATTGGTGGTCGCGACCGCGGTGTCGGCCTCGATGGCCAGGAATCCGCTGCCGGGGTGGAGGTCGAACATGGAGGTAATACCGTATACGTACCCTTTGTCTTCGCGCAGGTTTCGCGACAGCCGGGAGGAGACGTAACCGCCGAGCACGTTGCAGGCGAGGAAGAGCGCCGGGTAACGATCGTCATCCGGCGTCAGGGCCTGCGCGCGCAAGCGGATACGGGACTGCGGTGCGCCCGGACGTGGCAGCAGCGCGAGCCGTCCGCCCTCGATCGCGGGGAGCGGCGGCAGCGGGGGCACGCTTCGCGCGGCCGGGCGCCATCCGCCCAGCGCCTTCTCCGCGGCGTCCGCCATCTGCTCAGGGTCCGCCGAGGTGAGAAGCACCAGGACGGCTCCGCGAGGATCGAACGTCCGCCTCAGTTCCGTGACGCTCGCCAGTTCGGCTTCCGCCGGCAGCAAGAAGGTCGCCGGATGGTCGCCGAACAGGTGCTGGGCCAGCTCGACCCTGACCGCGATGTCGGGATGAGCCCTGACCATCCTGAACTGGGCGATCAGCTGCCCGCGCGCCACCTCCAGGTCGATGGGCGCGCCTTCCACCACCTGCGCCAGCGCCGCCATGAGCGATTCCAGGTCGGCCATCGAACTGGAGGCGCTGACGGAGATCCTGTGGATGTCGGCCATCGCGCTCAACTCCACGCCGTCGTACGCGTCCTGCAGCTGGGCCAGGGACGCCGCCAGCAGCGTGGACTCGGCGAGATCGAGTCGGGTCGGGCAGGGTGCGGGCAGGTGCAGGCGCACTTCGGCCAAGGGGGTGATGCCATGCCGCAGAGCGAGCAGGCGCAGCCCGTTCGGCAAGGTGCGGTCGGCGATCGGGTTGCTCATGGTTTCTCCTGGGGGACGACTCTGAGAAGCGCGCCCGACTGCGCGCGCAGACTGCGGGCCGCCGCGGTCACATCGGCCGCGGTCACCTCCGCGCATAGGCCGGGCAGCCGCCCGGCCAGGCCCGGATCGCCGAACAGCAGCTCGAAGCGCCCCAGCATGCGCACCCGGTTGGCGGGCTCGTCCATCGACCGGTGATGGGCGTTGATCCAGGTGGTACGGCGCCGCCGCAACTCCTCCTCGGTCGGCTCGAGCGACTCCAGTTCAGCGTCCACGGCGGCCAGCACCTGCTCGGTCGACAGCGCCTTCGGGTGAACCGCGGTGAGGATCCACATGTCGGGATCACGAGCGTCAAGGAAGTCGAACAGCCCGACGCGTGTCGAGAACGTGATGATCTGCCCCGTCTCCCGCCGCAGCCGTTCCCGCAGCCGGGGCCGGTTGCCCCCGGTCAGCACGCCCGCGAGCGCGGACAGCGCGAAGTGGGCACCTGGATCCTCTGCCGCGTTCGGCACCCGGTGGCCGAGGGCGAACCCGGGCAGCGGCGCCATCGGGTCCGTGTATTCGGCCTCCACCTGTTCCGCCGGCTCGGGCTCCCACCAGGAGCCGAGTACGGGGACGGGCCGTGCCGGAATCTTTCCGAATGTGCGCTCGACGACCTCCAGCACCGCGCCGGTGTCGACGTCGCCCGTGATCGTCACCACGGCGTTGGCCGGGCTGTAGTGGCGGTCGAAGAAGTCCAGGCAGTCGTCCAGGGTGACATGCTGAAGGGAGGCGTAGTCGCCGTACCCGTCGTGCGCGTTGGCGAAGTCGCGGAAGAGCACGGGCGACAGCCGGGGCCAGGGGAAGCCGCCATAGGGCTTGCGGATCTTGCCCAGAATCTCTTCCTTGACGACCGAGGTCTGGGCCTTGATGGCCCGTTCGGTGATCTTCGGAGCGCGCATGCGACCGGCCTCCAGCTCGATCACCCGCGCCACGGCCTCGGCGGGCACGACGGTGTAGAAGTCGGTGTAGTCCTGCCGGGTGGAGGCGTTGCAGAAGCCCCCGATGCTCTCCACCTGCTGGAAGTGGTCCTGTTCTTCGCCCTGGAACATCAGGTGCTCGAACAGATGGGCCAGCCCCGACCTGTCCTCGGCCTCCGCGCGAAAGCCGATGCCGTAGTGGACGGCGACACCCGCCACCGGCGCGGAGTGGTCCTCCTCAATGACCACGCGCAGCCCGTTGTTCAAGCTCACCCGCATGATTTCGGCGGTTTTCACCGATAACTCACCTTGCCCAAAGAAGAGGTCGTTAACTGTCCGCTGTCCGCCGCGTCGATCACGTCGGCGAGAACGTTCAGGTAACCCACCAAGATCTCGTGCCACTGCATGTAAGCGGCGAAGTCATGCGTGTGGGTCAGGAATCGTACGGCGGCCACCCTCCCCACCTCAGCCAGGTCGAGCGGGGCAGCGTAACCGTCCAGCAGGCAGCCGATGAGCGCGTCGTAGTCCACGTGACGGAGCGGACCGTGCCCCAGTTTCCGGCCGGCGTCGCGGAACTCCACCAGCTCGCCGACGAGCCAACCCACATCGAACTCTGGCGCGCCCGCGCTGATGTCCTCCCCGATCAGCAGGGCTCCGTCCCGGCCGGGGGTCGCGGGCAGGAGAATGCCGTGGCCGGGAGCGCCGTGCAGCAACACGTGCCGGCTCTGCGGCAGCGGCGCGCACCACGCCTCAGCGGCGGTCATCCGGGCCTGGCCCAGGATTTCGACCGCGCGACGGTGCAGGTCCGCCGCCGCCCCGGGCCCCTGCCCGCCGCGCAGCCAGGCGAGCAACCGCTGCGGGCCCTCCGGGGCAGGCAGGTCGGCCAACGGCAACGGCTTGGCGTGCAGCAGGGCCAGCGTCAGGCCGGTCGCCGTCAGCGTGTCCGCGGCGTCCCGCTCCAGGTCGAACCCGCTCTCCCCGAGGCCGAGGAACGCGGACGCGATCGGGCGCGCCTGCCCGGTCCGGTACGTCACGCCGCCGCCCTCTCGCCGCGATGGCACGGTCAACCCGACCCGGCCCTTCGGCACCTCCAGAACGGTGGCGAGCACGGCGGGATCCGGTGTGCGCATCCGGGTGGTACGGGCGGGCCCGGGACGCCGGGTCCACAAATAGTCCCCGTCGCCGGACTCGACGATCGCGGTGAGCATGTATCCCGTCGCGTAGGACGCTACGACCTTGCTCATCTGACCTCCTTCTCGCGGATATCGCGCAGCTCCTCCAGCCGCTCGACCAGGATCGGGAGCGGAGGAGCCACCGACGCGTTCTGCTCTCGGGTATGGATGCTCAGGCCGGGGATGGGATCGACGAGCACCACGTTGGGCCGGGCCTTGATCGCCGCCCGGCTCTGCTGGTAAGCGTGAGATTGATCGGCCCCCGGCGGCAGGTTCGGCGCGATGCCGATCAGCGCCGTGGTGCACTGGAGCGCCAGCAGCATGGGCGTGTCGGCGAGACCTCCCGCGAACCGGCTCAGGAAGTTGTAGGTAGCCGGGTAGACCAGCACGGTGTCCGGCCAGGAGGCGTAGTCCACGTGCGGGGAGCCCGGCTCCGGGCTGTCCGGCCAGTCGTCGAGCTGCACATCCCTGTTGAGTAGGGCGGTGAGCGAATGCCGGGTCACGAACCGTTCCGCGCTTCTGGTCACCACGACCCGGATGTCCAGGTGCGGGTAGCAGAGCCGCAGCCAGTTCAGCCAGTACGGCATGAAGGTGGCGCCAAGAGACCCGGTGATCAGGATAAGCAGCCGCTCGGCGCGGAACGCCGGGGCGATGAGGTTCTCATTCATCGGCGTCCGCCATCGCGGTGAGGATCTGCTCGGCGTCCGCCGCCGCGGCTTTGAGCCCTTCGGTCAGGCCGACTCCGACGGTGTTGAGAATGATCTCGTCCACGCCCGCATCGCGGTAGTCGCGCAGCCGTCGCACGACCTCCTCCGGTGTGCCGTACACATACACCCCGGCCTCTACCAGGGCTTTGGCGCCGGCGCGCGGGTCGGCCGGGTCGGCGGGCACGCCGGCGCGGCGGAGCATGTCGGTGTAGTGGGGTGTGGTGAGATGCCGTCCAGCCCCGTTGTGCGCGAGTTTGACCGGGTCACGGCTGGGGTGGGCCAGCGCCACGTGCACGACGGTCGCGACGCGGGGCACCGACGCACGGCCCGTCGCGCCTTCGGCCAGGGCGGGAATCAGCGTGTCCCTGACGTAGCCGGGCGGCGTCATCCAGGTGACGGCCACATCCGCGACGCGGCCCGCCGCCCGCGCCATGCGGGGGCGCAGCACGCCCAGGCCCACCTCGACGGGCGCGTGCTTCATCTTGGGCAGCCCGCCGCGGGCCTCGCCGTCATGACCGGAGATCACTCCGTTGAGCATGTCGCGCACCGTCTGGGCGTACCCGGCCGCGGCCGTCGCCGGTTTCCGGTACGGCGTGCCGCGCAGCGACTGCACCAATTCCGGCGTGGCGGCGCCGTACCCGGCGACCACCGGCCGGCCGGTGAGCAGGGCCAGGCTGCGCGCTTGGGCAGCGGCTTCCATCGGATGGCGCAGCGGCATCAGGGTCACGCTCAGCCCGGTCGGCACTTTGATGCCGCGGCCCACCAGGTAGGCGATCATCTGGTGGGACTCGACCGCGAAGGACTGTCCCAGCCAGAGCCGGCCGGCCAGCCCGTTCATGACCAGCTCGCCGAACGGAATCACCTGATCGGGATATGTGGGTTGGATGGGGAACAGCAGTGCGGGTGGCATCGGATTCTCCAAGATCTGACATCGGTGCGATGCCACGGGCCGCCCGAGCCGGCCCGTGGCACCGCGGCACATCAGGACATCAGCAGCCGAGGACGACGGTGAAGCTGATGAAGCTGATGGTGGTAACGGTGGTGAGAGGAGTCGCCTCCGGGGACTCGATCTCGTTGGCCGTCGCGACCTCGGCGAGCGAGGTGTAGGCGTCGGCGCCTTCCATCAGGTGTTCGGCGGACATGTGTTTTCCTTTCGATTTTCTTGGGTGATGAGATTTCCGCGGGTCAGCAGCCCATAGCCGCGGTGGCCGTGACGCTGACGCCGATAGAGAACGAGATGATGAGGGCGGGAGTCGCCTCAGGGCTTTCCATTTCGGCGGCGACCGCGACCTCGGCGAGCGAGGTGTAGTTGTCGGCGCCTTCCATTAGCAGTTCGACAGGCATGTATTCCTTTCGGATCGGGTGATGGGATTTCTCGAGATCAGCAGGCGAGCGATCTTCGCGATGTAGCCGGCTGATCTCCGTTGTCGTCAGCAGCCGGCAATGATCGTGACGCTGACGAAGCTGACGGGGGTGAAGCTGATGAGAGGAGTCACCTGCGGGGACTCGATCTCGGTGGTGGCGGTCGCGACCTCGGCGAGCGAGGTGTAGGCGTCGGCGCCCTCGAACAGGAGTTCAGCGGTCATGGAGTTCCTCGTGTCGAGATCCGGGCTCAGCAGCCGCCCTCGATGGTCAGCGTGCAGAGCGACCAGATCCAGGTCGTGTCGGCCAGCAGCTCAAGGGCGTCGGCGTCGGACGCCGCGATCTCCGTCAGCGAGGTGTAGGCGTCGGCCCCTTCGATCAGGAGGTCGGTGGGCATGAATTCACCTCCTCTTCGCCTGCTTTCGGGTTACGGACCCGTTCGGGACCGGAGATCTCGAACGGGAGCGGCGGCGAGTCGGCGTTCCGGTAAAGAGCGTCGGGCTCGATACCAGCGGCACGCAGCGCCACGGTGACCTCTTCGTCCCGGTCTCCGCCCTGTCTGGCATACGCCAGCAGTCCGGCGGCGATGGCGTGCGAACGGTGCTCGCCGAAACTCAGGCCGCGCATTCCCGGCCGGTCGTCCTGCGGCTCCCAGGCCCAGCCGATCCCGGGGCCGACCTCGGCGACGTAGGCGGACGCATCCCCCCGCAGCCCACCGGCCGCGGCCGCCGCCTCCGCGATGTCCGGTACGGCATGCCAGGCACGTGACCCCAGATAGACCACGATGGAGTCGCGCCGCGGATAGAGATCGCGGGCGGAGAGCACCTTGGCCCGATAGGGAACGCGGAGCCTCTCCAGCCGGGTGAGCACCGCACCCCACAACTCGGGGGCCGCGTCGGCGGTCTCGGCTCCGACGTAGAGCCGCACGTGTGCGCTCGGCCGCATGTCGGCGCCCGCGGAGCCGTTGACCAGCAGGAACCCGGGCGAGACCCTTGGCAGGACAGCCGGCAGGTTGACCCATCGCGCCGGTCCCGCGGGCGTGTCAACCTCGGCGCCCAATTGCGGTTCGGGGATCCGTACGCGTACACCGCTCAGCTGGACGACATCGGAGGCGCCGGGCGCCACCGGCGCCAGGACGGAGGAGAGCGGGTGCGGAACCATGACGCGCAGTTCCCGCTCGAAGGCGGAGTCACGGATCGACTTGGGACGAGGCCCTGCCGCGGGCGCGCGCCCGGCGTGGAACACGTCGTACAGCGCGCCCGCCAGCGCGGATCGCAGCGCTTTGGGGCTGTCGGCGGTGACCTCACGGTCGTCCACCGTGGCGGAGGTGCGGTCGGGGCCGATCTGGACGCGGTCGAGTGACAGTTTCACCGTCAGCCTCCGATGCCCAGCGTGGCCGTGAAATCGGCGGCATTGATCAGGACCTTGCGTCCGACACCCGCCGCCGCGCGCTCCAGCGGTGTCAGCCGCGCGCGCTCGTACCCGGCGGCGAGGAGCCGGTCGAACATGTGCCAGCCGGCGAAGGCCGCCGCCCGGGTCGCCAGGTCCCGGTCGGCACGGGCCGCCGGTCTGGCCTCCAGATAGCCCGACCAGAACGCCTCGATGTTCGGCCGCAGCATCTCGAAGCGGCGTGCGCCGTTGGCCACGACCTCCCGATCGCTGACCGTTTCCTCATGGCCGGCCATACCGAGCACGCCGCGGTAGAGCCATTCGCCGACGAAAGCGCCCACGTCCCGGGCGGCGTCGGCCCGCCTGGCCTCTTCCCAGTCGACCAGGTGGAGCTTGCCGTGGTGGTGCAGGAACTGATCGAGCCGCAGGTCGCCGTGGACCAGGACGGGCGCGCTGTCCTTCTCCCACGCGGAGAGCTTTCTGATCATCTCGACGACCACGGGATCGTTGTGCAGGATCGCCCATGCCTCCAGCTCCGCGCCGCTCGCGACCGCGTACGCCTCCAGCGGGAGCGCGACCAGGGCCTTGAGCGGGGGAAGCGGCGGCTCCGAGGTGTCCTCGGCCACGGCCTGCGGGACCTGGAGGGTGTGGAGCGTTCCCACCTGGAATCCCGCGGAGTGGGCGAGTTCCCAGGTGAAGCCGTCGCCACCGAGGTCGGATCCGCTCTGGGCGTGCTGCAGCAGGGCGAAGGCCACCAGGCCGGACTCCTCATCTGCGCCCAGGAATCGGGGAGCGTTGACGACCGGGTGCGTGTTGAGCAGTTCGCCCATCGCCTTGATCCGGTCCACCCTCGGGCGGACCGTGCTCGGCTCGCCGCCGACCCGCTTGACGAAGACGGGGAATCCCGTACTGGTCACACCGGCCCAGCTGTCGTTGCGGCCGCGGAACGCGGAGATCTCGTCCTGGCGTAAGGCGCCCAGATCGAGCCTGGTGAGGAACTCGGTGACCTCGGGAGCCTGGTCCAGCGGGACCGGGCTGATCTTCACGACGGACATGTGCCCACCCCGAGCGGCGACTCGTGTCGCCAGTATGACCGGCGTCGACAAGGCTGCGCGGGAGCCCCCGCTGCCCCGTGTCTTATGCGCATGATTCCGTCTCCCGTGAGCGAACGACCCGTGGATGCGACCAACTTCGCCGAGTGGCGGCGAAGACCTTTCGCTCCGAGCGTGACTCGTCCGTCTTGGGCATCACTTGTGCGTGACTGGCCGTGCGTTGGCGTGTCACTGGCGTGCTGGCTGCACGCGAGGAAGCCCGATTCAAGCAACCAGAGTTGACTAATCTGAAACTGGTCGGCTGAGGTTGCTCGCCTGGCCTACCTGCGCGACAAGCCGCCTGGGCAGCGGGCCTGTACGGCGATGCCGGTCAGGTCGGCGGAATCGCTCACCGGCTGCGCGACGAGCGTGGCTGTGCGCCCGTCGCACAGGGCTACCTCCACCACAGCCGCCCGGCCCTGCGCGATCAGCCTTACGGCGGCGTCTTCCAGGGCGAGCCGATCGCGGTGGCACAGGTCCCGGGGCATGGAGCCCGGTACGGCGCTTGCGGCTCTGGCCTCCCGCGCCCCGCGAAGCCTCCTCCACAGGGCCCGCTCGCGTTCGGTGCTGAGCTCGAGCAGCCGCTGCTCGACGGCGTCGGCTGATCGCCGGGCTACGGCCATCATCTGCGCGTTCGCCCTCTCGCGCGTGGCGGCGACGCACACGACCCCTTCCACGCGCCCGCTGAGGGGATGGCACACCCGTGCGCCCACGGCGGTGAACCTGCGCAGCGGTTCCCAGGGGTGCTCGTTGCCCGCGACCTGGCATGTTCGCCGTTCCATCAGCGTGGAGCCGGCGGCGTTGGTGCCTATGTTCGACTCGGCGAAGCTGAAGCCGGGAACGGCGAGGATGGCGTTCGATCCGCTGCACATCGACGCGTCGCCCACGACACGGAGGAGCTGTACTCCGGACGCATCGCACAGGAACACGTCCGACGGAGTGTCGGCAACGGTGGTCTGGAGCCGGTCGAGCACGGGCCGGGCCGCGCGTACCAGGGTGTTGTCGTAGTCCACGTCGTCGATCAGGCGCGGTAGGAAGGTGCCGGGGGTGAGCCCGGCGTCCTGACAACGCCGCCATGAGTGCAGGATCGGAGCACGTATTGCCTCTCCCGCGGGATGCCCGCTCAGGATCCGCTCCACGGTCTCGCCTGTGGGCCATCCCTGGTCATCCCAGATATCCGCGAGTGAACTCACTCCTCCGGCCTCTCGTTCTTTCGCATCCAATACGCACCGCACAAACGCCTAATATTTTCAACTACTTTAATCAGCTACTTTAATCCACATCAAATTCTCATTTTATTGATAAATCAACAAAAATTGGGCAAACCGAAAATGTGGGCATGTTGCCTCGGAAAGTGCTGGAACAAGCTGTAACGGGCGACTGACCGTGCCGCGGGGCCCGGACGGCCGGTCCGGCCCCGTGGTTCCTCCCCGTAATCCCCGTTTCGGCGGGCCGCAGGAGCCAAGTCGGCGCCTGGTACGAGCCGCAGCGGGTCCGGCGCGTGATCGTCCACTTGTCTAAGCTGGCTTAGTTAAGCTAGCTTAACTACATGTCGACCAGTGACCCTCCAGAGCTTGCCCGCGATCTACGCCTGGCCGTCGGCCGACTGGCCCGGCGGCTGCGGCGGATGTATGTCGACACCGGCGAGGGACTCAGCTTTCTCGAACTCGCCGTCCTGCACCGCCTCGACGTGTCCGGGCCGACGTCCCCGGGAGCCCTGGCCGGCGACGAAGGGGTCACCGGAGCCGCTGTCGCCGCGACGCTGACCCACCTGGAAGGCCAGCAACTGGTCAGCCGGTCGAGAGCACCCGACGACGGCCGGCGGGTGGTCGTGACCATCACCGCCGCCGGCCAGCGCACGCTGCGCCACCGCGAAGCCGCCAGCCTCGGCCGCATCGAGGAGGTGCTGCGAGACCGGCTCGACGCCGCCGACCTTGCCCAGCTCGCGGCAGCCGTACCCCTGCTAGAGAAGGTAGCGACCGAACTATGATCACCTCTGCGTGGAGTCCGCTCGACCCCGACATCGAGGCCTTCATCGAGGACTACGACCGCCGCAACGCCGAGCAGGGCACCGAGGCCACGGCACTGTTCGCGCCGAACTTCCTCGCCCTGGACCCAGCCCACGCGATCGCCCTCACCCCCGCCATGCTGGCGGCCGCGCTACCGGCCCGGCGTGACATGTTCGCCGCCGCCGGAGTCGGCGCCATCCACCGCGCCGACGCCCGCCAGCTGCGCCTCGACGACCAGCACACCCTGGTGAGCATCGACTGGACCGCCGAACGCGCCGACCGGGACCCCTGCGCCTCGAATCGACTTTCCTGGTACGCCGCGACTCGGGCGCCCTGCGCATCGTCGTCTACCTCAACCACCACGACGTGACAGCTCTCCTCTCCGCCGGTGCATAGCGCCTATATGACAACGGCGAGCGGCGGCGAAATCCGATCGCGCCGGCGTCTCCATCCGGTTACCGTCGAGATCGACTTCGGGAGGTAGCCATGTACTACGACGAGATGTCCTTTTGAGCCGATCAGCAAGCGCCGCCGGGGGTTCCCTCCAGCGAGACGCACGTCAAGCGCGGCGACCGCAGCGTCGGCGTCGACACTGAACTGATCGAGAAACTCGGCGGCAACGACCCGTGCCCCTGCGGCTCCGGGCGGCGGTTTCCGCCGATGTTGCCGGTCCACCGGCCGCTTCGACGACAGCCTCGGCCACTACTACGTCCGCGACCGCTGACGGGGACGGTCACCTCGGCGGCCTGCTCCGGCCGGACGGAGCAGGCCACAGCCCGATGGCGCACCCGCCCAGCATCATTCCGTCACGGTGTGTACATAGGGAGCGGGCGGAGGAGCGGAGTGAGGACCTTCTGGGCGTGTTCCAGGGTGATGAAGTCCTCTGCGGGGATGGGGATGATCTCGGCGATGTCGAGGTGTTCGTAGATGTGTTCGCCGAGCATTCGGGCCCGGTCGTCGAACGGCCAGTACATGGAGATCCAGGACTTCTTGATGTACGTGGCGTCCGGGGAGGACACCTCCACGCCCTGGTCGGCGAGGGCGGCGCCGGTCAGGTACCAGTTGAACTGGCATTCGGTCCAGTAGCCGTAGTCGTTGACCACCTGGGTGACGTCGGTGGCCGCGAGCATCACGCCGTGCTGGGACTCGTAGAAGGCGCTGACCTCCTCGGTGCCGCGCAGGGTGATGCTCAGGCCGTTGATGTTCATGTAGTAGAGGGGGTTCTCGGCCATCATGTCCTCGGCGAAGAGTTCGTCGCCGCGTCCGGTGAGTTCAAGCAGGTAGTGGCGGCGGACGACTTCGGCGATCTGGCGATGCCGGGGGTTGCCGCTCGTGGCGATGAATTCGTCGAGTTCGCGGGGAACGTTGGTGATGTCGAGCTTGGCCATGTGATGCCTCCGTTGGGGGATCTGTTCCGCGCGGGGTGGCGTTACCGGCCCCAGGTCGCCGAAGTCGGCCTGGCCGGGCCGGATTCAGGGTCGTCGATGACGCTGCTCTTGCCCGGCGACGTGCGCGTGGGGGAGATCGTGCGGATGCTGCGCCGCAACGAGCTCATCGCCGCCGACCTGGCCGACTACTGCCATCCGGACGGCCGCCACCGCAACGGCGTGGTCATCGGGTACGGCCACCTCGACGACATGACGCTCCGCCGGGCGATGCGGCTCATCACCCGCACCCTCGACGATCACGGCTTGGCCCGGCGCACCCACCGTTACCGGAGAACCGTCGCTTGAAACCCGATGGCGCCCGGGGGTGGATTCGGCCACGATAGATCGCGAAGGGATGTGACGAGCGGTGACGGACGAACGGCGGCTGGTACAGGTCTCCAAATACCTGTCCAAACACCTGCGGCACCAGCCCGAGCGGATCGGGATCACGCTGGACGCCAACGGCTGGGTGCCGGTGCCGGAGCTGCTGGCGGCGGCCGGGGCGCACGGCTTCCCGATCTCGCGGGACGAACTGGCCGACGCGGTCGCGGGCAACGACAAGCAGCGTTTCGCGATCGAGGGCGACCGGATCCGGGCCAGCCAGGGCCATTCGGTTGAGGTGGACCTCGGCCTGCCCGAGGTCGAGCCGCCCGGGTTCCTGTTCCACGGGACGGTCGCGGCGAGCGTGCCGGGGATCCAGGCGGACGGGCTGCGGCCGATGCGCCGCCGGCACGTGCACCTGTCGCCGGATCGGGAGACCGCCACCCGGGTCGGGGCGCGGCGCGGCCGTCCGGTCATCCTGTCGGTTGATTCCGGGGCGATGCACGCGGCGGGCCATGTCTTCTATCGCAGCGCCAACGGCGTCTGGCTGACCGCGCATGTGCCGCCGCCGTTCATCCGTTTCCCCGGCTGATCAGGTCAGCGTACGCCCCTGGGGCGGAACTGGATGCTGATGCGCGGGCCCATCGCGCGCGCGGACTTGGGCACGGCGTGTTCCCAGGTGCGCTGGCAGCTGCCGCCCATCACCAGGAGGTCGCCGTGGCCGAGGTCGTGGCGGAGGGTGGGGCCGCCTCCGCCGCGCGGGCGGAGCAGCAGGCTGCGGGGGGCGCCGATCGAGATGATGGCGACCATCGTGTCCTCGGTCCTGCCCCGGCCGATGCGGTCGCCGTGCCAGGCGACGCTATCGCGGCCGTCGCGGTAGAGGCACAGGCCCGCAGTGCGGAAGGGCTCGCCTAGCTCGGCCGCGTAGTGGGCGTTGAGCAGGGCTTTCGCCTCGTCGAGCGCCGGGTCGGGGAGGATGTCTTCTTCGCCGTAGAAGCTCATCAGGCGTGGGACGTCGACCATGTGGTCATACATCTGGCGTCGTTCTGCGTGCCAGGGCACGGTGTCGGCCAGGCGGCGGAACAGGGTGTCGGCGCCGGTCATCCAGGCGGGGCGGATGTCGATCCAGGCGCCGTGGGCGAGCGGGGTCCTGCGGACGGTGCCGCCGAGCGGTCCCGGGCCGACCTCGTCGCCCCAGTCGAGCAAGGACCCTTGGAAGAGTGTCTCCATGTCTCGACTGTACAAACAGATGTTCGATTTCGTCATATTAGGGCTGGCTTATATAGAGGCGGGCCGGCATCCCGAACAGGATCGGAACCTCGCGGGCGCGGGCGGTGTAGAACAGCCGGAGGTGCGAAGATGAGACGATTTTTCGTGTTTTTCGGGTCTATGGTGATCGTGGCCGCGATGGCCGTTCCCGCGTACGCGGGCGGATGGGCGGTCACCGAACTGGACCCGCTGCCCGATCGGATCGAGGCCGGCCAGGCCTACACGGTCGGCTACTGGGTGCTCCAGCACGGCACCCACCCCTTCGAGGGCTCAGAGAAACAACTGGGCGAAACCGGCCTGCGCCTGACCGACGAGAAGGGCACCGTCCTCACGTTCACCGGCTCCCGCCTACCCGAACCCGCCCACTACGCGGTAGCCGTCAAGATCCCTCAAGGCACCTGGCGCGTCCAGGGCATCCAGGGCTTCTTCATGGAACACGAGGTCGGCACCCTGACCGTCCCCGGCACCCTGACCCTCGCCCAGCCGGAGTTCCCCGTCACCGGCGGCACGCAGGTAAAGGATTACTGGGGCGAAATCAAACCCCCAGGCTTCCCCTGGAAGGGCGAGGTCACCGGCCAATCCCAGGCGGTGGCAGCCCAGCCGTCCCCACAGGTGACGAATGCGGCGCTTACCCAACCAAAGGAGGAAGCAGCAACAACGCCCGTCTACCTTCTGGCGCTAGTCGCCCTGCTCTCCATCGCGGGCACCCTCGTCGTCCAGCGACTCCGGCCACGCCGACGCCCCCCTCTCGAAGAACCCGACCCCGCCCTCGAAGACATCGTGGTCATCGGCGGAACCAAGCACCCATAACCGCCGACCCACCAGGTTCCTCGCCGTTATCCGGCGCCGTTTACGCAGGCGTCAGTTCTCGCCGCACCGGCGCCAAGAGAGGCCCCGAGGCGGGACCACCACAGGGTCGGGGAGAGGTCTCCGCACCGAGCCATGGGTCGGGGGCCACCCACACGTCCGAGAGGCGTCTCGCCGCACCGTGCCAGGAGGGCCTGGCGGCTGGTTTCGCTGGCACGGTTGTGCCGGTTCTCGTCGTGAGGAGATTCAGTCCTCGAAGGGGAGGAAGACGCGGAAGCGGGTGTCGCCGGGGGTGGAGTCGACGCGGATGTCGCCGTGGTGTTTTTTGACGACTATCCGGTAGGAGATGTCCAGGCCGAGGCCGGTGCCCTCGCCGACGGGCTTGGTGGTGAAGAAGGGTTCGAAGATTCTGGGGCGGATGGTGGGCGGGATGCCGGGGCCGGTGTCGGCGATCTCGACGATCAGGTTCTTGGCCTCGCGGGTGGTCCGGATGGTCAGCGTGCCCGTCTCGCCCATCGCGCTGATGGCGTTGTCGATGAGGTTCGTCCAGACCTGGTTGAGTTCGGCGGCGTAGGCGGGAATCGGCGGGAGGTCGCGGTCGTATTCCTTGACCGTGCGGATGCCCTGCGGGATCTTGGCCTGCAGCATGGTCAGAGTCGCGTTGAGCAGGTCGTGCACGTCGACCGTCTGGTGCGGGGCCCGGTCCAGCTGGGAGTACTGCTTGGCGGCGGCGACCAGGCCGGAGATGCGGGAGACCGCGTCGTCGATCTCGCCCATCAGCAGTTCGGTGTCGATGGTGTAGGTGAGCCAGCGGATCGCCGGTTCCAGGTTCTCCGGGCCGATCGCGCCGGTCACCTGCTCCAGCCACTCGGCGTCGACGCCTCCGGCGACCAGCGTCGGCGCGATGTCCCACCCGGCGGTCACGTCATGATCGTCCAGCCAGTCGGCCAGCGCCTCCTCGGCGTCGGAGGTCGCCAGCGCGGACAGGTGCGGCGCGCTGGCCGCGCGTTTCACGGCGGCTTCCTGGAGTTCGACCAGTTTGTGCAGGCGGGTTCCGTCCAGGCGGCCGTCGGCGATCATCGCGAGCTTGGTGCGCATGCCGGTGACCCGCTCGCGCAGCACCGCGGTGGCCCGCACCGCCGCCGCGGCCGGATTGTTCAGCTCGTGGGTGAGCCCGGCCGACAGCGACCCGAGCGCGATCAGCCGCTCCCGCTCGCCGACGATGGTCTGGCTGGCCCGCATGCCGAAGAACAGCCCCTCCAGCAGGTGCATGGCCATCGGGAACCACTCCCGGGTCCAGCCCCCGAACAGGTCGGCGGGGATCTCCAGCACCGCGACGTCGCTGATCGCGTGCACCGTGTTCATGTAGATCTGGTCGACCTGCTCGCCGAGATAGGCCTGGGTCGCCCCGCCGTACACGCCGCGCTGTTCGGTTCTGGTGACCTCCACCTCATCGCCGTGGATCAGCCGGGTGAGCGTGATCACCCCGCTGAGCAGCACGATGAAACACGTCGCCGGTTCGCCCTCGCGGTAGACCGTCTGCCCGGCCGGATACCGCACCACCCGCCCGTGCTCAGCCAGCAGCCCGAGCTGGTGTTCGTCGAGCTTCTCGAAGAGGAACAGCGTCCGCAGTTCCGCCGGGGTCAGCAACTCGCTCACTGCGCCTCCAGATAGCGGTGGATGAGCGACACGGCCATCGCTCCCTCGCCCACGGCGGAGGCCACCCGCTTGACCGAAGCGGCGCGCACGTCCCCGGCCGCGAAGACCCCCGGCATGCTGCTTTCCAGATGGTACGGATCACGCGGCAACGTCCACCCCGGCGGACGTTTACCCTCGCAGAGCAGGTCCGGCCCGGTCAGCACGAAACCGAGCCGGTCCCGCAGCACCGCGTCGTCCAGCCAGCCCGTCCTGGGCTCGGCCCCGATGAAGATGAACAACCAGGACGTGTCCACGTCCCGAGTCTCCCCGGATCGCGGATCGCGCACGGTCAGCCGCTCCAGATGCTCGTCCCCGTGCGCCTCGGCCACCTCGCTGTGCGGCCAGACCGTGATGTTGCCGATGGCCTCGATCTGCTGGATCAGGTAGCTGGACATGGAATGCCGCAGGTCGGCGCCTCTGATCAGCATGTGCACGCGGGAGGCGTACCGCGCGAAGTGCACCGCCGCCTGGCCAGCGGAGTTGGCCCCGCCGACGATGTAGACGTCCTGCTCGAAGCAGCTCGGGGCCTCGGTCGAGGCGGAACCGTAGAAGACGCCGCGGCCGGTCAGCTCGTCCAGGCCTGGCGCGTCGAGCATGCGGTAGGAGACGCCGGTGGCCAGCACGACCGCGTGGGCGGCGATCGAGGTGCCGTCGCCGAAACGCAGCAGCCGGCTGGTGCCGCCGGACTCCAGGCCGATGGCCTCCCGCGTGGTCAGCAGCTCGGCCCCGAACCGCAGCGCCTGCCGCCTGGCCCGGTCGGTCAGCTGCGCGCCCGAGACGCCGTCGGGGAAACCGAGGTAGTTCTCGATCCTGCTGCTCTGCCCGGCCTGCCCGCCGGTGGCGCGCTGCTCGACCAGGACCGTACGCAATCCCTCGGACGCGCCGTACACGGCCGCGCCCAGACCGGCGGGACCCGCGCCGACCACGACCAGGTCGTAGAACTCCAGCGACGGGGTGGTGGTGAGGCCGACGTGCACCGCCAGATCGGCTTCGTTGGGCGCGGCCAGCGTCTTGCCGTCCGAGGTCAGCACCAGCGGCACGTCGTCGGCGGTGAGCCCGGCCGCGGCCAGCAGCCGCCCGCCCTCCGGCTCGTCGGCCAGCAGCCACCGGTACGGCACCAGGTTCCGCGCCAGGAAGTCCCGCACCGCGAACGACGGCGCCGACCAGCGATGCCCGACCACCCGGACCTCCGAGGCGGGCGGCTCGGGGCTGGCCCGCCAGGCGTCCAGCATCGAGTCCACCACCGGGTAAAGCTTCTCCTCGGGCGGGTTCCACGGCTTGAGCAGGTAGTGGTCGACGTCGACCAGGTTGATGGCGTCGATGGCCGCGTCGGTGTCCGCGTACGCGGTGAGCAGCACGCGCCGGGCCAGCGGGAACAGATCCATGGCCGATTCCAGGAACTGGATCCCGTTCATGTGCGGCATGCGGTAGTCGGCCAGCAGGACCGCCACCTGCTCGCCGCGCAGCTTGATCTCCCGGAGCGCTTCAAGTGCGTTGTCGCCCGAGTCGGCGCGGACCACCCGATAGCGGTCGCCGTACCGGCGGCGCAGGTCCCGGGAGACGGCTCGGGAGACAGCCGGATCGTCATCGACCGTGAGGATCGCGGGGTTCGGCATACCCCCACGGTATAGCCACTCGCTGGAAAGAGGACAGCTCAGGCCGCTCCGGCGAACCAACGGATAAATCATCTTGCCTGGCGTTTGTCCTGGTCATCGACCTGGGCATCCAACCGATCATGGGGAAACTTCGTGGCACTGGTATAGACAGAACTGTCCGTTTTCCGGATGAATGCCTTCCGGGCGTCATCCGCTATCTGATCCTCGACGACCTGCCCGCCGATCAGCTCTCGGGTGAGTTCGACCCGATCGGCACGGTGGACGTGCCGGGGCACGTCGAGATCACGTACGTGGCCGACGGCCCCGCGCGGCTGGCCGAGGTGCCGGACATGGACGGCCTCGACCTGGACAACGTACGCGATGAGGACCTGCGGATCGTGGCCCGCATGGAAGGGTTGCGCGACCTCAGCCTGAGCGGGGACTTCACCGACGACGGCCTGGTCGCGCTGCGGTCGCTGCGCCGCCTGGAGACGCTCAACCTGCGCTCCGACCGGATGACCGGCGACATCGCCTTCCCCGATTCGCCGCTGCTCACGGTCAGGTTGCGCGGGCGGGCCCTCAGCGACCAGGTGTTCTGGCGGGTCGCCGAACTCCCGCTCGCGGTGCTGGCCGTGACCGGGGACGGGATCACCGGGTCCGGCCTGGGGGCGCTGGTGACGCCGCCGGACCTGGGCTACCTGCGGCTCGGCGGGCTGCGGCTCGATCCGGGCCAGCTGCGGCGGCTGGGCCGCACCCGCAGCCTGCGGGTGCTGTCGCTGGCCGGCGCCGTGGACGCGGACGCCGTGCTCAGCCTCGCCCCGCCGCTGTGCGAGATCGACCTGGACCGGGTGCCGAGGGCCGCGTGCGCCCGCTTCCTGTTCGCCGGTCTCGCCGTCAACGGCCTGTACGCCGCCCCGGAACACGCCGACGCGTACGCCAGGATGCTGGCCGACTACGACCCAGGCCCGCTCACCGCGCCGCAGCGCCCCCTGATCACCCAGCCCCACGAGCTGCACGCGCTGCTCGGCGGCCCGGCGCCGGTGCTGGTCGACTTCAGCGCCCCCGACTCGCTGGCCTGCGAGCGCCTGCGGCCGGTAATCGACCGGATCCTCGCCGAATACCGAGGCGAGCTGGCCGGGGCCGCCATCGACATCGAGCAGTCGCCGAGCGCGGCCCAGTATTTCGGGGTCGAGTCGGTGCCGACCGTGCTGCTCCTGAACGGGGGTCAGGAGCTGCTGCGGCTGACCGGGTCGCCGTCTCCCACCGACGTCATCCAGCGGGTCACGGCAGTGCTGCAGAAGGAATCGGTGAGCGTATGACTTGCCCGGCATAGAAACAGAATGGAATTCTGTTGCCATGCGAACCACCGTGCACGGGATCGACATCGAGTACGAGGTCTTCGGGACCGGCCGCCCGCTGCTGCTCATCATGGGTCTGGGCATGCAGATGGTGGCCTGGGACGAGGAGTTCATCGAGCTGCTGGTGGCCGAGGGGCACCAGGTCGCGCGATTCGACAACCGGGACATCGGGCTGTCCACCCATGTCGACGGGCCGGCCGATCTGATGGCGGCGCTGGGCGGGGACGCGTCGGCGGTGCCGTACACGCTGGAGGACATGGCCGCGGACACGGCCGGGCTGATGGACACGCTGGGGTGGGCGAGCGCGCACGTGGTCGGCGTCTCGATGGGCGGGATGATCGCGCAGACGCTGGCCATCACCGCGCCGGAGCGGGTGCGCAGCCTCACCTCGATCATGTCCACGCCCGCCACCGCGCTCGCGCCCGCCACCGACGCGGCCATGGCCGCGCTGCTGGGCCCGCCCGCCAGGAACCGGGACGAGGCGATCCAGCGCGCGCTCGAGGTGTTCCAGGTGATCGGCTCGCCCGGATATCCGAGCGAGCCGGACCGGATCGCGCGCGTCGCGGGCGTCAGCTACGACCGCTGTTACGACCCGAAGGGTTCGACCCGGCAGCTCATCGCGATCACGTGCGCGCCGGACCGGACCGAGGGGCTGCGCGAGCTGAACGTGCCCGCGCTGGTCATCCACGGGGACGAGGATCCGCTGATCACCCCGCCGGGGGGCGTGGCCACCGCCGACGCCATCCCCGGCGCCAAACTCCTCACCTATCCGGGCATGGGTCACGATCTGCCCCGGCCGCTCTGGCCGGAGATCGTGGCCGCGATCACCGAGCTGACCGGGCGGGTCGGTTAGATGTCGAGCTTGTCCTCGATGGCACGCAGGCTGTGCCGGGCCATGGCCAGATTGGCCCTGGCCCGGTCCAGGGCCAGATAGAGGAACAGGCCCTTGCCGCCGTGAGCCACGGGCGCGCGATCACTGGAGGGCCTCCAGCGCGTCACGCAGCCTGATGAGCAGATTCACGTCCGTCGGGTCTCCCGTGGTCTGCGGCGTGATCGTGTGCGACTGCGCGCCCAGCCCTGGGCGCAGCCCCGACCGGTCGGTGCGGCGCGGCAGTTCGGGTTTCGGTTCGGGTTTCGTGGCGGGCTCGGGCCGTACGAGGAGATCCGCGGCGGCGAGTTCGCGGACGGCCACCAGCGTCGCGTACGCGGACAGGCCGATCTTCTTGGCCAGCTCGGCGGGGGTGCTCTCGCCGTCGGCGGCCAGCAGGATCTCCCACTGGGCCGACGACACCACCACATGTTTGGAGCCGATCCGCCGCACCGGCCGCACCGGCTTGCCGTCCAGCTCGGCCGATGGCCAGGCCCGGTCCAATCTGGCCCTCCTCCGGCGGCACTCCAGCAGCAGCGCCGGCACGTCGAAGTACCAGTACGTGCCCAGCCAGTGCCGGTCCCCGTCCTTGAACCTGAGCTTCGGCCCGGCCATGCCGAACAGGAAGAACGACGCGTCCAGGGTCGCTCCGAGCACGCAGAGCTGAAGCTCTCCTCGGGTCAGCACGCCACGCCTGACCAGCATGTCGCCGCCGTCCCCGGCCGCGGCCTGCCGGGTGGTCCTGACCCCGTTGGCGCTGATCCGCCCGGACGTGGTCAGCAACTCCTCCACGCTCGGCGTGCCCTGGCACTCCACCAGGCAGACCCGTCCCTCGTGCAGGTAGATCGTCCCGGCCCGCCCCGCCCGCAGAGCGCCCGTCGCGCCGTCGCCGGCCAGGCTGGTCAGCGTCGCCTCGATGCTGTCGCCCATGCGTCACGAGGCGATCAGCTGGCGCGAGATGCTCTGCAGCCGATGTCGTGCCAGGCCCAGATTGGCCCGGTTCAGATCAAGTTGCACGCAGATCAGCAACGGCCCGTCGACGGGCGTGTCCATCGGCCTGATCAGCTGGTACCCCTGATCGGTGGTGATGATCACGTCGTCGATCCGGACCGTTCCAGTGGGGGAGGAGAGGGCCAGGCCGGTCTGGATGGCGCGAAAGGCCTCGCTCAGCCCGCTCGCCGAGCGTTCCGGGTCGGACCTGCCCCGGGTGGCGACGGCGGTCTCGCTCGCGTGGTCCACGAGGATCGCGCCGAGCGCCCCGGGAATGGACATCGCCTCGACGAGACAGTCCTCAATTGTGATCACCCGTGACTCTCCTCCCGCCTGACAACCCGGCCAAGAGTAGAGAAATCCCGGAATATCAACTACATGGATCTATGGGACGCCTGATACCAGGCGGAAGGATTGATAATCATGAGTAAGGATTGCTCCCCCGGATAGAAGGAAAAGCATATTCGGAGGGGATTTGTGAGGATTGCTCATCTCAATGCGGGCGCCTGGGAGAATAGGACTATGCATCGGATACTGGTCAGCGCGTGCCTGCTCGGCAGCCGCGTACGCTTCGACGGCAAGGCCAAGACCAGCGAAGATGCCCTGCTCGCAGCTTGGCGCACGGAGGGCAGGCTGGTCTCGTTCTGCCCGGAGGTGGCCGGCGGCCTGCCGGTGCCCCGCCCGCCCGCCGAAATCGAACGCGGCGCGGGCGGCGACGCCGTCCTCGCAGGCACGGCCCACGTCCGGCGCGCCGACGGCACGGACGTGACCGACGAGTTCGTGGCCGGAGCCCACGCGGCGCTCGCCGCGGCCCATCGTCATGGCGTACGACTCGCCATCCTCAAAGAGGGAAGCCCCTCGTGCGGCCCGCTGAAGATCTATGACGGCACCTTCGCCGGACACGCGACCACGGGACAGGGTGTCACCGCCGCGCTGCTGACCGCCAACGGCATCCGGGTTTTCGGCGAAGACGACATCGCCGCCGCGGCAACCTATCTGGCCACTCTGGAAACCAATTAGTACAGGGTCTCCTCCAGGTCCGTGATGATGGCTTTTTCGTCGGGTTTGTGGACTAGGACGGTTTTTACGTAGGAGGCGACCGCCGCGGGGAGGCCGACGTCCTTGCCGGCGGCTTCGGACATGTACCAGCGGTGGTCGAGGACCTCGTGGAAGAGCTGGGCTTGTTCGAGTTTGCGGCGGAGAGGGGCGGGGACGGCGCTGACGACCGGGTGGAAGACCTCGGCGAGCCAGCGGTGGGCGACGATGGCCTCGTCCTCGTGGCGGAGGTCGTTGGCGGCGCGGAAGGAGTCGAGGTCGTTGAGGAGGCGGCGGGCCTGGTTCTCTTCGACGTCGAGGCCGGTGAGGCGGAGCAGGCGGCGCTGGTGGTGGCCGGCGTCGACGACCTTGGGGCGGACGATGAGGCGGCCGGTGCCGGCTTTGCGGCGGACCATCATCTCGGCGACGTCGAAGCCGAGGGAGTTGAGGCGGCGGATGCGCTGCTCGACGATGTGCCAGTCGACCTCCTCGATGATCTCGTCGGAGTTGAGCTCGCCCCAGAGGCGGTGGTAACGCTCGACGATCTGCTCGGCGAACAGGAGCGGGTCGATGGAGGGGTGGAGCAGGCCGCCGGCCTCCAGGTCGAGGAGCTCGCCGTAGATGTTGATGTGGGCGACGTCGATGTCGTGGTGGCGCTGGCCCTCGCTGATCATCGGGTGGAGTTCGCCGGTTTCGGCGTCGACGAGGTAGGCGGCGAAGGCGCCCGCGTCGCGGCGGAACAGGGTGTTGGAGAGGGAGCAGTCGCCCCAGTAGAAACCGGTCAGATGGAGCCGTACCAGCAGGACGGTGAGGGCGTCGAGCAGGCGGGTCAGGGTTTCCGGGCGGAGGGTGCCGGACAGGACGGCGCGGTAGGGCAGGGAGAACTGGAGGTGGCGGGTGATCAGCGCGGAGTCGAGGGGCTGGCCGTCGGCGTCGGTGCGGCCGGTGACGACGGCGACGGGTTCGACGGCGGGGGCGTCCAGGCGGGCCAGGTCCCACAGGAGCTTGTATTCGCGTTTGGCGTAGCGCTCGCTGATCTCCTTGATCGCGTAGACGCGGCCGGCCAGGCGGGCGAAGCGGACCACGTGCCGGGAGATGCCCCGGGGGAGGGCCACCAGGTGGTGTTCGGGCCAGTCCTCCAGCGGAATGTCCCAGGGGAGCCGGATCAGGTCGGGGTCGCTGGGGGCGCCGGTCATCTGCAGGGGCACCGAATTGCTCCTATTTAGGGCCGCGCTTACGGGAACAGTGTGACGGATGTCCGTGCGGGCGGGGAAATGTAGGGTCACGGCATGACGCTGCTGGATGAGTTCGTTGACTGGTACCTCGATCAGCATCCGGTCCGGGCGGATCTGCTCGGGGCGGATGGGTACGACCGGACCCTTGGGGACTTTACCGAAGAGGGGTTCGCCCGGCGGGAGCGCGCGGCGGAGCTCTGGCTGGAACGGCTGGAAGGGGTGGTTCCGGCCGATCTGGACGATCGCATCGATCACGAGCTGGCGCTGTCGTACCTGCGGGGGACGGTCGCGAGCGCGCGCTGGCCGGACTGGCGGCGCGATCCCGCGCCCTACCTGGGGACCGTGTTCGGGTCGCTGTACACGCCGTTCCAGCAGCGGCTGCGGCCGGAGGCGGAGCTGGTGAAGGCGGCGCTGTCCCGGCTGGCCGAGGTGCCGGACGTGCTCGCCGCCTGCCGGGCCAACCTCGATCCGGATCTCGCCGCCGAACTGCTCGTCACGCGGGGTCTGGACCAGGCTCGTACGGCCCGGCGTTTCCTCACCGAAACGATCCCCGGCGTGGTCGAGGATCCCACGCTCCGGGCGCGCCTGGCGGAGGCGGCGGAACCCGCGGCCGCCGCGTTCGACGAGCTGGCCGACTTCCTGGCGGGGTTCAAGGCGGGCGGCAGCTGGCGGATGGGCGAAGAGCTCTACTCGACGCTGCTGCGCGAGCGCGAGCTGCTCGGGTACGGCTCCGCCGAGCTGCACGAGAAGGGCAAGGCCGAGTGGGCCGCGCTGGATCTGCGGATGGGCGAGGTCGCGCGCCGGTTGGGCGCGGATGACTGGCGTGCCGCGATGGAGTCCCTGATGGACGACCATCCGCCGACTCTGGAGGCGATGCGGGAGGAGTACGAGGCCGAGACCATGCGGGCGCGCGACTTCGTCCGTGATCACGAGCTGGTGACCTTCCCGGACGGGGAGGAGTGTTTCGTGCTGCCCTCGCCGGAGTTCCAGCGCCCGATCCTGGCCGTGGCCAGCTACCTGGCGCCGCCGCCGCTGACGCCGTCCCGCACGGGGGTGTTCTTCGTGCCGTACACGCCGGACGGCTTCTCCGCCGAGCAGGTACGGCAACGCCTGCGCACCAACTCGCGCGCGCAGATCCCGTCGATCGCCGTGCATGAGACCTATCCGGGGCATCACTGGCATCTGGCCTGGATGGCGGGGAATCCCCGGCGGGTACGGAAGGTCTTCCGGACGCCGTATTTCGCGGAGGGGTGGGCGCTGTATGTGGAACGCATGATGCACGAGCAGGGGTATTTCACGACGCCGCAGACCGAGTTGGCGCATCTGGACTGCCGGATCTTCCGGGCGGCGCGGATCGTGGTGGACACCGCGTTGCACTGTGGCGAGATGACCGTCGAAGAGGCCGAAACGTTCATGTCAACGAAGGCGTCACTGTCGTCGGGGACGGCCAAGGGTGAGGTCAACCGCTACTGCGCGTGGCCGACGCAGGCGCCGTCCTACCTGACGGGCGCGATCGAGATCGAGAACATCCGGGCGGACTTCGGCGGCGATCTGCGGACATTTCATGATGTGCTCGCCGGGAGCGGAGGGCTGCCGCTCGGATTGGCGAGGATGGCGGCGCTGGGTTCCTGAGGGCATCCGGGTTACGCGCCGTTATCCGGCGCCGTTTACGCAGGTGATGCTTCTCGCCGCACCGGCGCCAAAGAGGGGCTGCGGCGTCGGTGGGGATTGCTAGTTCCTGCGAGGGAATGTTGGTGGGTTCAGGGCGCGGTTGATCACGTCCGTTAGTTGGTCGTCGGTCAGGATGGTGGGTTTGCCGATGGTCAACGAGCGGACGTAGAGCTCGCAGAGCCATTCGAGGAGGCGGGTGGAGTCGAAGGCGTCGGTGAGGGTGGTGCCGATGGTCATGCCGCCGTGGTTGGCCATGAGGGCGGCTTTCCGGCCTTCTAGGGCGGCGCGGACGTTTTCGGCTAGTTCGGGGGTGCCGTAGGTGGCGTAGGGGGCTACCCGGATGGGGCCGCCGAGGAGCAGGGCGTTGTAGTGGATGGGCGGGAGTTCGGTCAGGGTGCTGGCGACGACCGTGGTGAACATGGCGTGGGTGTGGACGATCGCGGTCGTCCCGGTGGCGGCGTAGACCGCCAGGTGCATGGGGGTTTCCGAGGACGGCTGGAGGTCGCCCTCGACGAGGTGGCCGTCCAGGGAGACGATGGGGCAGTCGCCGGGCTGGAGCGCGTCCAGGGCCACGCCGGAGGGGGTCACCGCGACGAGGTCTCCGGAACGGGCGCTCAGGTTGCCCGAGGTCCCGATGACGAGGCCGAGTTCGACGGCGCGGCGGCCGTACCTGCACAGATCTCGTCGTAACTCCAACATGCCGGTCAATCTAGGCAATTGTCCGATATAACACCAGCCGGTCTATACCAGTTACCGTTATGGTGGACTCAACACACCTCCAAGACGGCAAACCATCCTCCGGTCATCCTACGTTTATAAGTAGGCATAACCAGGCAAAACGGCGGAAAGGAGTGCGTGGACTGTGCGGATTCATCGCAGTCGGGTTACGGGTTGGTCTAGACCGATCCCGAAGTCTTGACGCCTTCGCGAGCTAGCCGTACGTTCCTCAAACGTTTAGGAAACTTTCCTAATTGATCCCCGCCAGGAGAGTTGCATGACCAACACGCCCCGCGAGATCACGCGCCGCCAGATGTTGCGTCGCGTCGGCCTCACTGCCCTCGTGGCCGGCCCCGCCGCCGGTCTGCTGAGCTCGTGCGCCACCTCCGGTGGCTCGGAGGCGGCCCCCACGACCGCCGCGTCCACCGCCGCCGCCGTGTCCGCCAGCAACCCGTTCGGGGTCAAGGCCGACGCTCCGCTTGAGGTCGTGATCTTCAAGGGTGGGTACAGCGACGAGTACGCCACCCAGTCGCACGAGCCGTTGTACAAGAAGGCGTTCCCGAACGCCACGATCAAGCACCAGGGCATCCAGACCATCGGTCAGACCCTGACCCCGCGCTTCGCCTCCGGCGACGTGCCCGACGTGGTGAACAACTCCGGCACCGACGCCCTGGACGGCGGCGCCCTGATCGGCGCCGGCCAGCTGCTGGACCTGACGCCGCTGTTCGAGGCCCCCTCGGTCGACGACCCGGCCAAGAAGGTCAAGGACATCATCGTCCCCGGCACCATCGAATCCGGCCTCGGCGGCGACCCCGCCAAGCCGTACACGCTGAACTACGTCTACACCGCCTACGGCCTCTGGTACGACTCGGCGCTGTTCGCGAAAGAGGGCTGGACCCCGCCGAAGACGTTCGAGGAGTTCAAGACCTTCGCCGAGGCGGCCAAGGCCAAGGACATCGTGCCGTTCGCGTACGCGGGCAAGAACGCCTCGTACTACGCGTACTGGATGATCCTCATCTCGGCCGCCAAGATCGGTGGCAACGAGATCCTGCTCAACATCGACAACCTGGTCGACGGAGCCTGGAACAACGACGCGATCAAGCAGTCCGCGGCGGCGTGGGCCGAAATCGGCAAATACATGGACAAGTCCTACGAGGGACTGATCCATACCGAGGTGCAGACCCAGCAGAACCAGGGCAAGATCGCGCTTTACCCGTCGGGTTCGTGGCTGGAGGCCGAGCAGGCCAAGGACACCCCGGCCGAGTTCAAGTACGCGGTCGCCCCGACGCCCAGCGTCACCGCGGCCGACAAGATGCCGTACGAGGCGGTCCGCGCCGCCGCGGCCGAGGGCTTCGTCGTCCCGGCCAAGGGCAAGAACGCGCAGGGCGGCCTGGAGTACCTGCGCCAGATGCTGTCCAAGCAGGGCGCCAAGGACTTCACCGAGCGCACCAAGAGCCTCACCGTGGTCATCGGCGCCACCGAGGGCCTGACCCTCTCGCCGGGCCTGCAGAGCGTCGCCGACATGCAGACCGCGGCCGGCCAGAACGTGGTCACCTTCTCCACGTTCGAAGGCTGGTACAAGGAGCTGGAGACCGAGCTACGCAAGCAGACCAACGCGCTGATGTTCGGGCGCATCTCGGCCGAGGAGTTCGCGACCAAGATGCAGGAGGCCGCGGACAAGACCAAGAACGACTCCTCGATCACCAAGCAGACCCGGAACGTGTGATCCGATGCGGCATGGCAAGCTGACGCCCTCGGCGCTGCGCAGGTACGGCTTTATCTTCTCGTTCCTCATCGCGCCGCTGGTGCTCTACATCGTCTTCTTCGTCAGCCCGAACCTGCAGGCCATCCAGCTGGCGTTCACGAACTCGCGGGGAATCTCGCCGACGTTCGAGTATGTCGGGTTCGAGAACTTCACGAAGCTCTTCGACGACGAGGTGTTCTGGGCGGCGGTCCGGCACCACGGGGTCATCCTGCTTGCCATGCCGCTCGTGTCCCTGATCATCGCCCTGTTCTTCTCCTTCCTCCTGAACCTGGGCGGCGGGCAGCGGAACGGGCGCATGGCGGGGGTCTGGGGCTCGGGCTTCTACAAGGTCGTCTTCTTCTTCCCGCAGGTGCTGGCGGTCGCCATCGTGGGCGTGCTGTTCCAGGCGATCCTGCGGCCGGACAAGGACGGCATCCTCAACAGCGCGCTCGGCCTGATCGGGATCGACCCGGTGGGCTGGCTGATCGACCCGAACCTGGCGCTGTGGACCATCATCGGGGTGGCGGTCTGGCAGGCGGTCGGCTTCTACGTGGTGCTGTTCTCGGCGGGCATGGCCTCGGTGCCGAAGGAGATCTTCGAGGCCGCCGCGCTGGACGGCGCGGGCCGGTTCATCCTGTTCTTCCGGGTCACCATCCCGCTGATCTGGAACACCGTGCAGGTCGGCTGGGTCTATCTGGGCATCGCCGCGTTCGACTGCTTCGCCCTGGTCCAGGTGCTCTCGGTGGACCGCGGTGGGCCGGACAACGCCACGACGGTGCTGCCGCTGGAGATCTGGCGGCAGGCCTTCACGTACTACAAGTTCGGCTATTCGTCCGCGATGGGCGTCGCCCTGGTCTTCCTGGTGCTGACGTTCGCGGCGCTCACCCTCCGGGTGACCCGGCGCGAGAGGATCGAGTACTAGATCATGGCCACTCGCACCGTGACCAGAAGCTCCGGGACCAGAAACCCGGGGACCAGGCGCCTCGGGACCAGACGCCAGGGCCCCGGCGTCTTCGGGGGGCTGTCGCACCTCGCGCTGTTCATCTGGACGATCCTCACGGTCGCCCCGATCGTCTACACCTTCCTCAGCTCGTTCAAGACCAACACCGAGCTGTTCGGCGGGAAGTCGCTGGCGCTGCCGGCCAACTTCCACTGGGACGCCTGGGGCCGGGCCTGGGAGAAGTCCAACATCGGCCAATACATGATCAACACCGTGATCGTGGTGGCCATCTCCACGTTTTTCACCATGCTGCTGGGCTCGATGGCGGCGTACGTCCTGGCCCGCTACCGGTTCGCCGGCAACCGCCTGATCTACCTGCTGTTCGTGTCAGGCCTGTCCATCCCCCCGTTCCTGGCGCTCTCCTCGCTGTACAAGGTGGTCCAGAACCTGGGGCTGCTCGGCACCCACGTCGGCGTCGTGCTGGTGTACGTGGCGTTCTCGCTGCCGTTCACGGTCTTCTTCCTGGCGGCCTTCTTCAAGGCGCTCCCGGACACGGTCGCCGAGGCCGCCGTGATGGACGGCGCCTCGCACACCCGCACGTTCTTCCAGATCATGATGCCGATGGCCAAGCCCGGCCTGATCAGCATCACGATCTTCAACGTGATCGGCCAGTGGAACCAGTACCTGCTCCCCATCGTGCTGCTCCCCGGCGACAAGCAGGACCTCTGGCTGATCACCCAGGGCATCGCCAACATCTCCACCAGCGCGGGCTACGAAGCCGACTGGGCCGCCCTGTTCGCGGCGCTGAGCATGGCCATCATCCCCATCCTGATCGTGTACGTCATCTTCCAGCGCCAGATCCAGTCCGGTCTCACCGCGGGCGTGGGCAAGTAGCAGTGGGCAAGTAGCTCAGCTCAGCAGCACCCCGGCCAGGGCCGCCCGGGAGGAGACGCCCAGCTTGCGGTAGACGCGGGCCAGGTGGTCGTCCACCGTGCGGCTGCTGAGCAGCAGCTTGGTCGCGATCTCCTTGCTGGTCATGCCGGTCATCGCCAGCTCGGCGATCTGGCGCTCCCGCCGGGTCAGCAGCTCGCCCCGGCGCGGCGCCCGGGCGGCCAGGCGGCGCTGCTCCCGCTCGGCCTCCTCCACCAGCACGGTGGCCCCGATGTCCAGCGCGATGTTCTTGGCGGTGGCCAGCGCGTGGTGGGCGTCGGTGCGGGCGCCCGCCGTCATCAGCAGGGTGCGCGCTACATGCGGGCGCATGTTGACGTCGCTGAACAGGCCGATCGCCTGCTCGGCGAGGGCTTCCGCGGTGCGCTGGTCGCCTTCGGCCAGGCGGACGCAGGCCTGGGCGCGCAGCGCGAAGGCCCGCTGCGCGGGCAGCGTGAGGGCGTCGGCGGCGGCCATGGCCGCGCTTGCGGCGGCGCTGGCCCAGGCGATCTCGTCGCAGCCGAGCGCGGCCTGGGTGAGCGACTCCAGCCACATCGGCCGGTAACCGGGCTGGCACTGCGGCATGCCGACCCCGCCGCCGATGCCCAGCAGCATCCAGCGGGCCCGGTCGGGTTCCCCCGCGACCAGCAGGACCTGGGCGGACAGGCACACGGTGGTGGCCGACCACCAGCCGTCGACCCCGGCCACCGACTCCCCGGCCCGGGTGGCCAGGTGCACGGCCCGGCCCAGGTCCACGAAGGAGAGGGCCTCGGCGTGGATGGCCTGGACCAGCGCGAGCAGGGTGGGGCTGCCGGACTGGTGGGCGACGTCCTCGGCCTCCTGGCCGAACGTGATGGCCTCGGTCAGGCGGCCGGTGCGGCCGCAGATCTGGGCGGCGGCGGTGAGCACGTCGGCCAGGATGCCGCTGCGGCCGAGCGGCCGGGCCAGCGCGAGCGCGCGGCGGGCGTGCCGTTCCGCGTCGGCGTGCAGCTCCATGAAGAGCTCGGCCCAGGCCAGCCGGCTCAGGCAGGTGAGCTCGCGCATGACCTCGGCGTCGCTGAGGCCGTCGGCCAGCGCCCGGGCTTCGGCGATCGCCTCGCCGGAGGCCTGCGGATTGCCCTCGTAGGCGGCGGTGAAGGCCAGCAGGGAGTGCGCCGCCGCCTCCTCCTCGGGGGCGTCCGCGGCGGCGATCGCCTCGGCCACCTCCGACAGCGCGCCGGCGACGTCGCCCATCTGCAGCCGCAGGGTGGCGAGCTCGCGGTGCAGCCAGGCGCCCTTGCCGCCCTGCCCGACCTCGGCGGCCAGCAGCGAGGCCGACTCCTGGTAGCGGCCGAGCAGCCGTTCCACCACCGCGCAGGCGGCCACCACCTCGCCGCGGGTGCCCACCGGCAGGTGCGGCAGCAGCTCGTGCATGGCGGCCCTGGCCGCCTCCAGCTGCCCGTCGAAGGTGTACGCCCGGGCCAGCAGCACGCGCAGCTCCACAGACGCGGGATCGGTGAGGTCCCCGACCAGGGGCAGGGCGGCCGTCAGCCAGTCGATGGCCGCGGCTGGGGCGACCATGATGGCCTCCCTGGCGGCCTCCATCAGCGTCTTCAGGTCGCCGGGGTCGTGCCTGCTGGCCGTACGGGAGACGTGGTGCGCCACCTCGCGGACCGGCGCGCGGAGCAGGGTGAGCTCGCGGGCGGCCACCCGGTGGGCGCTCATCCGCCAGGCGGGGTCGGCCTTCTCGTAGATCAGGCGGCGGAGCAGGGGATGCCGGAAGCGGAACCTGCCGTTGCCGTCCGGGCGGATCAGGTCGCGCGCGGCCAGCCGGCCGAGGGCCTCGGTGTGCGGGGAGTCCAGCACCATGGCGACGTCGTCGGGGGTGAACTCGTCGCCGAGGACCGCGGCCGACTGGGCCACCAGCAGCTCGGTGGCCGACAGCAGGGCGATCTCGCCGAGCAGCAGGCCGGTGAGGTCGTGGCGGTGGCCGGAGCCGCGGTCCTCCTGGCCGGCCAGGGCCTCCAGGTAGAGGGGATTGCCGCCGCTCTCGGCGTAGAGGGCGCGGAGCCCGGGGCGGTTGCCGATCAGGGCCTCCGCGTCGGCCAGGGCCAGCGGCGGGACCTCGATCCGGGTGTGCGGCACGGCGGCGGGCCCGGCTTCGGCCAGCGCGGCCGGGAGCCGTACGCCGCCCTGCCGGTCGCGGTAGGCGCAGACCAGCAGCACCCGCTCGGAGGGGAGCGGGCGGCGCAGCAGGTAGGCGAGCAGCTCGATCGAGCCGGGGTCGGCCCAGTGCAGGTCGTCCAGGATCAGCACGGCGGGGGCGGCCGCCGCGAGCTGGGCCCGCACCTCCCGGGCGAGCACCAGCCGGTCACCGGTCGGGAACGGATCGAACGCCTCCTCGAAGGCGCGGTAGGGCATCTCCCGCTCGTACTCGGTGGCCCGGCCGCGGCGCACGGTCAGGCCGCGCTTCTCCGCGCGCCGGGCGAACTCGGTGAGCAGCCGGGTCTTGCCGATCCCAGGCTCCCCGACCACCTCGGCAAGACCGCCACGCTCAGCCGCCTCAGCGAGCGCTATCAACTCCGCGACACGTCCGACGAACACGGGACCCATTGACCTCCTCCGCGGCCTGGAGGCCGAGGATTCCCACTCTCGCGGGTGAGTTTTCCTGTTTCACGGACGATCGCCGGGATCGGGTTTGCCTCACTCGGTCTTACATGGTCTCCACAGGCATCACATCCCGCCGGCCCGGCGGTAGACCCTTTCGGACGCAGGCCACTATACGCGCTTCGCGATTTAGCTGTCCCGGCTTTGCTGGCTTCTCGGTAAAGTCCCGTAATACTACGGATGCTAGGAGTTCGGGGACCTGACACCGTGATGTCACCGATCCCGCCTTCTGGGAGATCAGATGAACGAATTTCCCTTCCCCTTCTTCGGGGCAGGCGAAGCCAAGTACTACATGTGGGCCGAGGTCCACGTGCGTTTCGAGCGAGAACCCTCGAGTTACCAGCGCACGGCCATCGAATCGAGCTGTCCTGGACCGCTCCAGGACACGATCGACTGGTCCGAGGGGCGCCAGCTGGTCGTCGCGAGTGGGTTGTTTCTGCACGGTGCGCTGGCCAGGGCCTACCCGGCCAGGTCCGGCGATGAGGATTACCTGGGGGATGACGGCTGGTTCTACGCGGCCGTCTCACGTGTGGAACGGTTCAATTCGGCGATCGAGTCCTGGCTCGGTTACGCCAACGATCACTGTCCGGTCATGATGGCCTACCGGGGCGAGGACAGCGACAGCGGCGGCACCGAGTTCTCCCGGTGGCACGAGTGGAGTGTCACCCAGCTACCCCGGCTGATGCCGGAGCTGGAGCCGATCCTGGCCGAGTCGATCGCGACCCGGCAGCAGACCCACGCCACCCACATGGTGCGCGGGGTCATGTCCATGGCCCGCCGGTCCCGGGCGAAGACCGCGCCCGCGCCGGGGAGTGGCGCTCCGATGTTCTGAGCCGGGGATGGTTAGGCTCGGGCCATGGAAAATGAGCCCGAGCCGCCCTCCTGGACGAGGGACGGCAACACGCTGCGCCGCACGGTCACCGCCCCCGACTTCCCGACCGCGATCGGCATCGTGACCGCCGTGGCGGTGGAGGCGGAACGCATGAACCACCATCCGGACATCGACATCCGGTGGCGTACGGTCCATTTCGCGCTCACCACGCACGACACCGGCGGGCTCACCGACCGGGACTACCAGCTGGCCGGGCACATCGACCGGATCGTGGCCGAACAGGGCGGTTCTTGTTAATCAGAAACCCGTCCCATAGCCAGCCGCATAGCCGCCGACCAGGCGACCCACCGCTGCGGCCGTCCAGATCACGACTTTCTAATTAATAGCCGAAGACGTCCGGGGGCGGCACGGGGGCGACCACCGGTTCGCCGTCCCTGATCGGCGCGGCTCCGGCGATGAAGTTGGTCAGGTCCTCGCCGTGCACGCAGCGGGCCTGGGTGAGGCCGCCCGCCGCACTGCGCACCAGCCGGTCCACCGGCAGCTCGCGGGCCGACCCGACCAGGATCAGGTTGCCGAACCTGCGCCCGCGCAGCACGCCCGGCTCGGCCAGCAGCAGCACGTGCCGGAACGCGCGGCGCAGCGTGGCCACCAGCCGCCGCGCGAACATCAGGCCCTTGCCGTCGGCGGCGTTGACCAGCAGCGTGCCGCCCGGCCGCAGGATCCGCGCGATGTCGGCCAGATACTCGGCCGTGGCCAGCTCCACCGGCATGATCGCGCCGGTGAACGCGTCCAGCACGACCAGGTCGGCGAACGCGTCCTCGATCCCGGTCGCGCCCCGCCGCCCGTCGGTGATCCGCACCTTCAGGCGCGGTACGGACCTGAGCCCGAGCTGGTCGCGAACCAGCTGAACAAGCCCTTCATCCGGTTCGATCACGATCTGCCGGGACCCCGGCCGGGTGGCCGCCACATACCGGGGCAGCGTGAACGCCCCGCCGCCCACGTGCACGACATCCAGCGGCCCACCTGGCAGGATGTCGATGACCGTACCCATGAGCTGCACATACTCGAAGTCCAGATAGGTGGGATCGGCCAGATCCACATAGGACTGCGGCACCCCGCCGCTGCAGAGGACCCACCCGTACGGCCGGTCGAGGTCGCGCAGGAGTTCCACCTCGCCGTAACTCACCGGATACCGTCCCGGCAGGGGCTCCTTCACAACCTTCGCCATTCTGTCTCCTATGCGTGATATATCCAGGAGTGCACTCTCCAACGTCCAGGAGAAACCGTATGCGCAGGCGGCCGCTGCTCGTCCTGATCTCGGTGGCACTCGCCATATTCCTCTCCGGCGTGACCGGCCTGATCCTGAGCGGCCGGAACGAACCCGGTGCCACCGATACCGTAGCCACGCCCACGGCCCAGGCCAGCGTCCCCGCCGATGACCCGCGGGTGGACGAGGAGGGGGACACCCCGGAAGAGGTCGGCACCGCCTACCTGCAAGCCTGGGCCAAGGGCGACCTGAACGCCATGGCGGAACTGCTGGTCGACGTGCCCCCGGAGTTCGCCACCCTGCACCGCGAGTTCCGCACCGCCGTCGGCGCCGACTCGATCGTGCTCTCGTCCGGCAGCGTCAATCCGACCGGCCCGAACAGCGTGGAACTTCCCTTCACCGGCAAGTGGCAGTTGAAGGGGGATGAGGAGATCACCTACCCCTCGGTGCTCCGGCTGCTGAAGTCCGGTCCTTCCTGGAAGGTGGACTGGCTGCCCGACGTCATCCACCCCGACCTCCAGTTCGGCGGCCACGTGGTGCGCAGCCCGATCCCCGGCCAGGCGCCCCGGCTGGCGACCCGGGAGGGCGAGCCGCTGCCGCTGGACAGCGGGGCGGAGCCGTACGTGGCGGATCTGATGGTGGGGGCGCACCCAGGGGAGGCGGGGTGGCTCGCGGAGATCCAGAACCCCGGGGAACCGGCCATCGAGCTGCTCCGCGAGGAGGGCGACGGGCCCGCGCCCCGGGTCACCACCACGATCGACCGCTACATCCAGATGTCGGCCGCGCGGGCGCTGGACGGCGTGGCCAATCCGGCCGCCCTGGTCGCCATCCGGCCGTCCACGGGCGAGGTGCTCGCGGTCGCCGACCGGCTCGGCGGGAAGGGCGCCTTCCAGCAGAAGTTCCCGCCCGGCTCCACCTTCAAGATTGTCACCGCGGCGGCGGTGCTCGGCGCCGGACTGACCACCGACACCCAGGTGGCCTGCCCGGCCCGCTACCAGATCCCGAACGGCCGGTTGATTCTCAACTACCAGAGCAGGGACCACGGCACGCTCTCCCTCCGGCAGGCGTTCGCGCAGTCCTGCAACACCACGTTCGCCCAGCTCGCGGTGGAGCGCCTGACCGCCGACACGCTGGTCGCCGAGGCGGGCAGGTTCGGCTTCGGCGGCGACCTGGCCACCGGCGCGGGCGGCACCTGCGGGTCGCTCACGCCGCCGGGGAACGACGACGCGATGGCGGAGGACTCCTTCGGGCAGGGCACGGTGGAGGCCAGCCCGCTGTGCATGGCGGCGATGGCGGCGGCCGTGCAGAACGGGACCTGGCGCTCGCCGCACCTGCTGCCCGCGGCCCAGCTCCCGCAGCCGATGCCGCGCGAGCTGCCCGCCGACGTGGTGGCCGCGCTGCGCGTGATGATGGCGGCCGTGGTCACCGAGGGCACCGCGATGAACGGCGGGCTGCCCGCCGGGGTGGCCGGGAAGACCGGCACCGCCGAGGTCGGGCAGGGCCGGCCCGACCACGCGTGGTTCGTGGGCTACCAGGACGATCTGGCGTTCGCCGTCTTCGTCGAGAACGGCGGCACGGGCGCGGGCGCCGCGGTCCCGGTCGCGGCACGCTTCCTCAACGCGCTGTAGTTTGTCATGATTGACCCCAATTTGGGCGATATGAGGGCTTGGCGACAGCCTCCTGGTGGACACGTACTAGGGATGGAGGTGGCGTCATGGCCAATAGGAATACCGACATCCACTCCGGGGCCAAGGGCACGGAGATGGCGCCAGAACGATGGTGGACGCTGGCCGTACGCGGCGTACTGGCGATCATCTTCGGTCTCATCGCGCTGATCTGGCCCGCGATAACCCTGAAGGCCCTGGTCATCGTCTTCGGCGTGTACGCGCTGATCAACGGAGCGACCACGATCCTGGGCGCGTTCCGGGACCGGCCCAGCGGGGAACGCGGCTGGCTGATCCTCTCCGGCCTGGTCAGCCTGGCCGCGGGCATCGCGGTCCTGGTCTGGCCGCGCATCACCGCGCTGGCCCTGATCTGGCTGATCGGGGCCTGGTTCCTCATCACCGGCATCGTCGAGATCGTGGGCGCGGTGATGCGGCGCAAGGAGGTCGAGGGCGACTGGAGCATGCTCCTGAACGGCGTGCTCGCGGCGCTCTTCGGCCTGATCCTGATGCTCTGGCCGGGCGCGGGCGCGATCGCGCTGGTGGCGCTGATCGCGATCTTCGCCATCGTGCTGGGCGCCGCGATGCTGGTGCTGGCGTTCCGGGCGCGGAACGTGACGCACCATCCCGGACATCGCGCGCATCCCATGGCGGCGTGAAGAACATCCGGGAATGGACCTCTATAGGAGGAAGCTATTCACATTTCCAGCCGTGTGTGAGGCAATCATGTTGTCCGTACGACTCGATGAGGAGGCGACATGGATGACGTGCACGCGCGGCTGGGGCGGTACCTGCTGGTCGACGGGTATCGGCTGGTTCTCGATCTGGAGCGGAGCAAGGGCTCCTGGCTGGTCGATGCCCGCGACGGCAGGAAATATCTGGACTTCTACACGTCGTTCGCCTCCGCGCCGCTGGGGATGAACCCGTTCGACGACGAGCCGGAGTTCCTGGCCCGGCTGGGCCGGGTGGCCGCCAACAAACCCGCCAACTCCGACCTCTACACCGAGGAGCTGGCCGGGTTCGTGGAGACGTTCATCCGGGTGCTGGGCGATCCTGAGCTGCCGCACCTGTTCTTCGTGGAAGGCGGCGCGCTCGCCGTGGAGAACGCCGTGAAGTGCGCCTTCGACTGGAAGAGCCGCTGGAACGAGGGGCACGGCCGCCATCCCGGGCTCGGCACCCAGGTGCTGCATCTGAGTCACGCCTTCCATGGCCGCAGCGGCTACACCCTCTCGCTGACCAACACCGAACCCGTGAAGACCGACCGGTTCCCCAAGTTCGGCTGGCCCCGCGTCGATGTCCCCGCGATCCACTTCGGGAATGTCGAGCGGGCCGAGGAGCGCGCGCTGGACCAGGCGGCCGAGGCGTTCCGGCGGCATCCCCACGACATCGCCTGCTTCATCGCCGAGCCGATCCAGGGCGAGGGCGGCGACAACCACATGCGGCCCGGGTTCCTCCAGGCCATGCAGGAGCTGTGCCACCGGCACGAGGCGCTGTTCGTGCTGGACGAGGTGCAGACGGGGGGCGGGCTGACCGGGACGCCCTGGGCGTACCAGCAGCTGGGTCTGGCCCCGGACATCGTGGCGTTCGCCAAGAAGACGCAGGTCGGCGGGATCATGGCCGGGCGGCGGGTGGACCTGGTGCCGGACAACGTGTTCCAGGTGAGCGGGCGGATCAACTCCACCTGGGGCGGCAACCTGGTGGACATGGTGCGATCCCGGCGGCTGCTGGAGATCATCGAGCGGGACGGCCTGATCCCGCGCGCCACGATCCTGGGCGAGAAGCTGCTCGGCGCGCTGCGCGGCCTGGAGGACGAGGGCCTGCTCGAGCACGCCCGGGGCCGGGGGCTGATGTGCGCCTTCGATGTGCCCGGCGATCGCGGCGAGCTGATCAGGAGACTGCGCGAGAACGAGGGCGTCCTGATGTTGCCGTGTGGCGAACGCTCGGTCCGGCTCCGTCCGGCGCTCAACGTCGCCGCGGAGGACCTGGACTTCGGCCTCAGCCGCCTGGCCGCCGCGCTGCGGCCCTGATGCGCCTACTCCGCGGTGTTCGCGGCACGCCAGAGGTCGATGGCGGTGACCCGGGAGTCCACGCCGAGCTTGGAGTAGATCCGGTTGACGTGGTTCTTCACGGTCTTCTCACTGAGGAACAGCCGCTGGGCGATCTCGCCGTTGGAGTGTCCGGTGGCGATGAGGTCCATGACCTCGGTTTCGCGCTTGCTGAGGCTCGTTCCGGTCCGGTCATCGACTCTCATCCGGCCTCCGTGGGCAGAGTCAAGGCGCCGAGGCCCCCGCGCGTCCGGCGTAGCGGTTGTGGCTAGCGGTTGAGTGCGAGCATAACCCGCGATACGGACCTTTGGGGCGATGTCGGCCGACTACTCGCGCGCAATTGCCCGGTTGGCGGTTCCGCAGGCGGGAAAGCGGAAGGCCGGTCCATAGGGACCGGCCTCTCTCGCTGGGGTGAGTGATGGGACTTGAACCCACGACATCCAGGACCACAACCTGGCGCTCTGCCAGCTGAGCTACACCCACCATGTCCGCCGCTTGATCGCTGCGTACAAGGATGAGTGTAGCGGTTTCAGATGCCAACTACGAACTTGTAATCGCCTCGGCCACGTCGCGCGCCGTGGCCGAGTCGGGACCGGGCTGCGGCACGAAGACCGCGGCCCGGTAGTACCGCAGTTCCCGGATGCTCTCGGTGATGTCGGCCAGGGCCCGGTGCCCGCCCTGCTTCTCGGGCGAGGCGAAGTAGACCCGCGGATACCAGCGCCGGGCCAGCTCCTTGATGGAGGAGACGTCGATCATCCGGTAGTGCAGGAAGGCGTCCACGATCGGCATGTCGCGAGCCAGGAACGAGCGGTCGGTCGCGATCGAGTTGCCGCACAGCGGCGCCTTCTTCGGCTCGGCCACGTGCCCGCGGATGTACTCCAGCACGATCGACTCGGCCTCGGCCAGCGTCACCCCCTCGGCCAGCGCCTCCAGCAGCCCGGAGGCGGTGTGCATCGAGCGCACGACCTCCGACATCTGCTCCAGCGCCTCCGGCGGCGGCTTGATCACGACATCCACCCCGGCGTCCACCTGGTTCAGCTCGCCGTCGGTGACCACGCAGGCCACCTCGACGAGCGCGTCCCGGCCGAGGTCGAGCCCGGTCATCTCACAGTCGATCCAGACCAGCAGGTCGTTCATGACCTAAGAGTAGTGCGCGTGGTCAGCCCGCTTGGAGCGAGTCCAGCACCTGGTCAAGTACGGACACGTTGAGATTGTCGGGAATCGAGGCGTAAAACAGCGAAGGCCGCTGCCCCGGACCCTGATCCACCAGCACGAACGCGCCCGGTTCGGTCTTCCACTTCCAGTCGTTGGCCTTGGATTGCTCGGTGAAATCCATCACGTACGAGACGATCCAAGCATCCTTCCCACTCACCTTGATCGCCTCATTCTTGACGATCTTCCGCTCGTGCGCCGGACGGTAAAAAATCGGTTCGTACGCGACGAGCAGCGCACTGGTCACATTCCGCAGATCCTGCGGCCCGCTGTACGGGAACACCTCGGGCAACCGCGCGGCGTAGATCGAGCCCACCCAGTGGCTGCCCTCGTTGCCGTCGAAGTTCTCCTGCGAGATCGCCTGGTAGCCGCTGGTGAACACCGGCATCGAGGGATTGCTCGGGGAGTTGATGCTGTCCGCCTTCGGCACTGTCCACGGATCGCCGGGGAACAGGTAGGACAACCCGGCCACCGGGTCCTGGATCCGGTCCCCGCTCGGCTGCGGCAGCTCGGTGAGCGGCTGCTGGCTGGGCGGCGGCGAGGGCTCCTCGCTCGGCGGGTCCTGGGGCTGGGTCTCCGGCGGCAGCGCCGGCTCGCTCGTGCTGGGCTGCGCGACGGGCGTCTCCGCCCCCCGGTTCACGAACACGAAGATCGCGCCGCCGATCAGGGCGAGCGCCACCACGATCGCGATCCCGCCCAGAATCCACGGCGCCGGCGAGCTCTGCTTCGGCGGCGGCCCGCCGAACTGCGGCTGCGGCAGCATGGAGGTCGGGTTCGGCTGCCCCCACTGCGGCTGCCCGCCAGGGCCGGGACCCCACTGCTGCGGCGGCTGCGGGCCGCTCGGCTGGGTCCAGGGCGTCGACGGTGTCGTGGGTGCCGGGGGCGTCGACGGTCCGGGGAGCGGCTGCACCGCCGTGGGCGCCGCCGCCGCGGGATCGGCTGGAGCCGTCGCCGCGGCCTGCTGCTCAAGCGGATGGGTGGCATCGGTCCACTGCGAACCGTCCCACCAACGAAGCTGGGGGGAGCCGTAAGGGTCGGGGTACCAACCGGCCGGGGTCGTCGTCATGCCCGAAAGCCTAGTGAAGTCAGCATTTGTACGAGAAGCTCGCTCTGTCCTGAATGGGTTTCCCGGTAGCGGTGTGATCCAGGATCCGCAGAGTCGCGGTGCCCTTGAGGGTACCCGGCCCTGTCACCTTCCAGAGCAACGGCAATTCCACCGATTTCGTGCCAGACTCCACCCGCTGGGTTTGCCGGGTTTTGCGCCCGTCGCTCTGCTCCCACACGTAGGAGAAGGTCCCCGCGCCGCCGTTGGTGCTGACCAACGCGACGATCTTGGCGGTGGAGTCGCAGCCCTGGACCTTCTTCGGAGCCCGCACGTCCACCTTGGCCACCTCCAGGACCAGCCCGGGAGCCTGCCGGATCCACAGGATCACCGCGGCGACCAGGATGGCCAGCAGGATGCTGCCCGCCCACGCGGTGCGCCGCCGGGACGGGCGCTTGGCCGCGACCGGGCCCGCGTGACCGCGCAGGTCGGGAGTGTGCTGGGTGGACTGCCCCTGCCGCCAGATCTGCGCGGCCGACGTCTCGACCGGAACCCCGGGACCGAACCGCAGGCCCTGCCCGCCCGAGGGACCGGGCTGGGGACCGGGCTGGGTCGGGTCCTGGCCGCGGAACACGGCGGGGTCGAGCAGCGTGCGCATCTCGCCCGTCTCCGGCACGGCGGCCGGGGGCGGCGAGGTCGGCACGCTGGCGGAGGACCACACGTGCAGCGTCTGGACCAGCCGCTCGCGGGTGGTGAACCCGGCCGGCAGCACGTCCCGCCCGCCCAGCAGGGTGTCCCTGGCCGCGCCCAGACCCCGGGTGGCGGCCATCGCGGCCGCCCGGTCCAGCAGCTGCGCGGACTGGCCGGCGGCCCAGCTGGCGGCCAGACCCCTGGCCAGGCCCGACCAGGCGGCCACGTCCCGCTCCACCGAGGTGGGCTCGCTGCGCAGCGCTTCCAGCAGCCCGCGCTCGGCCAGCAGGGCCGTGCCGTCCTCGCCGATCACGATCGTGCCCGGGTGCAGCGCGCCATGGGTGAGACCGGCGGCGTGCACGGTGAGCAGGGCCTGGGCCGACTCCACCAGGATGGTGGCGGCGCTGCCCGAGTCGGGCGTGCGCCCGCCGTCCACCAGCAGCTCGGCCACCGTGGGCATGGCCCGGCGCCCGCTGATCAGCCAGACGTCGCCGCGCGCGGTCACCAGGTCGGCCACCGGCAGCAGGCCGGTGTGCCCGCCCTGCTGCAGCCGCCGGTCCGCGCTGACCGCCGCCACCAGCCGGTCCCGCGCCGCGGGATCGGCCAGCAGGCGCTGCTCGAAACGCAGCAGGCCGGACGGAGTGCCGTCCGGCGCCACTGCGTCATGCCAGGTGCCGACCTCGCTGATCCGGACCCGCCCGGTCAGCCGGTGCCCGGCGACGCTCCCCCCGTCGTGCATTTACCGCCGCCTCCGATGCCTTCCCACGAATCGCCTCACGGCAAGTGTGGCGGGTATCAGGCCCGTCGTCATCAGGCCGACGGCGAAGACCCCGGCCGCGGTCGTGGCCAGCGGGCTCTCGCTGGGCTCGGCATCCGGGCTGGCGAGCCCGATGGTCGGCTCCTCCCGCGGCGTGGTCGGCGGCTCGGTGCTGGGCGCCGGCGTGGTCGGCGGCGGTGTGGTTGGCGGGGGAGTGGACGGCGGGGGTGTCCGCGTCGGCGTCGGCGTCCGCGTCGGGGTGGGGTTCGGCGGGTTGCCGGGGATCGTCGCCGTCGGGTCGGGCGCCTCCGGGGTCGGCGTCTTCGACGGCTTCTTAGTCGGCTTGGGCGTCGGCTTCTTGGTCGGCTTGGGCGTCGGGGTCGGCTGGGGTTGCGGAGCCTGGGTGGTGGGCGCGGTGGTCGGCGGGGCGGGGTCGGTGGGGTCCTCCGCCGGCGCCGTCGACTCCTCCGGGACCACCGGCTCCTCGGTGTCCTCGACCTCCTCCACCGGGACCTCGCTTTCCTTGACGTCGGCGCCCCCCGCCGAGGCGGTCGGCGAGACCGTGGTCTCCCCGGCCTGCAGGGTGGTGCCGCTGAGCGACCCGACCACCACCGCGGTGCCCCCGGCGATGACGGCCATGCCGACCACGGTAATGCCGATCTTTATGATCGCCTTGCTGAACAGGCCGCCGCCCAGCTTGCTCTCGCCCAGCGCGGTGTTGACCTCGGGGGCCTCCTCGGTGAGCGGGAAGAACGGCAGCAGCAGCCCGGCCAGCGCGGCCAGGCGGCGCCGCCCGCGCTCCTCCCAGTTGTCGCCGTACGCGTCGGCGGCGACGCCCTCCAGCTCGCGCAGGAACGACTCGGCCGAGGGCGGGCGGTCCGCGGGGTGCTTGGCCATGCCGCGCTCGATCAGGCCCTGCAGCTGGGGCGGGACCTCCTCGATCGGGGGCGCGGCGGCCTGGTGCTGGCGGGCCAGCGCGGCCAGGTTGGTGGCGCGGAACGGCCGGGTGCCGGTGAGGCACTCGAAGAACACCACGGTGGCCGCGTAGACGTCGGTGGCCGGGCCCGCCGACGCGCCGGACCACTGCTCCGGCGCCATGTACGCCGGGGTGCCGGACACGTTGGTGCCCTCTCCGGCCCGGGCGGCGATGCCGAAGTCGACCAGCTTGCTCTGGCCGTCGGCCTCCACCATCACGTTCTCGGGCTTGAAGTCCCGGTGCACGATGCCCATCTCGTGGGCGATCCCCAGGCCGATCACCGCACCCTTGAGCACGACCAGCGCCGCCTCGGGACCGGTCGGGCCCTCGGAGCGGAGCATCGCGCGCAGCGAGACGCCGTCCACGAGCTCCATCACGATGGCGGCGCCCTGGGGGTGCTCGACGTACTCGTAGAACCTGGCGGCGTGCGGGTTGCGCTCCATCAGTGCGAGCAGGCGGGCCTCATGCCGGAAGCGGGCCACGAAGCTCAGGTCGGAACGCAGCTCCTCGGACAGGTATTTGATCGCCACCAGCGTGCCGTCGGCATCGTGTCTGGCGAGAACCACCTGCCCCGCGCCGCCGGTCCCCAGCTCGCGCATCTCGGTGTAGCCGGGAACGCGCCAGGCGGCCGGTCTGCCGTACATAACGGTCTCCTTACAATCCCCGGGCCCCCCGCCACGACGAACACGTATCCTAGTGATCCACAAGAAGGTGCAGCGAATAGTCACGACATAGTCGTGGATGGTGTCAGAAAGAGACCATTGTGGCGTACGTGACGAAATGTCATTCGATGATCGCGCAATTGGCGACTTTTTGGTCTCGGGTGGGCGAGCGGCCGAAGGCCGGGTCGGTCACCGCGGCCAGGCTGTAGTAGGTGTCGCAGAGCATGCCGAAGTCGAAGTTCACCGTGACCGAGTAGCTGGTCTCGCCCGACAGCGTGAAGGTCTGCGTGTTCACCGGGTTGGCGCCACCCTCGCCGCGCGCGTAGGTGGTGGTCAGCTTGACCGGGCCAGGGCCGTCCGTGGTCACCCGGACCGTGCTCGTGATGTTCCCGTTGCCGTCCCGCTGCCCGCCCAGGCTCACCGTGAGGCCGATGACCTTGGCCGCGTCGCAGTCCGCCTTGACCTCCTTCTGCACGCTGCCGGAAGGTCCGTCCGGATCGGTGCTCGCGGTGAAGCCCACCGCGCCCGTGCAGACCGCCTTCGGGAAGGTGTAGGTGAAGGTCCTGGTGTAGGTGCGCTGGCCGGACAGGCGCAGCGCCTGCAGGGTGGAGGACTGGCTCGCGCCGGTGAAATCGCCGTTCAGCTCGATCCGGCCGGTGCCGTCGGTCGCCACCTTGACGGTCGCGGTGACGGTCTTGCCGCTCTTGTCGATCGCGACCGACCGCACGGCCAGGTCGGTCACCTGGGTCGGGCAGGCGGCGACCTTGGCGGTGGCGGTCACGGCGCCGGTGGCGGCGGCCGGGCTGGTGGTGGCCACGATGCCCCAGGTGCCGGCGCAGGGCCGGGTGCCCAGGTCGCGGCTGACCGCCTTGGTGTATTTCTTCGCCCCGCTCAGCGCCATCGACTGGGAGCCGACGACCTTGCCGTTCACGGTGAACTTCACGGTCAGCGTGGTCTTGGCGACGCCGTCGGTGACCACCGAGACCGTGCCCTTGGCCAGCGGCGCCGACGCCGAGGAGGCCAGCGAGAGACCGCCCACGTTCACTCCGAGCACCTTGGCCGGCGCGTCCAACGCGCGCGTGGGGGTGGGCGTCGGATCGGGTTCGGGCGTCGGTTCCTGGGTGGGCTCTTCGGTCGGCTCTTCCGTGGGTTCCTCGGTCGGTTCCTCGGTGGGTTCGTCCGTCGGCTCCGCGGTGAACTCCGCGGTCGGGGACGGCAGCTCCTCCGCCACCACCGGGGTCACGTCCTTGATCGGCTCGTCGCTGGAGCCCAGGATGTACGCGGTGATCCCGCTGCCCGCCACGACCAGGGCCGCGGCGCCGATGACGACCTTGCCCAGCAGGCTGCGCCCGAACGCGCCGAGCGAGGACTTGAACAGCGTGGTGCCGACCTGCGGCACGCTCCCGCCGCCGCCCATCGGGAACAGGGCCGCGGCCAGGCCGGCCAGCGCGGCCAGCTTGCGGCGGCCGGTGGCCTCCCAGTCGGGCCCGTACGCGGCGACGGCCACCGCCTCCAGTTCGGCCACGAACATGGCCGCGGTGGCGGGCCGCAGGCGCGGGTCCTTCGCCATGCCCCGCTCGATCAGGCCGCGCACCGGCACCGGCACGTCCCCGGCCGGGATCGGCGCGGTCTGGTGCATGTGCATCAGCACCACATGCTCGGTCGCCTGGTACGGCCGCCGCCCGGTCAGGCACTCGTAGAACACGGCCGTGGCGGCGTACACGTCGGTGGCGGGGGAGGCCGGATGCCCGGCCCACTGCTCCGGCGCCATGTACGCCGGGGTCCCGGCGGGGGTGCCGGCGTCGCCCGCCTTGACCGCGATGCCGAAGTCGACCAGCTTGCTGGTGCCGTCCGCCGGGACGACCACGTTCTCCGGCTTGTAGTCGCGGTGCACGACGCCACGCTGGTGGGCGGCGGCCAGGCCGAGGAGCGAGCCCTTGAGCACGGCCAGCGCCGCCTCGGCCCCGGTGCCGCCTTCGGCCCGCAACAGCGCGCGCAGTGGCGCGCCGTCGATCAGCTCCATCACGATGGCCGCGCCCTCGGGTGTCTGTACGTATTCGTACAGTTTCACCACGTGCGGGTCGTCGACCTCGACGAGCAGGCGGGCCTCGTCGCGGAAACCGTCGAGGAAGCCCGGCTGCCCACGCAAGTCCTCGGAGAGGTACTTGATGGCCACATGGGCGCCGGACGCCTCGTGCACCGCGAGCACGACTCGGCCTCCGCCGCCGACTCCGAGAGTGCGCACCTCGGCATAGCCGGGTACGCGCCAGTCGCCGGGGGGAACCATGGAGGCCTCCTGTGGTGGTGCATGAAGTAGACGCCCTGCCGAACCGATCGGTTGACCGGATTGTTCGGAATTGACGTGTGACGCCGCGTGAGCGGATCAACGTTAGGGCGACAAAAGGAGACCTCTCGGACTATGTCCGTTTTTGTACGAAGAATGGACCACTCTGAACAGGACCACTTGGCGCGTCGAAGAGAACGCCAAAGAGAACGGTCGAGCCGTCGGCGGTAGCCGTACCCCTAGATCACGCGTTCCAGGAGGCGGAGCTCCTCGCGTGGGCGGGGCACTTCAAGGGCAGGGGTGCCCAGGATGCGCCGTACGTCGATCGCGCCCGGATCGCCCTCGCGGGCCCCCGGCACCTGGGAGTGGCCGAAATGCCCTCCTCGCGCCCACAGGCGGCCATCGCCTCCGCCTGCGAGGGAGTGCGGGAACGGCAGGGGTGGACCGGCCGGCCAGCGGCGGGGCACCTCCCAGGAGTCGAGCCAGGCCAGGATCTCGTCCAGCCCGTCGAGCTTGCTGTCGGTGAAGGGTTCCTGTACCGAGCCGAGCACCCTGATCTGGATGCACGCCCGGCCATGCCGGTTCAGGTCGCCGCCCAGGCCGCAGGCCGCCCGGGAGGGCGGGAGCTGCTGGACGATCTGCCCGAGCACCGGGTTCCACACCAGGTGCGCGGGGCGGTTCAGCTGGACGAGCCGCTGAGCGACGGATTTGGCCGAGATCCCTTGTGGGTCGGTCGGCCAGATGAACCAGACCACCCGAGGCGCGCCGCCGTTCATGGGGCCGGCGTCCTGGGGAGCGGGAATTCGACTGGCAACGGGTAGCCATGCCTGGGCCACTGTGCCCCCTCATGTCCTTGGTCGCCTGTTTTCTCCCCTTGTGATCTCTGCGCGAAACTTATGATCTCTGGACGGGTTCGGGGGGTTACGTGGGCTCGCTCGCGGCGGGCACGGTCGGGGTCGGAGACGCGGACACCGTCGGCGACGGGCTCGGCGCGCGCGGGGTCGTCGTCTGCTGGGGCACGCCGTCCGGCGGCGTCTGGGCATTCTCGCCGCGCCACCACACCTTGCACACCGGATTGCCGCCCACGGACCGGAACGCGACCGTCGCGCTCCCCGCCTCGCCCGGTTCGCTCACCGTGAGCGTCACCCTGCCGGTCGCGCCCGCCTTCAGCCGGCCCTTCCTGGCGGAGATCGTGGCCCCGCCGGAGACGGTGGCCGTCCAGGACAGGGCGGCGTTGCGCGCGGTCAGCCAGATCACGTCGCCGGTGGTGTCGCCGATGTCGCCGGGGCAGCTAAGGCCCAGCGCGGGGGAGGTGGGCCGGGCCGTACGGCTCTTGGTGGGCGTCGGCGTCGGCCTGGGCTGGGCGATCGGGGTCGGCTGGACCGCGGGGGCCGAGCCCGGCGCGGCGGTGGAGCTCTCCGGCGGATCCTCCGACGGGATCTCGGCCGGGGTCTCCTCAGGATCTTGGATCGATCCATCGGAAGGCAGGTCCAGCTGCGGCTGCGTGCTGGGCGGCGGCATCGCCTCGATCCTGATGCTGCCGGCCGCGTCCTGGCCGCTGACCCAGGCCAGCGACCCGGCCGCCGCCACCACGCAGGCCAGCGTGGCCACGATCGGCGTGACCTTGCGCCGTCCCCGCGCCCTGCGCCGGTCAGGCGCGGCCCGGCGGCCCCGCTTCTGCCGGAACTCGGCGGTCACCGGGAAACCCTCCCGGTCGAACCGGTCGGCCCGCTCGGTGATCAGCACCCGGGTCTGGTCCCGGTCCGGGTTGACGCAGGTGTCCACCACCCGGCGGCGCAGCGACAGCGGCGGATACATGATCGGCACCAGGTCCAGCAGCCGCCCGGCCGCCACGTGTTTCCTGCGGCCCTCCGCGCAGACCTCGCAGCCCGCGATGTGCCGGGTCAGCTTCTGCCGCAGCAGCGCGCTGAGCGGCCCGTCCCAGGAGTCGAGCAGGGCCGACACCTGCGGGCAGTGCGCCCGGCCCACCCGGGCCAGGATCACGGCGGCGGCCGCGTTCTCCAGATGGTCGACGCCCCGGGTCAGCCGCTGGGCGGCCTGCCGCGCGGTGAGCCCGAGCACCGCGCTCACCTCGGCCGGAGCAAGACCGTGCCGGAGCGTCAGTTCGAGCACCTCGCGCTCCTGGCGGCTCAGCTCGCCCAGCGCCTCGTGCACGGCCAGGTTCAGCTCCGGGTCCTCGGCGTCCTCCACCGCGGGGGCCGCTCCCGTGGCCGTACGGCCGGAGGAGCGGGCGGCGCACTGGAAGCGGGTCAGCGCGTACAGCCAGGCGCGCAGCCGGATCGGCTCCTTCAGGCGGTGCACCGAGCTCTGCGCGGTGACCATGGCGTCGTGCACGGCGTCCGCGGCGGCGTCCAGGTCGCGCAGGCAGGTGTAGGCGTAGTCGGTCAGCCGGTCTGCGTACGCGTCGTAGAGACTGGCGGGTGCGTGCGCGTCGGCCTGGCGCAGCGCCTCCAGTAAACGGTGATCGTCGGCGCGGCCGACGTTCGGCCATCCGGGCAACGGTGTCCTCCCCGAGATCGGGACCAGTAACGGAATCGGCGTGCTCTGCCAGGCCCCTCGCGATAAAGACGCTCGTTTCCGGACGGGCGTTTACGGCGCACTGATCCATGCCAAAGTGGCATGAGCTGGGAAAACAGGGACGCCGGGCCCCTGGTGGGACCCGGCGTGCCGGTGGTGCTGGTGGGACCGCGCTACTGCACCGCGCTGGGGCAGTTGGGGGTGCAGAGACGGCGGGCGATGCCCTTGAGGAAGATGTTGCGGATCTCCAGCACGGTCTGCGGGAAGTAGGCGGTGCCCCCGGTGGTGCGGGCGATCCGAGTCATCTGGGTGCGGTTCCCGTCGGCCTCGGTGTTGAACGAGATGATCAGGATGCTGACCGGTTTCTGCGGGTCGAAGGCCTTCTTCAGCCGCTGCAGGATCCCGGCGTTGGAGATCCCCCCGGACGGGTCGTCGTTGCCGACGCCGTCGGTGAAGAGCAGGATCGTGTTGATCTTGTCGGCCTGGTATTCCTCGGTCATCTTCTGGTAGGCGGCCCACAGCGTGTCGTTCAGGCCGGTGTTGCCGGTCGGGATCGCCTTGAGCTCCGCCAGGTTCTTGGCGACCAGCTCGCGCCGGGTGATCCCGTTCAGCTGCTGGGCCAGCGGGCCGATCGGGATCGTCTCCTTCCAGTCCACCTTCTGGCCGTTCAGGTTGTCGGAGAAGACCCAGGTGCCGATCTCGGTCTTGTCCGGGAACAGCTTGAGGCCCTCGATGCCGACATCGGAGATGGCCTTCATCCGGGTCACGCCGGTGTTGTCGGCGGGCAGCGCCATCGTGCCGGAGATGTCGACGAGGGAGAGCAGCCGGGTGCCGAGGCTGACCCGCTTCCAGGACTGGGCCAGCGTGGTGACGGTCTTGGCGTCCGGGAGCGGCAGGGCGGTGGGGGCCTTCGGGTTCAGGCCCTGGGCCGCGGTGAGCGCGCTGCCGATGCCGTCGGGGGTGCGGAAGCCGTACTCCTGGATGGTCTTCTTGGACGCCACGGAACCCAGCTCGGTGACGAACTCCTTGGCGGCCTTCGTGGCCGCTGCGTCGTTCTTGATCGTGCTGACGATCGGGTAGTCCAGGTTGACCGTGCCCTCGGCCGGGTAGAGCGCCACCGCCGCCGCGTCGTTCTTGGCGTTGAACGCCCACACCGACTGCTCGCTGGTGACACCGATGGGCACCCGGTTGGCGGCCTTGGCCAGGGTGGCGAACAGGCTGTCGGGGGAGGTCACCTTCGACTCCGACAGCTGCCGGAGCACGCCCACCAGCAGCTCGTCGGTGTTGGCGCCGCCGCTGGCCTTGAGCACTCCGGCGGCGGCGGCCAGCGCGCCGAGCCCGGCCGCGTTCAGTCCCGGGTCGAGCACCAGCACCCGGACCTTCTTGGCCAGGCCGTCGGGGTTGGCGGCGTTGGCGGCGTTCACCATGCCGGTCCAGCTCGGGGTGAAGGCGGAGGCCAGCTGCTCGGCGGCGGCCTTGGGCGCGGTCAGCACCACGGGCGACTGGGCCACGTTGCCGAGCACCTCTGGCGCGCTCTCCTTGGGCAGCCCGGCCAGCCAGAGGCTGGAATCGGGGATCCACAGGTCGGGCTGGGGCGCGTCGCCGACCCCGGAGAAGGCCGCCGCCACGCCCGCCGAGTCGGATCCGGACACGGCGACCGCCATGCACTTGCCGTCCACCGTCTTGCCGGACTTGCCGAACCGCTCAGCGATCTTCGCCACCGCCGGTTCGACGTCCTTGGACGTCACGACCTTCAGCGCCACCTTGTCCACGCCGCAGCCGGGGCCCTCCTTGTTGACCACCACGTACGCGGCCACGCCGAGCAGCACCGCGAGCGCGACCGCGCCGGCCAGCGGCACCAGCACTTTGCCCGCGCCACCGCGCCGCCGCGGCGGGGGCTCCGGGTAGGGGTTGTAGCCGCCTTCGAGTTCATCGGTGCGATGGCGTCCGCCCACGGTGGCCTCTTTGGTGTCGATTGACTCCCGACGGTACGCGCCAGCGTTACGCCATATAGGGAGATTCTCCGTAATGCTTACGGAACGATAGCGGCAAGCCCAAGAACGGCAAAACCGCGCTTCTAGTGCAATGATTACTTTCCGTATATATAGAGATTTGGTCTGTATCGGTGGACGCGATACATCTTGACATGGTCAAGACGCGATGTATCGTGATGGGCAACGGTCATGAAATTTCGGGTTTTGGTGCAGGGGTTGCTGTGCAGGGGACGCCGGGGGAGCCGCGAGACGTGGTGGTCAGGCGCCGTCCGGGTGACCTGTTACTGATCCAGTTCGCGCCGCCCGGGGTCACCCCCGCCGTACGGCACAGCCTGCGCGGCCTGGCGAATCTACGCGAAATCGTGATGAAGGAACGGCTCTGCCGCGCCTGGACCGACCCCGGCGGCGCCCAGTGCGTGATCCGCGAACTCCGCGCGGCCGGTCTCGATCTCGCGGTGGTGACCCTTCAGTGGCAGCAGGAGTGGCCGCGCCACGCCTTGCGCCCCTCGTGCACGGCCGCCGCCGCCAGTATCAGCGCCACCGCCGGATCCACCCACCACCAGCCGATCGTGTTCAGTGCCAGCCCCAGCAGCACCCCCGCCGCGGTCACCGCGCAGAGCAGGTTCTGGGTGCCCTCGCCCTCCGTGGCCGCCGAGCCGAGCCTGGCCCCGACCCGCCGCTTGGCCACCCCCAGCAAGGGCATGCTCACCAAGCTGATCGTGGTGACCACGATGCCCAGCGCGCTCGGCGTGGCCCGGTAACCCTGGCTCAGATCGTGCGCCACGTGCAGCACGAGATAGGGCGCCAGCAGCCAGAAGCTCACCGCCACCGCCCGGGACGCGGTCTGCTCCGCGTTCAGCGAGTGCAGCCGGGCGCCGGTGAACCGCCAGATCACGATGAGGCTGGCCAGCGCCTCGACCAGCGCGGAGAGCCCCCAGCCGACCAGCGCCACCGAATGCGCCCGGGTGCCCGACCACAGCCCGAGCAGGCTCTCGGCGCCGAGCCAGCCGAGGGTCGCCACGGACAACAGGCGAGCCCGGCGCGCGTCCCTCAGCCAGCCGGCTTCCTGCACGGCCGGATGTACGTGCGTTCGCTGGTCAGGCACCTTGACCTCCGATCGTCGCCCATCCGGCCACATGCAGCGGAGAGTACTGTATCGGCCACCATGGGTAATCGGCGACTGGCGGCTTAAAGGAGCGGCAACGGTACGCTGGCTTGATGGTCATCGAGGTGGACTCCGCCGCCGACCCGCGGATCGCGGACTACACCCGCCTGCGCGACACCGACCTGCGCAAGGCGCTGGAACCCGAACAAGGCCTGTTCCTGGCCGAGGGCGAGAAGGTCATCCGCCGCGCCCTGGCCACCGGACACCCGCTCCGCTCGCTGCTGACGACCCGCAAGTGGCTGCCCTCCTTCGCCGACCTGCCCGCCGACGCCCCCGTCTACGTGGTCTCCGACGCGGTGATGGAGAACATCACCGGCTTCCAGGTCCACCGGGGCGCCCTCGCGTCCATGTGCCGCCTGCCGCTCCCGGCCGTCCAGGACCTGCTGGCCGGACCCGCGCGCCGCGTCCTGGTCCTGGAGGACCTGGTCGACCACGGCAACGTCGGCGCGATCTTCCGGTGCGCCGCCGCCCTCGGCGTGGACGCGGTCGTGCTCTCGCCGCGCTGCGCCGACCCGCTCTACCGCCGCGCGGTCAAGGTCTCCATGGGCGCCGTCTTCGCCATCCCGTACGCCCGGATGGCCGACTGGTACGGCGGCCTCGCCGACCTGCGCCGCGCGGGCTTCCAGACCCTCGCCCTCACCCCCGACCAGAACGCCCCCGCGATCGACAAGATCCCCCTCGCCGACCGGGTCGCCCTGCTGCTGGGCTCCGAGGGCGACGGCCTGTCCTCGCACTGGCTGGCGGAGGTCGACCATGCCGTCTCCATCCCGATGAGCCCGAACGCGATGGCCCTGGGCGTCGACTCCCTCAACGTGGTAGCCGCCGCCGCTATCGCTTGCCACGCGCTGTTGCGCTATTAATGAGAAAGTCGTGATCTGGACGGCCGCTACGGTGAGTGGCCTGTTCGGCGGCTATGCGGCTGTCTATGGGACGGGTTTCTCATTAATTCCGGCCGACCGCCCAGTCGATCATTCTGCGGGCGCTGGCGTAACGCCGGGCCTCGGTGGCCTCGCCGAGCACGACGCCCATGTAGGTGTGGCCGAACTTGGTGGCCACGAAGCTGAGGCAGTAGCCCGCCGCGCTGGTGTAGCCGGTCTTCAGGCCGATCACGCCGTGGCCCAGCAGCTCGTTGGTGTTGTGCCAGGTGTGGCGGCCGAACTTGCGCGCCTTGGTCCTGGCGATGGTGGCGATCACCGGGTCCCGCATCGCCACGCGGGCCAGCGCGACCTGGTCCCGCCCGGTCGAGTACGCCCCGGACGCGGGCAGCCCGTCCGGATTGACGTAGTGGGTGTTCCGCAGATCCAACCGGCGCGCGGCGGCGTTCATCTTGGCCACGAACTTGCGCGTGCCGGGGCCGTACCGTTCGGCCAGGGCGTGCGAGGCGTCCGCGCCCGAGTTGAGGAGCAGGGCGTACAGCAGGGCGCGCACGGTGAGGCGCTCGCCCGCGCGCAGCCCGCCCGTGGTGGCGCCCCGGGAGGCGGCGTAGCTCACGTCGGCGCTGGTGATCCTGATCACGTCATCCAGCGAGGACTCCCGGCGGACCACGTAGGCGGTCATGACCTTGGTGAGGCTGGCCACCGGAACCCGGCGGGTCTCCCGCTTGGCGTAGTGGATCGTTCCCGTGGTGGTGTCCACCAGGTACGCGACACGCGCCGAGACTCCAGGCGCGGGTGCCGCGACAGCCGTACCGGGAAAGGCGAGGATCAGAATCAGTGCGAAGAGTGCCCCGAGGCGCATGTGGTCATGATCGCATGCCGGCCGGTCGGGGTAAGGCTGCGAAACAGCCGGTTCGTCTCGGGGGGGGATTACATGGCAGGACGTTTCATCATCAGCAAGGACAAGGTCGGCGTTTTCCGGTTCAAGCTGGTCGCGGGCAACGGCCAGACGCTCGCGGTCAGCGAGGGCTACGCCAGCAAGGCGGCGTGCGTGAACGGGGTCGAGGCCGTGCGGCGGCACGCGGTGGACGCCAAGATCGACGACTCGGCGCTGGAGCCGCTCCGGCTCTAGACCTCGGCGGGTTCGTTCTCCCGCGCCGCCGGGGCGTTCGCGCGCCGGCGGCGCCGCCACACCAGCAGCACGACGACGGCGATCAGCGCGGCCAGCGTCAGACCCCCGTAGAGGGGAGAGGTCGCGGCCAGTTTCAGCCACGCCCACACCCCGGCGTACAGGCCGAACGCGGTCACCGGCACCCAGGTCACGCAGCCGACGGCGCTGGCCACCAGATACCAGCGGTAGTTGACCTGCAGCGCGCCCGCCACCCAGGGCAGCGTGTGGCGCAGCCCGCCGGGCACCCAGAAACACCCGAAAACCGAGAGCGCGCCCCACCGCCGGACCAGGTTCTCCACCTTCGCGATGCGCTCTTTGCCGATCTTGCGCCCGACCCGCGTCTCGGGCAGCTTCGCGCCGAGCTTCTTGCCGCCCCAGTAGTAGAACTGGAACGCGCCGAACAGGGCGATCCCGCCCACCAGCACCAGCAGCCAGTACGGAATGCTGTCGACGATCTCGAAGAGGCTATCCATGGTGCGACCTCCCCGGAACGCGTCAATACCTAAGGACAGGCTTACCTAATCAATGCCGGTTCCGCAACTGCAAGCGGACGGCAAGCCCCGATCAACCATCCGCGCGTACATCTAAGTGTGAGCGTAGCTGGAGGGAAGATCATGAATACACATGGCGAGATCATGCCGGTTCTGGCCGGGGGCACCGGCACGGCCGTCAGATTGTTCCTGGCCACGCTCGCGGCCATCGGCGCGTACGTGGGCGTGGGAATCGCCCACGTCACGCCAGAACGGTCGATCACGCTGTCGGCGCGCACGGTCCCCGCCGAGGTCGCCGCCGCTCCCGCCGTCGGCATCGTCTCGGTCGCCGCGCTCGACGCCGGCACCGGCTGCGACCGCTCCTACCGGGTGCAGAGCGTGGTCCCGCCCGCCCCCGGCGGCGTCAGCTACGGCTGGACGCTCCAGCGCTGGAGCGCCGGCGAGCGCGCCTGGCAGAGCTACCTGGTCACCTCGGGCGGCTTCGCCGGGGAGGCCAGGACCGTGCGCTGGGACCCGCGCGTGGTGGCCAACCCCGGCTGGTACCGGGCCGTGCTCGCCGTCGAAGGCGACACCTACCGCAGCGAGAAGTTCGAGGTCAGCTGCTGAGCGCCCGCTCCGCCTCGGTCACCCACCGGGGCACGCCCACCCGCCGAGCCACCGCCAGCGACTTGTGGTAGTGCTCGGTCGCCTCAGGTAAGCCCAGCTTGACGGCCAGATCCCCGAGCGTCCTGGCCACCGGCCACAGCGCCACCACCCCGGTGCCCGCCCCCGCGATCCGGTCGTTGAACGGCTTCAACGCCGCGTACGCCTCCCGCATCCGGTCGGCGTCGTCGAGCAGCAGCCCGGCCAGCGCCCGCCAGATCATCGCCAGCTCGTAGAGGAAGTCACCCCGGACGGGTTCCCGGGTGGCGGCGATCACCTGCGCGTCCCGCAGATGCCCGGCCGAGGCCAGCGTCACCGCGTACGCGTCCAGGGTCCACTTGGCGCCCCGCTGGTGCGCCTCCTCCAGCGCGTCCACCATGTCGGCCGCCTGCCCCTGCACCAGGTGCAGGCAGAAGGTGGCGATCAGCGGCAGGTCCTGGCGGCCTTCCAGCATCCCGGCCCGGGCGGTCAGCCGGGCCGCGTTCCGGTAGGCGCGCTCGGCGCCCGGATAGTCTCCGGAGATCATGAGGCGCTGGCCCGCGTACCAGGCCCCGACGGCGGCCGGCGCGGACAGGTCGTACTGCTGGCCGAGCCGTTCGGCCCTGGCCAGCTGCCGGTCCGCCTCGGCGAAGTCACCGCGGGCCGCCGCGCACTCCAGCAGCACCAGGTGGGCCAGCGTCTGCACCGCGATCTGCCCCGACTCCGCGCCGACCCGCAGCAGCTCCCTGCCGATGTCCTCGCGCTCGTCGACCTGCGCCATCGTGTACGACTGCCGCAGCCGCCCGCTCAGCGCCATCGCCAGCAGCTCGGGATCGCCGCTCGCCCTGGCCAGCTCCTCGGCCTCCAGCGACGCCTGCCCGCCCCGGGGGGTGGCCGAGCCCTCCAGCTCCAGCGCGAGCGTGGCCAGCAGGCTGGCGCGCAGCGACTGCTCGCCCTCGCCCGCCGGGAGCTCCAGCAGCGCCTTCTCGGTGACGTCGACGATCTCCCAGGCGGTCCTGGTGAAGTCGCGGGCGATGCCCTTGTGCGGCACCGCGAGCGCGGCGGCCACCCGGGCCGTCATCTCCAGGTCGCCCAGCGGCAGCGCCACGTCCATCGCGTCCCGCCGGTGCGCCCGGGCGGCGGCCATGTCGCCGCAGAGCGCCAGCGCCCGGATCAGCCGCAGCTGCAGCTCCAGCCGCTCCTTACCGGGGCTGCCGCCGGCCCGGTCGAAGGCCGCGATCGAGCGTTCCCACTGGGACGCCGCCTCCCGGTGCGCGAACCGGGAGGAGGCCTGCTCGGCGGCCAGGCCCGCGTACCTGACGGCTTTGGCCGCGGTCTCGGCGGTGCCGGCCAGGTCGTAGTGGTGGGCCAGGGCGGCCACGTCGCCGGGGTTGCGCTTCTCGATGACCGAGGCCACCGCGGCGTGCAGCCGGGAGCGGCGCAGCCGGGACGCGTCGGAGTAGAGGGTGTCGCGGACCAGGCCGTGGTCGAACCGCAGCCGCCCCGGGCCTGGTTCGGTGACCAGACCGGCCAGCAGCGCGGCCTCGACCGCGTCCACCACCAGGTCCTCGTCGCCGGAGATGTCCACCAGCACGTCCACGTCCACGTCCCGGCCGATGACGGCGGCCTGCAGCAGGATCTGCTGGGCCTTCTCCGGCAGCCGGGCGATCCGCCGCCGCAGCACGTCGCGCACCCCGGACGGCACCTCGGAGATGTCCTGCTCGGCCGCCAGCAGCCGCACCGTCTCGATGACGAAGAACGGGTTGCCACCGGTCCGCTCCACGATGGCGGCGACCACCTCGTCCTCCACGTCGCCCGCGCTGGTGGCGCGCACCAGCGCGGCCGTGTCCTCGGGGGACAGGCCGTCCAGCTCCACCCGGACCGGGCCGAGCCGGGCCAGCGCGGCCAGCACGTCCTGCTGCGGGTCGTTGAGCTCGTTGTCCCGGCAGGTCACCACCAGCAGCACCCGGCTGGCGGCGAGCAGGCTGGGCAGCGCGCGCAGCAGGGCCAGCGTCTGGTCGTCGGCCCAGTGCAGGTCTTCCAGGGTGATCAGCAGCGGGGCCTCGCGGGCCACGCCGGACAGGAAGCCGCCGACCGCGCGGTGCAGCCGGAACCCGCCGGAGGCCTCGTCGTCGCCGGTGTCGGGGGCGTGGTCGTCCAGCAGGGGGGCGAGCAGCGCGCCGTACTCACCCGCGCCGCGGCGGGCGATCAGCGTGCGGAGCACCTCCACCCAGGCCCAGCCGGGCGGGGTGGCCGGGCTGTCGGGGCAGGCGCCGCCGGCCGCGATCCAGCCGTGGCTCTCCAGCTGGCCGGTGAGCTGGCGCAGCAGCATGGTCTTGCCGGCGCCCGCGTCGCCGCCGATGACGGCGATGGTGAGCCGTCCCGACTTGGCCCGGGGCGCGGCGGCGGCCAGCGTGGTGAGCTCGGCGTCCCGGCCGACGAACGGCTCGGGCTCCAGCGGCGGCACCGAGCCGACCTCGACCGGGCGGGGCGGCCAGCTGGCCGTGCTCTCCAGGCGGCGCGGCGCGGCCGTCAGCTCCAGGCCCGAGTCCTGGGCCAGGATGTCGGACTCCATCTTGCGCAGCGCCGGGCCTGGGTCGATGCCCAGCTCGTCGGCGAGGATGTTGCGCGCCTTGCGCAGCGCGGCCAGCGCGTCACCCTGCCGCCCGCATCGGTACAGGCCCAGCGCGAGCAGCCGCCAGCCCTCCTCGCGGAGCGGGTTCTCGGTGGTCAGCGCCTCCAGGTCGGGCACGGTCTCGGCGTGCAGCCCGAGCCGCAGCCCCGCGTCGGCGTGCCGCTCCCGCGCCACCAGGCGCAGCTCGTTGAGGCGGGTCACCTCGGCCTCGGCCCACGACTGGTCGGCGAAGTCGGAGTACGGCGTGCCCTGCCACAGGCCGAGCGCGGACTCCAGCCGGGCCCTGGCCGTCTGCGGGTTCTCGTCCAGGCGTTCCCCGGCGGCCCGCACGGTGGCCTCGAACCGGAGCGCGTCCACCTGCTCGGGGGCGGCCCGCAGCGCGTAGCCGGAGGCGACCGTGACCAGCAGCCGGTTGGGGCCGCCGCGCGGCCGGTTGGGCTCCAGCACCCGGCGCAGCCGCGAGATGTACACCTGCAGGCCCGACTGCGCGCCCTTGGCGGCGTCGTCCGCCCACAGGTCGAAGATCAGCGTGTCCACCGGCACGACCTGCCCGCGGGCGACCAGAAGCCGCGCCAGCACGGCCCGCTGCCGCAGGCCGCCGAGGTCGAGCTCACTCTCGCTCTCGTTGTCGGCGCCGTACGCTTCGACCGGTCCCAGGACCCGGAAGACCACCTTGCTCATGTCAGCCGCCACGCTATGCGCGCCGCCAAACTGTGCACAAGCTCCTAGACATGGCCGACATCCTCACTATCTCCAACCGTGATCGGGTCATTGTCCCGCAAGATCACATCGTTGGGGCGCGCTCCGCCTCAGTCGGCAGGCTGTTACCCCGCTTACGGAGTATCGCCCAGCCGCCGAGCGCCAGACCCCCCCACGGGATCTCGATTGTGTACGTCCAGAACCCGAACAGCAGCGCCGCCGCCGTGGCACCCCCCGCCGGCTGGCCGAAAGTGATCAGCAGCGCGGCCACCCCGCCCTCCATGATCCCGGCACCCGACGGTGTGATCAACGCCGTGGTCAGCACCCGGCTGAGCGCGAAGACCGCGATCGATTGGGCCAGCCCGGGATAGGAGCCCGTGGCCTGGAGGCAGAGCACCATGATCAGCCATTGGCAGCCGAGGAACAACACCATTCCGGCCGAAAGCCCCGCCCACCGAGTGTGGACCACCCCGGCGGTGTCGGCCCTGAGCCGGTTCAACGCTTCGGAAGCGGCGTGCTCCGCCGGGCGCAAGCGGTGCGGGAGCAGCTTGATCATCGTGTCCAGGGCCCGGCCGAGAACCGTGGCCGCCCGATCCCAGTACAGCGCCGCCGCGACAACCGTGACCAGCGCCAGGATCGAGACGCCGCCGACCCAGCCCGCGCGGGACACGGCGGGACTCATCGCCTGCCCCGAGGCGACCAGGGCGAGGATCCCGACCGCCGGCAGGATGAACCGGAACAGCGTGTTCCAGATGCCGCTCACCAGCGTCAGCACCACCACCGAGCGGACCGGGAAGCCCCAGCCCTTGGTCATCGCGAAGGTGAGCGCCACCCCCGCCGCGCCGCCGAACGGCAGCAGGTTGCTGACCGCGCTGCCCGCCGCGTTCAGGGTCAGCCCCTGGGCATGGCTGAGGCCGGGCAGCGAACTGGTCAGCACGTGGCTGTAGGCGATCAGGCTGGCCAGCCAGACGGCCGCCATCAGCAGCACCGTGCCCCAGTCGAGCCGCCCGAACAGGGCGCCGATCTCGGTCCACGACACGTGCTTTCCGGTCAGCCCGCCGACGATGCGCGGCAGGAACACGATCAAGGTCACGGCCAGGCCGAGCGAGGCGGCCGACAGGGCCACCCGCAGCCACTTGTTCACGTTCCCCCTCAGCTCGGCTGGTCGAACGGATGTCTCAGCCGGGTTCCCGGCGGGAGGCCGCGCCGCACGTACCACTCGGTGCCGAACACGTAGCGGAAGATCGGGGCGGGGATTCTCAGCATCGCCCCCAGCGTACGGTCCCCGTCGCCGCCGGTGGCCTGGGTCGCGTGCGCGGACATCGCGGCCCGCTTGGCCTTGGCGTGTTCGCGCACGTTGATGCGGTGGGTGATGTCGGAACCCGCGGAATACGCGCTCTCGAAGGCACGCACGTCGAGCTTGGGGTAGAAGCGGGCGGCCAGCCGGATGCCCTTCAGCAGCGGGTCGCGGTTGACCGTGGCCTCCAGCAGGATGGGCGTCCCGGCGATCTCGGCCGCCCGGGCGCCGACCCGGTGCACCATGACGTGGTCGGGGTGGCCGTAACCCCCGGCCGGGTCGTAGATGGTGAGCAGTTCGGCCGTCTCCTCCTTGAGGATGGCGGCCAGCCGCTGGGCGGCCTCCTCCAGGTCGGCGTCGATGAACGCGTTGTCCGGCCGGTCCTCGGCCATCCCGCCGTCGGCGCCGAGCCCGCTGTCGCCGTACCCGAGCCGCACCACCCTGGCGCAGCCCAGCCGGGCGGCCGACGCGTACAGCTCGTTCATCCGGGCCGCGCCGAGCTCGTCCCCGTGCGGCATATCGGCCAGCCCGCGCTCCCCCGCCGTGGCCACCACCAGCACCACCCGGTGCCCTTCGGCGGCCAGCATCGCCATCGTCCCGGCCGTCAGCAGCGCCTCGTCGTCGGGGTGAGCGTGAAAGAACACGGCGGTCTGCACGCATCCAATGATCCCATGTCCCCCAACTCCCTTTGATGTGTCAGTCTGGCTCGGTGCGGATCCTTCATGTGAGCGACTGTTACCTTCCCCGGCTGGGCGGGATCGAGGTGCAGGTGGCGGACCTGATCAGGAGCCAGCGCGAGGCCGGCCACGAGGTGGTGGTGGCCACCGCGACGCCGGGGGAGCCGCTGCCGGGCGTGCGCAGGCTGGTCGCGCGGATGCCGTTCGACCTGCCGGTCCACCCGCGCGGGACCGGGCATCTGATCCGGCTGATGACGGCCTCCCGGCCGGACGTGGTGCACGTGCACACCGGTGCGGTCTCGCCGTTCGCCTGGATGGGCGTGCGGGCCGCGCACCGGGCCGGGCTGCCGACCGTGGTCACCGTGCACAGCATGTGGGATCCGGTCACCCAGGGCCTCTACCGGGCGCTGCGGGCGCTGGGGGACTGGCACCGCTGGGGTCTGGTGGCGACCGCCGTGAGCGAGGCCGCCGCCCGGCCGATCCGGTCGGTCGCGGGCCCCCGGGTGCCGGTGCACGTCGTCTCCAACGGTCTGGATCTCTCCGGCTGGGGTCCGTCAGGTCCGGTGCCGTCCGGCGATCCCGTGCACATCGTCGCGGTGGGGCGGCTGGCGCCGCGCAAGCAGCCGGTCCGGCTGCTGAAGCTGCTGGCGGCCACCCGGGCGCGGGTGCCCGCCGAGGTGGCGATGCGCGCCACCATCGTCGGCGACGGCCCGGCCCGCGGCTCGATGGAACGTTACCTGCGGGCGCACGGCATGGACTGGGTGCACATGCCGGGCCGCTACACCCGCGACCAGATCCGCGACCTGCTGGCCGTGGCCGACGTGTTCGTGGCGCCCGCGCCGCGCGAGTCGTTCGGGCTGGCCGCGCTGGAGGCCCGGGCGGCCGGGGTGCCGGTGGTGGCCCGGGCCCAGAGCGGGGTCGCCGATTTCGTCAGGCCGGGCAAGGAGGGGCTGCTCGGCAGAAGTTTCGATGAGCTGGTCGGCTCGGTGGCCAGGCTGGCCAGGGATCCGCAGCTGCGCACCTCGATCGCGGAGCACAACCGGGAGACCGCGCCGGTGCGCTGCTCGTGGCCGGCCGTGCTGGAGGGATTCGACCGGTGCTACGCGCTGGCTCGGGGCGGCAAGTCGTGATTTAACAGGGAGTTCAGGCGCTTAGAACGGAAGTATCCGTCCGGACGGGGTGCGCAGGTCGATGGGGACGGGACGGCGTGGAGGCCGAGGCCGCTGAACGATCTGGACCCTTTTCACAGAGGCGCTCCTCTCATCGTTTGGTCTCAGCTTTCCCATAATTGCGCCAAGATCACGCCAGGCGGGTCACTTCGACCTTCACTACTTGTCTTCCCGCAGGTGGTCCTTGGTAAATACCTTTCAAAGGGGGTACGTCAGCGTAATCTCTCCCGCGCGCTACCACCACGTGTGATTCGCCCACTTTTGACTGATTTGTTGGATCAAGCGCGACCCAGTCCCCGGCCCAGTACTCCACCCACGCGTGGCTCTGCCCGAGCACCGGCTCGCCGATGGCCGCGTTCCGGTGCGGGTGCAGGTAGCCGGAGACGTACCTGGCGGGCAGTCCGGCCTCGCGCAGCAGTGCCACGGTGACGTGGGCCATGTCCTGGCAGACGCCTTCGCGCAGGTCCCAGGCCTCCTGCGCGCTGGTCAGCACCCCGGTGGAGCCTTCGACATAGGCCACCCGCTCGTGCACCGCCCAGGCGATCGCCTCGGCCGCCTCGTGCGGGTCGCGGCCGGGCACCTGCGCCAGCCCGACGCCGGGGGTGATCGTGGTCCGCTCGGTGGGGCGCAGGTACTCGGCGACCGGCCCGTCCACCGCCCGCAGCGCCGCCCAGCTCAGCGGCTTGCCCAGCGGGCGCGGCCCCGCCGTCTCCACCCGGCTCACCGCCTCGATGGTCAGCGCCCGGTGCCCGTTCGGCACGTCGAAGACGCTCACCTGGGTGCCCCAGTAATCGCGGTAGGTCCAGACCGGCGTAGCCGGGCGGATGGTCAGCCGCTGGTCCAGGGTGGTCTGGCCGCGGTCGTCCAGCGGCGTCATCCTGACCTCGTTGTAGGAGGACTGCGCCTCGCCCTCGTACTCCAGCAGGGTCAGGTGCCTGATCCTCACACGCCAGCCGTCTGCCATGTCGCGCCTCCCCACGCCACGTGCTGGAAGAACCGGTCGGTGATCGCCTCGGACGCGATCACGCAGACCGCCTGGAGGGCGGTGAGCAGCTCGGGCAGCTGGTCGTCCAGGTCGGCCACGTCGGCGTACTCCAGGGTCATCCGGACCCGGCCGATGGCGGCGCGGGCGGTGTCGGACATGCCGGCCCGATCGTGGTCGGGGGTCAGCTCGGCCAGGCACTGTTCCGCGGTGGCCAGCGCGTGCATGACCGAGCGCGGGAACAGCCGGTCCAGCAGCAGGAACTCCAGCACCCGGCGGGCGTCGCCGCGATGGGTCCGGGTGAACGACTCGTCCGCGCCGCAGGCTTCCAGCAGCAGCCGTACGTTCCCGGTGTGGCCGGGCTCGTGGTGCACGGTCAGCAGCCGGGCGAGCATGTCCACCCGTTCCAGGCTGCGGCCCAGCACGATGAAGCGCCAGCCGTCGTCGCGGCTCATGGTGGCGTCGGCCAGGCCGAAGAAGAGCGCGGCTCGTTCGCGTACGTAGCGGAGGTAGCCGTGCGGGCCGAGGCGTTCCGCGCCGGCCTGGCGGAGCGGCAGCTGGTTCCAGGTGACGTTGAGGCACTCCCACACCTCGCTGGAGACGATCTCCCGGACCCCGCGGGCGTTCTCCCTGGCGGCGCGCACGCAGCCGGCGATCGAGCCGGGGGTGTCGGAGTCGTAGGCCAGGCGCTGGACCATGGTCTCGGTGGTCGGGGACTCGGCGCCCTGGTGGCCGAGGGTGGCGAAGACGGTGGCCCAGTCCTCCTGGCCGACCAGGGCGCGGTGCAGGGAGACGTCCAGCAGGCGGGCGATGTCGTCGGAGCGCTCGACGTACCTGCCGATCCAGTAGAGGGTCTCGGCGATCCGGCTGAGCAGCTCGCGGGTCATTGCTGGCCGTCCCAGGCGGCGTTCCTGGTGGGCTCCCAGTGCACCTGGGCGGGGGTGGGTTCCGGTGGGGCCGGGCGGGGGCCGGGCTCCGACAGCACCCAGGTGTCCTTGGAGCCGCCGCCCTGGCTGGAGTTGACCACCAGTTCTCCTTCCGGGAGCGCCACCCGGGTGAGGCCCCCGGGCAGCAGCCAGACGTCGTCGCCGTCGTTGACCGCGAACGGGCGCAGGTCGATGTGGCGCGGCCGGGGCAGGTCGCCGATGAGCGCGGGCGAGGTGGAGAGCGCCACCGGGCGCTGCGCGATCCAGCCGCGCGGGTCGGCGCGCACCGCCTCGGCCAGCGCGGCCAGGGTCTGCTCGTCGGCCCGCGGCCCGATCACGATGCCCTTGCCGCCCGCGCCGTCCACCGGCTTGAGCACCAGGGTGTCCAGGTGCTCCAGCGCCCATTCGAGGGTGTCGGCGTCGGCCAGCCGGTGTGACTCGACGTTGCCGATCAGCGGCTGCTCGCCGAGGTAGTACTTCATCAGGTCCGGCACGTAGGTGTAGAGCAGCTTGTCGTCGGCGACCCCGTTGCCGACCGCGTTGGCGATCGTGACCGTGCCCGCCCTGGCCGCGTTGAGCAGGCCGGGGCAGCCGAGCGTGGAGTCGGCCCGGAAGTGCAGCGGGTCCAGGAAGTCGTCGTCCACCCGCCGGTAGATGACGTGCACCGGGCGCTTGCCGTGCGTGGTGATCATGTACGCGCGATTGTTCTCGCAGACCAGATCCCGGCCCTCGACCAGTTCGACGCCCATCAGCCGGGCCAGCAGCGCGTGCTCGAAGTAGGCGGCGTTGTAGACGCCGGGGGTGAGCACCACCACGGTCGGGTCGGTCACGCTGCCGGGGGCGGCCTTGCGCAGGGCCGCCAGCAGGCGCGGCGGGTAGTCGTCCACCGGCCGCACCCGCTGCTCGGCTCCGACGCCGTCCCGTCCAGGCCCCGCGAACAGGGCGGGCAGCGTCCGCATCATGGCCAGCCGGTTCTCCAGCACGTAGCTCACTCCCGAGGGAGTGCGGACGTTGTCCTCCAGCACCCGGAAGTCGCCCGCCTCATCCCGGATGATGTCGATTCCGGCGATGTGCACCCGCACCCCGTTGGCCGGGCGGATGCCGTCGGCCACGCGGTGGAAGTGCGGGGAGGACTGGAGCAGCCGCCAGGGCACGATGCCGTCGTGGAAGACCTGGCGGCCGCCGTACACGTCGGCGAGGAAGGCCTCCAGGGTGCGCACCCGCTGCCGGACCGCGCGGGCGATCAGGTCCCACTCGGCCGCGTCGATGACGCGGGGGATCAGGTCGAGCGGGAACGGGCGCTCTTCGCCCGCGTAGTCGAAGGTGACCCCTCGATCGGTGAAGACGCGGGCTAATTGGTCGGCCCGGAATCGCAGCTCGTCGGCTCCGAGCGGTTGCAGGGCCGCGAACAGCCCCTGGTAGGGCGTCCGGGGCACGCCCGGACGCTCGAACATCTCGTCCCATGCATCGGCCAGGGCATATGAGTCGAATATGTCCGCCATGACCGGAGGGTAGGAAACGGATGTTTCGCGCAAACTCCGGGATTGTTTCGGGCATTGGTCGTTCCGCCACGGAGATTGCGGCACATCCTCACGGGAGGCGCAAGCTCACCCGCTCGTACGCCGACAACGTGAGCTCCCAGAACCGATCCACCTGGATGGACGTCCCCACCTGCGCGTTGGCCACGCGGTCGCCCAGCGCGAAGTCGATCACCGTCATCCCCGAGGTGAACCGGCCGGCCGTCTCCACCTCGACCCAGGCGGGCTCGAACTCGATCAGGGTCGGGTCGGCCAGGTAGGCGAGCGCGCACGCGTCGTGGATGGCCGGCCCTTCGCTGGCGGTGACCATGCCGTAGAAGGTCGCGCACGGGACCAGCAGGTCCTCGCCGAGGCGGCCGAGCGCGCGCATGCGCTTCACCACGGCCTCGGTGGCCTGTGCGGTGGTGCTCACGTCCAGGCCGATCTGGGTGACCGTCCACCCGGCCCGGAACACGATCGCGGCCGCCTCCGGGTCGGCGGCGATGTTGAACTCGGCGGCCGGGGTGCGGTTCCCCCGGGTGTACGTCCCGCCCAGGATGGCGAACTCGCGCACCCAGTCGACCACCCGCGGCTCCTTGAGCACGGCCAGCGCGATGTTGGTGAGCGGCCCGATGGCGACCAGGGTGATCTCGCCCGGATGGGCGCGCAGCGTCTCGATGATGTAGTCGCTGGCGTGCCCGGGCGCCACCGGCAGCGTGGCCTCGGGCAGCACCGCGCCGCCCAGCCCGCCGGTGCCGTGCACGTGCGCCGCCTCGATCGCGCTGCGCAGCGACGTGGAGGACAAGATGGCCCCGGCCGCGCCCGGCGTCACCGGCACCTCGGGAAAGCCCAGGAACTCCCGCAGCCGGAGCGCGTTGTCGGTGGTGCGCTCCAGCGAGACGTTCCCGCCGACGGTGGTGATACCCACGATCTCCAGCGCGGGGCTGCCGTGCGCCAGCGCGATCGCCAGCGCGTCGTCAATCCCCGGATCACAATCGATAACGATCTTTTTTGGTGCCACGGATTGGAGCTTAGTAGTCAGACCCGCAGCCGGTGATTCACCCGGCGATCGATGAGAGCGCCGTCGATCAAGGCGGTGTCGATCTGCCGATGCATGGCGTGCGCCCGCTCCACCTTGCCCTGCGCCGCGCTCGCGTCGGCGAGATTTCTGACCACGTGCAGCACCGCCCCCGCGACCTCCCGCAGCCGGGTTTCTCTGGCCCAGTTCCCGGCCAGTGGATCAAGCCCCAGGATTGCCAGCATCGCGCGCACCTCGCCGCATTTTTCGGCGGCCAGTTTCGGGTCGCCGGAATCGAGGGCGGCGTTTCCCTCGTTCACCGCCGCGTGCACCCGCGACAGCGCCTGCGGCACGTTTAGGTCGTTCCCCATGGCCTCGCTGAACTGGGCCGGAAGCCGGTCGGCGGGGCGCTCGGCGACCCGGTCCACGAACCGCTCGACCCGCCGGTAGGCGGTGGCCGCCTCCTCCACCGCGGCCACCGAGAACTCCATCGGCGAACGGTAGTGCGCGGCCGCCAGGTAATAGCGGAGTTCGACCGGCCTGATTCGCCGGAGCAACGTGTGCACGGCCATCGGATTCTTCACGACTTTGCGAATCTTCTCGCCCCGGTGGGTGACCGGTCCGTTGTGAATCCAGAAACGCGCGAACTCATCTCCGGCGGCCCGGGACTGGGCGATCTCGTTTTCGTGGTGCGGGAAAATCAGATTGGCGCCGCCGCCGTGGATGTCGAATTCGTGGCCGAGATACTTGCGGGCCATCGCGGAACATTCGAGATGCCATCCGGGGCGGCCTTCTCCCCACGGCGCGGTCCAGATAGGCTCGCCGGGGCGGGCTCTCTTCCATAATGCGAAATCGCGTGGATCGCGTTTTCCGTGGCTGTTCTCCTCGGTGCCGCGCATTTGGTCGTGGCGTTGCCCGGAGAGCGCGCCGTACGCCGGAAAGGAACTCACCGAGAAATACACGTCGCCGTCCGCCTCGTACGCGTTCCCGGCGCCGAGCAACTGCTCGACGAGCTCGATCATCTCCGGGATGTGCCCGGTGGCCCGGGGCTCCACGCTGGGCGGAAGGCAGCCCAGAGCTTCGTACGTGCTGCGGAACGAGCGGTACACCGGATCGGTGATCCGCCACCAGTGCACGCCCTCGCTGAGCGACCTACTGATGATCTTGTCCTCGATGTCGGTGACATTCCTGCAGAATATGACCTCATATTCCAGGTGCCTCAGCCAGCGGTGCAGAATATCGAAATTCACCTGCGACCTGATCTGGCCGACATGCGGCGGGACGACCACGGTGGGACCGCACAGATAAAGCGAGACCTTTCCCGGAATTCGGGGGGAGAAATCGCGGACCGAGCGACTGAAAGTATCGTAAAGGCGGAGACCCACCTACCCGAGGGTAAGCGACCATTCCCGTCGCTGTCGATAGGATTCGACGAGGTGAGGGCCGCACATCACGAATGCCTGATTGTGAGACACGTCAAACGGCAATTAATAGGCCGGAACCACCCCGGGGGTCCCGCTTCCATGGTAGACATCCTGCCGTTCTTCCGCTAACACCGCAGCTACCGCGGCTAACGCTCTGCTAACACCCCAAGGTACGGCCCGCGTCCCGGTGTGGGTGGAATGGGGGCACGCGGGTCGCATGGATCGCGTGGCGCGAGCCGTACCGGCTCTGGGTGGCGAGCTAGCGGCGGGATGAGCTAGCAGCGGGATAGCTAGCGGCGGATGACGTGGAGCACGCTCGCGATGCGCTCGGCGGCGGTGACGACGTCGGAGGCGTGGCCGATGCGGCCCGCCCAGGACAGCCAGTACCACCACTCGCCGTCGTTGGCGTTGGACGCGAGCACGTCCTCGGCCACCGTGGGGGCCATCGGGTTGACCACCCGCAACCGCGGGTAGAGGCCGGCCGGCGCCGTCAGGCGCACCTGGAACGAGTGCGCCTCCAACTGGGCGGCCAGCCGCTCAAGGTGGTCCATCGCCTCGCTGCGATCTGCCTTCATGGCCATCGTGGTCTCCCGGGGATGTTGGGACCTTTCACCGGAAAGGGTGAACCCGGGATGACCTACCGGCAATCCGACCCATTCGACGTATACGTGCAATAACCAGGGAACTCTGCGGTATTCCGTGGAACAGACACGGTTCTGGGGGCACGAACGCATAACGGTACTGGCGGTTGGGTGCGTGCCGGTTAACCTGTGGGAAATATCCGTAATAGCCGAACAGGGTGGTTCCCGGGCAGACTGGGGTACGGCCCGACCCCCAACCGTTCAACCCTGACGCCCCGTATCCAGTAGTGGAAGGGCAGGCACCATGGCCCGAGGAGAACACTCTCCAGCGTGCGCGCGCCGCTGGCGCGAGCAGGCGGAAGCCCGGCAGTGGACACTGTGGCAGACGGTCCAGGCGATCCACGGCTGCTGCGGCGTCAGCATGCTGAAGGCCCATCGCCTCGGGCGCGGCTGGTCGGCCCGCCAGGCGATCGAGGAGCTGGAGTTCCTCTGCGAGCAGCAGGCGCTCGGCCTGCCCCGGGCCAGCATCGACCTGCTGAACGCCTGGGAGAACAACCGGGCCCGCCCCCGGCCGCAGACCATCGACCTGCTGGCCCGGCTGTACAAGGCCAACGCGGTCCGGCTCGGCTTGGCCGCCGACTACTGCGACGACCCGGGCGGCGGCGGCCAGAAGGTGGTCGTGGTCGCCAACGGCTCCAGCGACGACGGCGTGCACGTGGAGGACCTCGCCGACGACGACACCGACCGGCGCGCCCTGTTCCACCAGGCGATGCTCGCGGGCACCCCGAACGGACGTTTCTTCGCCGAGGTGGAGGGCACCCGCCACGATGTGGATCGGTCCCTCGCCACCGGCAGCGTCACCGAGGACCAGCTCGACCGCCTGGACGAGCAGGTGCTCCGCTACCGCCGGGAGTACATGACCACCCCGCCGATGCCGATGCTCTGCCGGGTGATGCTGGAACTCGCCGACGTGCGCAAGCTGGCCGGGGCCCGGCAGCTGGCCAGCGTGCAGCGCCGCCTGCTCACCGCCACCACCATGCTGTCCCTGCTGACCGCCGACGCGCTGATGAAACTCGGCGACACCCGCCAGGCCCACGCCTGGTACGGCACCGCCCGCACCGCCTCCGACGACATCGGCGACCTGCGCCTGCGCGCCCTCGTCCGGGCCAACCAGACGATGCTGCCCTACTACTACGGCGACCTCACCGAGACCGTCCGGCTGGCGCGCGAGGCCAGGATGCTGGCCGGTTCCGCGCCCAGCTCCCCGGCCGCGCTGGCCGCCGCCGCCGAGGCGCGCGCGCTGGCCCGGATGGGCGACCGCAAGGCGGCCAGGATCGCGCTGGCCGAGGCCGAGCAGATCTTCGCCCGGATGCGCGGCATGAGCCAGGACGACCTGGCCTTCGTCTTCACCGAGAAGCGCATGACCTTCTACCGCACCGGCACCCTGCTGGAGCTCGGCGACGAATCCCAGGTGCAGCACCTGGAATCGCTCGGCGGCGACATCCAGACCGGCTTCCAGACCATCGACCCCGCCCTGATCCTGCTCGACCAGGCCACCCACCTGGCCCGGCACGGCGACCACGACGAGGCCTGCCGGCTGGCCGCCCAGGCGCTCGGCCAGGTCCCGGCCGAGCACCGCACCTCGATCGTCGTCACCCGGGCCAGGGCGCTGCTGGCCGACGCCGACCCCCGGCTGCCGTCGGTCCGGCACCTCAACCAAGTCCTGTCGGAGTCCTCCCTCCGGCTAGCCATATGAACCACACCATCGCGCATCCCTTCACCGGGAAACCCCTGGCCGAAGAGGCCTTCGGAGTGCTGCGCGCGGTCTGCGGGCAGATCGGCGTCGAGGCCGAGGGCGCCCGGCTGATGCGGCTGCGCAGCAACGCGGTGTTCAAGCTCAGAAGCGAGATGGTGGTCCGGATCGCGACCGCCCCCGACGCGCTCACCCGCCTCCCGGTGGTGCTCGCCGTCGCCCGCTGGCTCGCCGACCGGGGCTTCCCCACGGTGCGCCCGGTGGACGAGATCCCCGGCCAGCCCATCGTGTACGGCGGGCGCGCCGTCACCTTCTGGCGCTACGTCCGCTCCAACGGCCGCCCGACCACCCTGGAACTCGGCCGGGTCCTGCGCAACCTGCACCGCGAACCGGTCCCGCCGATCAACCTGCGCCGCCTCACCGATCCGCTCGCGGAGGTGCGGCACGCGGTCGAGCACCGGTCCGAAGTCCTCACGCCCTACCAGCGGGCCTGGCTCGGCGACCGGATCTCCAGCCTCACCGACCGCTGGCAGAGCCTGGAGTCGGGCCCTCCGGTCCTCCTGCACGGGGACGCCTGGATCGACAACCTGCTGCGCTGCCGGGACGGCCAGGCGGTGCTCTGCGACTGGGACGGCGTCGCGGTCGGGCCCCGCGAGTGGGACCTGGTGCACACCTACCACGGGCAGCGCCGGTTCGGCCTGACCCCGGGGGAGGTGGACGCGTTCGCCCACGCGTACGGCTCGGACCTGCGGGAGTGGCCGGACTTCGGCACCCTGATGGAGATCAGGGACATGTACGCGGTGGGCATCCACATCAGGAACGCGACCGGCGACCCGTTCTCCCGGCAGGAGTTGCCCCGGCGACTTGACTCCTTGACTCGGGGTGACGGCGAGGCGCGGTGGTACATGGCGGCCCCGGCCCTCAGCTGACAGGGGGTCTGAGCTGCGGGGAGGGGCCCTGTTTGGACATCCGGCCGAGGGCGGGTAGGCTGCTCGTGTTGCAGTGGTGTTTGTAAAAAAGCGCCTCGGGACCTTCCCGATGGAATGTTCCGACAGCGGGCGTGCTTGCTTCTCCAGCGTATTGCGCGGATGCAGGGTAGGGTCCGCTAAGCAGCCCCGTGTCCCCGACCTGGTGGCACGGTGAGGCTCCCGTAAAAGGAGAAGCAGTTGTCTGAAGGCACGGTCAAGTGGTTCAACGCCGAAAAGGGCTTTGGGTTTATCGCTCCGGACGACGGTACCCCTGACGTGTTCGTGCACTACTCGGCGATCACGTCGAGTGGTTACCGCAGCCTCGACGAGAACCAGCGCGTCAGCTTCCAGACCGTTCAGGGCCAGAAGGGCCCCCAGGCCGAGAACGTAACGCCGCTCTAAGCCTGTTCGAGACAGCAACCCGCATCACATCTGTGGTGCGGGTTGTTGTTTTCCGGGTAGGTGCCGCGGTCATGCGGCTGAGCCAGACCTCTGAACTGTGGTGGAAGAACGCGATCGTCTACTGCCTGGACATCGAGACCTACGCGGACGGCGACGGCGACGGGATCGGTGACTTCCAGGGGGCGATCCAGCGCATCGATCATCTGGACCGGCTCGGCGTCACGTGCGTCTGGCTGATGCTGTTCTTTCCCACCCCTGACCAGGACGATGGGTACGACATCGTCGACTTCTACAGCGTCGATCCCCGGCTGGGCACGCTGGGGGATTTCGTGGAGTTCGTGCGGGTGGCCCGGGATCGGGGCATTCGAGTTATCGCCGACCTGGTCGTCAATCACACCTCCGACCGGCATCCCTGGTTCCAGGACGCGCGCTCCAGCCGGGACTCCCGGCATCGGGACTGGTACATCTGGTCGGATCGGCCGGAACCCGACGATCCGAAGGGCGTGGTCTTTCCCGATCAGGAGGACAGCCTGTGGGAGCTGGACGAGGGAAGCGGGCAGTACTACTTCCATCGTTTCTACAAATTTCAGCCAGACCTAAACACCGCCAACCCGGACGTTCGCAATGAAATCGCAAAAATCCTCGGATTCTGGATGGAACTCGGACTTTCCGGGTTCCGGGTGGATGCGGTGCCGTTCGTGGTGGAGCGGGTGGTGGACAGTGACACGCTCCCCGACCCGCATGACTACTTCGCCGAGTTACGGGCGTTCATGAACCGCCGGGACGGCGGGGCGATCCTCCTCGGCGAGGTCAACCTCCCCTATGCCGAGTTATTGACCCATTTTGGCAATACGCTGCTGGGCAACGAGATCACCGTGTGCTTCGACTTCATCGGCATGCAGCGCATGTACCTGGCCCTGGCCCGCCAGGACGCCCGGCCCCTGGCCGCTTCGCTGCGGGACCGGCCGAAGCCGCCCAGGGACAGCCAGTGGGCGATTTTTGTCAGAAACCACGACGAACTCACCCTGGACAAGCTCACCAAATCGGAGCGCGAGGAGATCTTTGAGGTCTTCGCCCCCGACCAGGACATGAGGATCTTCGACCGGGGGATCCGGCGGCGGCTGCCCACGATGCTGGACGGCGACCAGCGGCGCGTCCGGCTCGCCTACAGCCTGCTGTTCTCGCTGCCCGGCACCCCCGTGCTCTTCTACGGCGAGGAGATCGGCATGGGCGAGAACCTCGCCATCGAGGGCCGATCCTCGGTGCGCACCCCCATGCAGTGGACCCCGAACCTGCACGGCGGCTACTCCACCGCAGAACCCGCGATCCCGATCACTTCCGGCGCGTACGGCCCGGAGCGGGTCAACGTCAGCGCCCAGCGGCGCGACCCCGGCTCGCTGCTGATCTGGATCACCCGGCTGATCGGGCAGTACCGGGAGTGCCCCGAACTCGCCTGGGGCGACTACGCCGTGCTCGACGCGGGGGACACCGCCGTGCTGGCCCATCGGGCCGACATCGACGGCGGAACCGTCGTGGCGGTGCACAACTTCGCCGACCGGAAGATCGACGTCGAGCTCACCCTGGACGGGCTGGACTCCGGCAAGGTGCTCACCGATCTGCTGCTGGACGGGACGATCGAGATCTCCGACAAGGGCTTGGCCAGATTCGACCTGGAACCCTATGGTTGCCGCTGGTTCCGTGCCTCGACTCCGGAAACGGCGCCCGCGGATTCGACGTCACCCTGACGGGTCCCTTAGGCGCTGACCTGGGCCGATAGGTGCCCACCCCACCCCAACCCCGATGCATACCGAACTATCGGCCTAGGGCGGGATAAGGGGGCTATCAGGGGTTGGTCGGGCCGATCTCCGATGGGGGTGAAGGACGCTTCCCAGGACAGTCGATGTCATGGGAATGGTGTTCGGATTCTTGATCACTTCGGTTGGCGTGGCCGCCATGGCGGTCCTGCATGTGGTGTCCGGATTGAACCCGTTGCGGGACATGATCAGCGAATACGCCTGGGCGGCGCACGGCTGGCTGCTGCCGGTCGCGCTGACCGCGCTGGCCGTCGGTTCGGCGGTGCTGGCGATCGGGCTGGCGCGGCTGGACCGCAGGGCGGCGCTGCTGGTCGGGGTGTGGTCCGGATGCCTGCTGATGGTGGGCGCGTTTCCGACTGACCGGCCAGGGTTGTCGTTGTCGCTGGCCGGGGGGGTGCACCGGTATGCGGCGCTGGTCGCGTTCATCGCCATGCCCGCAGCGGGACTGCTGATCGCCAGGCGGACCGGGTCACGGGTGATCCGGGTGCTCAGCTACGTGGCGATCGGCTCGCTGGTGATGGTGGTCGTGCCGTACGCGATCAGGATGCTCGGGCTTGACCCCGGCCTGGTGCCCGGCGGGCTGACCCAGCGGGTGACCGTCCTGTCGGAGGTCGCCGCGCTGCTGGTGGCCGCCGGGCACGCGTACCGGCTGGAAACGCTAGATGAGACCCAGCGCCTGCACCGCATCGCGCTCGTCCAGCAGCTCGCGGACCGACAGGTCGATGCGCTCGCGGGAGAAGGCGTCGATGGCCAGGCCCTGGACGATCTCCCAGTGGCCGCCGGTGGAGGTCACCGGGAAGGAGGAGATGAGGCCTTCGGGCACGCCGTACGAGCCGTCGGAGACGACGGCGGCGGAGGTCCAGTCGCCGGGGGCCGTGCCGTGCACCCAGGTGTGCACGTGGTCGATCGCGGCGTTGGCGGCCGAGGCCGCGCTGGACGCGCCGCGCGCCTCGATGATGGCGGCGCCGCGCTTGGCGACCGTGGGGATGAACGTGTCCCGCAGCCACTCCCCGTCCACCTGCTCGGCGGCGATCTTGCCGCCCACCTCGGCGTGGTAGAGGTCGGGGTACATGGTGGGGGAGTGGTTGCCCCAGATGGTCAGCTTCCTGATCTCGGTCACCGGGACCTGGAGCTTGGCGGCCAGTTGGGAGAGCGCCCGGTTGTGGTCGAGCCGGGTCATCGCGGTGAACCGGTCGGCCGGGACGTCCGGCGCGTGGCTGCGGGCGATCAGCGCGTTGGTGTTGGCCGGGTTGCCCACCACGAGCACCCGGACGTCGTCCGCGGCGTGGTCGTTGATGGCCTTGCCCTGCGGGCCGAAGATGCCGCCGTTGGCCGACAGCAGGTCGCCGCGCTCCATCCCGGCCGTCCGCGGCCGGGCGCCCACCAGGAGCGCCACGTTCGCGCCGTCGAAGGCGACGTTCGGGTCGTCGGTGATCTCGATGCCCTGCAGCAGCGGGAACGCGCAGTCGTCGAGCTCCATCGCGGTGCCCTCGGCCGCCTTGAGCGCCGGAGTGATCTCCAGCAGGCTCAGTGAGACAGGGGTTTCGGCCCCCAGCAGTTGCCCCGAAGCGATGCGGAAGAGCAGGGCGTAACCGATCTGCCCGGCCGCGCCGGTGACGGTCACTTTGACGGTCATGACGATCCCCTTTGGCGAAAAGTATGTCCTCCGGAGCCTACTCGCATGCTTGTCTGAGGTGGTTCAGGAGGTCGGTGTCGGCGGGGACGAGCGGGAGGCGCACGGGGCCTGCGGGGAGGCCGCGGTCGTTGAGCAGGGCTTTGACGGCGACGGTGCCCGGGGCCTTGGTGGTGATCGCGGAGACGATCGGGGTGAGGTGGCGGTGGAGGCGGGTGGCGCTTCTGGTGTCGCCCTGGTCGTGTGCGTGGAGCATGGCCTTGGTGGTCGTTCCGGCGACGTGGCCGATGGTGCTGATGACGCCGGTGGCGCCGATGGCGTACAGGGGGAGGTTGAGCTCGTCGGCGCCGGAGTAGTAGCGCAGGCCGGTGGCGGCCAGGACCTCGGCCGACTTGAGCAGGTCGTAGGCGGCGTCCTTGACGCCGGTGACGCGGGGGTGCTCGGCCAGGCGGAGCAGCGTGTCGGTGGTGAGGGCGGTGCCGGTTCTGGCGGGGATGTCGTAGAGGGTCACGGGGAGGGCGGTGGCGTCCGCGATCGTGGTGATGTGGTGGCGGATGCCTTCCTGGGTGGGACGGCTGTAGTAGGGCGTCACCACCAGCAGGCCCTCGGCGCCCGCCTTCTCGGCGGTTCTGGCCAGCTCGACGGCGTGGCGGGTGTCGAAGCTGCCCGCCCCCGCGATGATCGTCGCCCGGTCGCCGACCGCTTCGGCGACCGCGCGGATCAGGGTCTCCTTCTCCTCGTCCGTGGTCGTCGGCGCCTCGCCGGTGGTGCCGTTGAGCACCAGGCCGTCACAGGCCTGGTTCTCGATCAGGTACGTCGCGAGTGTTTGGGCGCCTTCGGCGTCGAGCGAACCGTCAGTGTGGAAGGGCGTCACCATCGCCACGAGCATCGTCATACGACGACTCTGGGAGAACCGGATGGTGTAGGTCCAGTTAGATCTGGTTCGCTGAGAGTTAAGCGATGCTTCCTGGTTTGTGGGCAGGGCCGTGGGGGGCGTGGCAGTGCGAGTCCGGGTCGCCGATCCGCAGGAGTTCGGGGGTGGCGTGGTCGACCTGGAGGGTGGTGTGCTCGATGCCGTACGTGTCGTGCAGGAGGTGCTCGGTGGCCAGGCGGATGGCGTGGCAGTCGGCGGACGGGTCGACCAGGACGTGCGCCGACAGCGCGGCGTAACCGGAGGTGACCTCCCAGACGTGCAGGTCGTGCACCTCGACCACCGAACCGAGCGCCGCCATCCGGCCGCCGATCTCGTTCGGGTTCATTCCCGCCGGGGCGGCCTCCATGAAGACGCGGCCGGAGTCGCGTACCAGACCCCAGCCGGCTTTCAGCATCAGCGCGGCCACCACCAGGGCGGCCAGCGCGTCCGCCTGGGACCAGCCCGTGAGCAGGATGACGACGCCGGCGATCGTGGTGGCGATGAACGCGTACAGGTCGTTGAGGACGTGCTGGAAGGCGCCCTCGATGTTCAGGCTGGTCCGGTTGGCGCGGCTGATCAGCCAGGTCGCGGCCAGGTTGACGACGATCCCGGCCAGGCCGACGATGACTACGAGCCCGCCCTCGACCTCGGGCGGGGTGACCAGGCGGCGGATGCCCTCGTAGGTGAAGTAGGCCGCGAGCAGCAGGAGCGTGATGCCGTTGGCCTGGGCGCTGATGATCTCGGCGCGTCTCAGGCCGTAGGTGAAGCCGCCCTGCGGGGGCCGGGCGGCGATCCGCATCGCGATCAGGGCCACCACGATGGCCGCCGCGTCGGTGAGCATGTGGCCGGCGTCGGAGATCAACGCCAGCGAGTGAGCGATGAGGCCGGCGATCACCTCGCCGACCATGAACGCGACGATCAGGAGCAGGGCCCCGGTCAGGTACCGTCCGTCTGCTTCCCTGGTGAGAGCGTGCCCATGACCGTGCCCGTGTGCGTCACCGCTCATGTGACGAATATACGAAACCTATGAGTAGTCGGAATGGTTGGTCTTGGACCCTCCCGACCTGGTCAGGCGCATGACGCCCATGGCGACGAGCGCGAGCACGCCGACGATCAGAACCCACTTGAGCATGCTGAACACGAAGCCGATCAGCCAGCCGATGACGAAGAAGCCCACCACGACCAGCGCGGCGATCATAAGAATGCGTCCCATGCCTTCACGGTACGACGCATACGCCCAAGAAGCGCGTCCTGGACCCCAACCTCAGGGTTAAGTCAGGGTGCGCTGTCCGGGTCGGGCTTGGGGTTTGACTCTGACATTGTGTGAGGGTCTAGACCTGGGGGCGTTATGTTCAGTATCGGAGATTTCGCCAGAATCGGCCGCGTGTCGATACGCATGTTGCGGCACTACGACACGGTGGGGTTGCTACGACCCGCTTGGGTCGATCCCGCCACCGGCTACCGCTACTACCAGGCCGCCCAGCTGTCGCGGCTCAACCGGCTGATCGCGCTCAAGGACCTCGGGTTCACGTTGCAGCAGGTCGCGGGTGTGCTCGATGACAAGCTCAGCGTGGAAGAGCTGCACGGCATGCTGCGGCTGCGGCAGGCCGAGCTGGAAGCCCAGGTGGTCCGGGATCGGACCCGGCTGGCCGGTGTCCTGGCGAGGATCCGAACGATCGAAAGGGAGGGCGTCATGCCCGCCGACATCGTCGTCAAGAGCGTCCCCGCCATCCGCGTCGCCGAACTCTCCGGAGTGGCGGAAAGCTACGAATCCGAACACATCGGCCCCGTGATCCAGCCCCTCTATCCCGAGCTGATAAGCCGCCTGGAGAACGCCGGAATCACCCTCACCGGCCCTGGAATCGCCTACTACGAACTGGTCCCCGACGGAGTCCGCGTCCACGCCAGCTTCCCGGTCAACGCAGACCCCAACGACACCCACGATTTCACCATCGTCGACCTCCCAGCCATCGACAAGGTCGCCACCCTCCTCCACCACGGCCCCATGGACGACGTCGACTCCTCCGTCCAGCAACTGGCTCGCTGGATCGAAGAGAACGGCTACCGCAGCGTCGGCTTCACCCGCGAGGTCTACCTGGAGTACGGCATGGGCGACCCCTCCACCTGGGTAACCGAACTCCAGGAAGCCATCATCCCGGCCTGAAAGCTGATTGCGGGTGATCTCCCACCCATCCCTTCGATTCCCCTCGGGCTCCGCCCGACCCCGTCATCGCCGGGCTCCCCACACGAAACGGACAACCCACGGCACCGGGGTTTTCCCACCCGCCCAGCCCTTTGCTTTACCCCGGGCTCCGCCCGGCCCCGCCAGCGCCGTGATTGCCAGTACGGAATGGGGACAGACAACTGGCCGGCGAAAACACCCACCCACCGCATCTGTCCTTCCCCGCGGCAACCACGGCGACAGCCGACCAGGCAGAGCCCAGGGACGGACAACGAACGGGCGAAACTCCACCCCACCGTGACTGTCGTTCCATACGGCAACCACGGCGATGGCGGGGCCGGGCGGAGCCCGGAGAGGAACAAAGGGTGGGTGGGAGAACCCCGGTGCCGTGGGTTGTCCGTTTCGTGTGGGGACCACGGCGCTGGCGGGGCCGGGCGGAGCCCGGGGTTAAGCAAAAGGGCTGGGTGGGTGGGAGAACCTCGGTAAACGATCCGTCGAGGCGATCCCGCGGTGCACCATTTGCGCCAGTGTGGGGACGCTGGCGCACGTGGTGTCTGTCGCTGGGGATCAGTCGTTGGCGTGCAGGGCGGCGTTTAGTTCGATGCCGGTGCCCTTGTGAGGGACGGCTTCGACGGTGCCGGTGGTGGAGTTGCGGCGGAGGAGGATGCCGGGCTGGCCGGAGAGGGTGCGGGCCTTGGTGATGGTGCCGTCGGGGAGGGTGACCTTGGTGCCGGCGGTGACGTACAGGCCGGCTTCTACCACGCAGTCGTCGCCCAGGGAGATGCCGACGCCGGCGTTGGCGCCGACCAGGCAGCGTTCGCCGATGGTGATGGTTTCCTTGCCGCCGCCGGAGAGGGTGCCCATGATCGAGGCGCCGCCGCCGATGTCGGAGCCGTTGCCGACGACGACGCCGGCCGAGACGCGGCCTTCGACCATGGAGGCGCCGAGGGTGCCGGCGTTGAAGTTGACGAAGCCCTCGTGCATGACCGTGGTGCCGGAGGCGAGGTGGGCGCCGAGGCGGACGCGGTCGGCGTCGGCGACGCGGACGCCGGTGGGCAGGACGTAGTCGACCATGCGCGGGAATTTGTCGACGCCGTAGACGGTGACGAGGCCGTGTGGGCGCAGGCGGAGCCGTACCGACTCGAAGTTCTCGACCGCGCAGGGGCCGTGGTTGGTCCAGACGACGTTGGCGAGCAGGCCGAAGAGGCCGTCCAGGTTGAGGCCGTGGGGGCGGATCAGACGGGTGGACAGCAGGTGCAGGCGGAGGTACGCGTCGTGGGCGTCGGCGGGGGGCTCGGCGAGCTTGCCGATCCCGGTGCGTACGGCTACGACGTCCACGCCACGATCGGCGTCGGGGCCGATGAGCGTGGCCAGCTCGCCCGCCTCGTCGGGGGAGAGGCGCTGGGTGCCGATGGAGGGCGGCTCGCCCAGGGTGGGCGCGGGGAACCAGGTGTCCAGAACCGTGCCGTTGGCGGCGATCGTCGCCAGGCCTATGCCGTGCGCACCGGTGGTGCCGGGATCAATAGCTGTCACGGCGTCCAAAATACCGGGCGTGCCCGTTACCCGGGTGAGGGGAGGAATCGGGCGCGCCTGCTATTTGAGCGAATAGGGCGTGCCCGATTCCCGAGTCATGGCGAGGGTGGGATCGTCGGGGTGACCTTTGTCCAGGCGATGTGTGCTTCGGCGGCGTTGCCGCCGGGGGTGCCGGCCACCCAGTGCGTCAGGCCGGGTTTCTCGCCGCTGTCCTGGATGATCCAGGTGACGCCGGTGTCCTCCTCGTCGCGGAAGAGGCGGGCCAGTCCGGCGCTGTCCGTAATCACCTTCCACGTCGCTTCGGCCAAGGGCGCGGAGTGCACGCGTTCCCAGGTCGTCGAGCCCTTGCGCATCGTCCAGACGCCGCCGCGCTGGATGGTCAGCATCAGGCGTCTGGCTCCGTTGCAGACCTTCGTGCCCAGGCTGACGCCTTGGCCGGTACGGGGATCCAGGGCGCTGTCGTCGACGACGCGGCCGTGGAACTCCACCGTGAAGTCGCAGAGGGCGATCAGCGGCGTGGTGGCCTTGACCGGGGTGGCGGTGGCGCTGCGCAGGTGGAGGCCGGTTTCGTCCTGGAGGGCTCCGGGGTCGAGGGTCCAGCGGCCGGGGGCCAGATCGAGGGGGAGGTCGTGGTCGAGGTCGAGAATCGCGACCTTGATGTTGATCTGGTTGTGTTCCCAGACGATGGCGAACTTGCCGGGGGCGAATTCGTCGCCGCTGGGGTAGACGTCCCAGCCTCTGGCCGCGCCCTTGGTCAGGCGAGGGCCGTCGGCGAAGAGCCTGCCTGGTTGCCAGGGTTCGCCTGGTTCGCGGACCTTGTAGTGGAGGACTTCGCGGTGGCGGTCGGGCTTGCTCTGAGCCGAACCGGCGAAAGGTCCGGCGAGCGTGTTGTATATCGCCAGATGTCGCCCATCGGCGGCCCTCGCGTAGAAGGTTTTCACGTAGTAGTTGGGCAGATCGGGGTCGAGGGTCATGGGCGCCCAGGTGAGGCCGCCGTCGGTGCTGGTGGTGATGGCCGAGTAGGCGGTGTGGGTGCGGTAGTACTCGTCGCGCTTCTCCGGCGACGCAGTCCGTACCAGCGCGCGGGTGACCATGAGCAGAGTGTCACCATCCGCGATGATCTGGGGTTCCTCCACGCCGATCCCCTGCGGGGTCTCCGCGAGCGCGCCGGATGTCCAGGTGCGCAGGTCCGACGATCGCAATACGCCCGCTTGCGACACCCGGGTCCCCTGCCGCCAGTACGGAATGAGCCACACGCCCTGGTGTTTCAGCGGCTTGCCCGCCACGACCACGCCCCGGTTATTACCAGGAACATCCACAGTTATCGGGAAATCTGACCATGTAGCACCACGGTCGGTGCTCCGTTTCATGGCCAATCGAGTGGGGAAGCCGTCCACGTCGATGCCGTCCCGGTCCTCCGCGATCGTGATCCGGCCGAGCAAGGCGTAGAGCACGCCGTCATCGTTGAGGAACACGCAATAGTGGAAACGATGGGTGGCCGTCGCCGGAGCGAGCGTGCCCTTCGTCCAGGTGCGTCCCCCGTCGTTCGACCGGGCGTACCGAATCGAACCCTGATCGGTCGCGGCGGGATCACGATCGTCTCGCAGGCCCGCCCGCCACGCCACCACCCAGCGGTCCGCGTCCAGCGTGACGATGTCCGGCACCCGGTTGCCCTCGTGCCGGAGTTCACCGGAACCATCCCGCTCGGCCGTCGAGTCCACAATGACCGGTTCGCTCACGTTCATGAGAACTCACCGAACCGCCACTCCGGCGTCCCCGCAAGGAACTCCAGGTGAACTTAAAGGCCGTACTCCTCCAGCAGGCGCAGCCAGATCTCGCTGACCGTGGGGAACGTCGGGACGGCGTGCCAAAGATCGTCCAAGGTCACCTCGGCGGTGACGGCGATCGTCGCGGCATGCAGCAGCTCCGCCGCCCCGGGCCCCACGAACGTGACCCCCAGCAGCACCCGCCGATCCTCGTCCACCACGGCTTTGGCCCGGCCCTTGTACCCATCTCCCAGCAGGTACGCCCCTTCCACCGCACCCAGGTCGTACTCCACACTCCGGACGTTGAAGCCCTCCCGGCGCGCCCGCTCCTCGGTACGCCCGACCGCGCACACATTCGGATCGGTGAAGATGACCTGCGGAGCGCCGATCACGTCAGAACGGTCCCGCATCGACGGCAAATCCTCCTTGCCGCCGGTGGCCCGAGCCACGATCACATCCCCGCACAGCCGCGCCTGATATTTCCCCATATGGGTAAGGATGTTCCGCCCGTTCACATCCCCGACCGCATACAGCCAGCCATCCTCGACCGCCGTCGCCCGCATGCTGTCATCGACTGCCACCGGCCCTTCCTGCGCCAGCCCGATCGACCCGAGCCCCACATCGAAACTGGCCAGATTCCGCCCGGCGGCCACCAGGATCTCATCGGCGACGACCCGCGACCCGTCCGACAGATCGACCGTCACCTCACCCCCCGGAACCGGCCGCGACACCTTCTGGATCGTCGTGTTGAACCGCACGTCGATCCCGTACTCGCGCAGGGAATCGGTGACCATCTCGCTCGCGAACGGCTCGACCCGTCCCAGCAGCCGGTCACCCCGGACCACCAGCGTCGTCTCCTTCGCCCCCAGGGCGTGCAGCGCCTGTGACATCTCGCACGCCACCACGCCGCCGCCCAGCACGACCAACCGCTCCGGCACGTCCTTGACGCCGGTCGCCTCCCGGTTCGTCCACGGCTGGGCGTCCGCCAGCCCCGGCACCGGCGGGATCGCCGCCGTGCTCCCCGTCGCCAGCACGACCGCGTGCCGCGCGGTGATCAGCCGCTTCCCGCCGTCCCCGTCGGTGACCTCGACCTGGCGCGGCCCCGCCAGCCGCCCCTTGCCCCGGAACGGCGTGCCGTTGACCGACTCGATCCAGCGGATCTGGCCGGAATCGTCGTACCCCGACACGGTCTCGTCCCGCCGGGCGAGCACCGCCGCCACATCGATCGGCCCGAGCTTCAGGCCCGGCATCCGGCCCGTCTCCGCGACCAGCTCCATCGGGCGCAGCAGCGCCTTGCTCGGAACGCAGGCCCAGTAAGCGCACTCACCCCCCGCCAGTTCCTGCTCCACGATGGCGGCCGTGAGCCCGCCGCGCGTCACCCGGCCCACCACGTTCTCACCGGCCGGCCCGGCGCCGATCACGATCACGTCGAAGACGTCAGACATAGCTCCTCCAGATGCTCGCTTCCGACCGTACATGCTGGGTGATCGACTCCCCGCTAGATCCGATCTAGCGGTGTCTCTCGCGCCAGCAGGGTGACAGAGAGGGTCACCCATGATTCAACGAGAAACCGCCCCGGCCATCGAGACCTCCGGCCTGGTGAAAGTATTCGGCACCACCCGCGCTGTCGACGGCCTCGACCTCACCGTCCCCGCCGGCTCGGTCTACGGCGTGCTCGGCCCCAACGGCGCGGGCAAGACCACGGCCGTCAGAATGCTCGCCACCCTGCTCCGCCCCGACGCCGGCGAAGCCCGCGTCTTCGGCCTCGATGTGGTACGGCAAGCCGACGCCGTCCGCGGCCTGGTCAGCCTGACCGGGCAGTACGCCTCCGTCGACGAGGACATGACGGGCACCGAGAACCTCATCCTGCTCGCCCGCCTCCTCGGCTACCGCAAACCCCCCGCCCGCGCCCGCGCCGCCCAGCTCCTGGACGCCTTCGGCCTCACCGACGCCGCCGACCGCCAGGTCAAGAACTACTCCGGCGGCATGCGCCGCAGACTCGACATCGCCGCCAGCATCCTCAACACCCCCCGCCTGCTCTTCCTCGACGAACCCACCACCGGCCTCGACCCCCGCAGCCGCAACCAGGTCTGGGACATCATCCGCGCCGTCGTCGCCCAGGGCACCACCGTCCTGCTCACCACCCAATACCTGGACGAAGCCGACCACCTGGCCGCCCGGATCGCCGTCATCGACCACGGCCACGTCATCGCGGAAGGCACCCCGGGCGAACTCAAATCCTCCATCGGCGCAGGAACCGTCCACCTCCGCCTCCGAGACCCTGGCCAGCGCCAGGACGCCGAACGTGTGCTGGCTCGGGTCCTGAACGTTCCCGTGCATTTGGACGCCGATCCTGTCGCGCTCACGGCGCGCGTCATCGGTGACGGGACTGATCGGGAGCTCGACATGGGGGCCGCGGAACAGGCGTCCCGGGCCCTGTCCGAGCTCGCCGCGGCGGGCATCGTGGTGGATGACTTCTCCCTGGGCCAGCCCAGCCTGGACGAGGTGTTCCTCGCTCTCACTGATCGCTCTACCCCTGCGGATGCGGCCGCGTGATGGCTGGACGACAGCGCGGGGATGTGACTGAACGCCAGCAGGCCCGGCTGCAACCTCGGGCGGGAAGTGCGCGCATCGAGTGTCAGCGAGCAGGTGGCATCGAGCGCCTGCCGATGGATGTCATCGAGCACGAGCGCGTACGCGGGTCAGAGCTCCTGCGAGCAGATATAGCGGAGCGGCGGCGGGCGAATGCCGTCGAGCGCCTGCGAGTCGGCGTGGCTGAGCGCCCGCGGGTGAGTGTCGTTGAGCGCGAGCGTGTGGGTGGGGCTGAGCGCCTGCGAGCGGATGCGATCGAGCGGCAGCGAGTAGTTGGGGCTGAGCGCCAGCGACCCGAAGGGCGGGTGGGTGGGAGAACCCCCCGAACGAATTTCTATAAGGAGAGCGCGGTATGAGTACCACTACGGAGAATCTCGCTCCTGCTGTTCCCTATGTGCCGGCCGCCGAGACCATTGGGGCGGTCATGGCGCCGGGGGAGCGGCCGCCCCGGCCGAGTGCGTTGTCGGCGTCGATCACGTTCGGCTGGCGGGCGATGCTGAAGATCAAGCATGTGCCTGAGCAGCTGTTCGACGTGACCGCGTTCCCGATCATGATGACGCTGATGTTCACGTATCTGTTCGGCGGCGCGCTGGCGGGGTCCACGGGGGCGTACCTGCAGTATCTGCTGCCGGGCATCATGGTGATGAGCGTGGTGATGACCACCATGTACACCGGCGTCGCGGTCAACACCGACATCGCGAAGGGCGTCTTCGACCGGTTCAGGACGTTGCCCATCTGGCGTCCCGCCGCCCTGGTCGGAAACCTGCTCGGCGACCTCCTCCGCTACGTCCTGGCCTCCACGACGATCATCATCGTCGGCCTGATCATGGGCTTCCGCCCTTCCGGCGGCGTCCTCGGCGTGCTCGCCGGAGTTGCCCTCCTGGTCGTCTTCTCGTTCGCCTTCTCCTGGATCTGGACGATGTTCGGCCTGTTCCTGCGCAGCGAGAAGTCCGTCATGGGCGTGAGCATGCTGTTCCAGTTCCCGCTCACCTTCCTCAGCAACGTCTTCGTCGAGCCCACCACGATGCCCGGCTGGCTCCAGGCATTCGTCGACGTCAACCCCATCACCCACCTGGTCACAGCCGTACGCGCCCTGATGGCGGGCACCTGGGACACCGGCGAGATCACCTGGGTCCTGATCTCCTGCGTGGTCATGACCGCCATCTTCGGCACTCTCACCATGCGCCTTTACAACCGCAAATAGCCCAAAGGTGTCCATGATCTCGAAGAGCCAAGGTGTCCGTGATCATGATGATCGCGGACACCAAGGCCCGTTCTCATGAAGCCGGCGTCACAGCCGCCAGTCGATCTCACGTTCAGGCTGGTAGCGGCACGTGGAGCCGGTGGAGACCGCCGAGCGGAGATGGGCGGCCAGGTCAGGATGGCGGTCGTCTAGTTTGCGTAAGGTGTCGCGGATGCGGGCGGTTACCGTTTTGCGGGCTCGTTCGGCCTCGTCGCCCAGGCGGCGATCCCGGCCTGCCAGCCCCGCGGCGGCCCGCAGTTCGGCCAGGAGGGCTTGACGCTCCTGATCGAAGGCGATGGCACGCCGGTCGTCGCCCAGTTCGGCGGCCCGGTCGATCTCGTCGTCCAGCTGGGTGAGCCGTCGCCGGAACTGGGCTTTGGCCTCCTCGTCGAGGACGGCGTCACCGCCGAAACGCCGGGCGGCCACCACGACCTCTCCGCCCTCGGGATCCAGCAGGCGCACAGCCGGAATGTCACCGCCCGGACTGCCAAGCAGATAGTGCAGATCACGCAACCCTTTGGCATCAGGCATATGAATGGTCAGCCCGCCGAAGCCCAGCGACCAGACCCCGCTCTCCATCCGGAACACTCCATTCGGCTTCGGCGCCGAAGCCGCCGCAGCGTCCGCGTCGGCTTCGCGGCGCATCCGCCGGACCCGCTCGACCACGTGCCGCATGCCGATGGACACGGCCTCCCGCTCCACCTCATCGATGAGTTCCTTCGCCACGGCCACATCCGCGCCGTCACCCCGGTCCACCAGCGTCGCCGCCAGCTGCATGCGCGCCTCGATCGACCACGGCCGCGCCTTCAACCGATCGGCGGACCGATAAGCGGCGGTGAACTCCTCGATCGCGTCCGCGAACCGCCCCTGGGCGGCGTCGATCCTGGCCAGCCACAGATCGATGGGCCCACTGATGTCGCATCCGTACAGCGAAACCAGCCACTGCCCCCGGTAGGGCGCGAGCTCCGCCCGCGTCCACGCGCACAACCGCGCATCGCCCGAGGCCACTGCGGCGTGCGCCAGAAATCGCAACCCGAGCGCCATGACATTCCGCGGATACGGATCCACACCCGGGACGATCTCCGGCACCAAGCCCAGCGCCGCGGACACGTCCCCCTGATTCAGGGCCGTGATCCCCTCCAGCAGCTCGGGATACGGATGCCCGTGCTCCACGAGCTTCGCGTGCACCTCGCCCAGCTCGTCGAAACGACCCTGCAGCAGCAGAAAGGCCCAGCGCAAATGATTGACCATGAACGGGAAGAAGGAATCGCCCTCCTCCCCGGCCGCGTCGATGGCCTGCTCAAGGAAGGTCTCCGCCTCCTCGAACCGGCCCATCAGCGTGGTGATGATGCTCTGGTCGACGAACGCCGCGAACGTCAACCGGGGCATGCCGTCCCGTTCGGCGAACGTGGTCGAGGTGTCGTACTGCTCCAGATAGCTGGGATCGCCCTGCTCCAACAGCGACACCCACCGCAACGACGCGGCGAAATGTTCCCCGTCGTGGTCGCCCCTGCGGCGTGCCGTCTCGATCAGCTCGCCGGTGATCGCCGTCCGCTCCGCCGCGGTCCCCAGCCGCCAGATGGCGTCAAACCGCGAGCTCAGACTGAACGCCAGCGCCTCATCGTCCTGGTCGCGGCGAGCCAGCTCCGCCATATGCGCGGTAAGTTCCTCCGCCATCGAGTCCAGCGAAGCCTGACCCGGGGGCCGGGGCTCGGCCGCTCCCAGCATTCGGGCATGCGCCTCCCGGACGAGATCGGTGGTCATCTGCGGGTTCCGGCCGGTTCGCAACCCGGGCGCTTCAGACCGATACATGCTGAGCGCGACCCGCGTCAGAAGATCCGGCGCGTCCACCTCCCTGGCCAGCTCCACGGCGATGCGGAAAACCCGTCTGGCCTCTTCGGGCTCCCCGGAATGATCGAGCGCCTCGCCGAGATCAAGAGCGATCATCGCCCGGCTGCGGGGATCCAGCGCCGCCGACACGTCGAACGCCCGGCGCAGATGCCCCATGCCCTCCTCGGAGGCCAGCCGCCTTCCGGCATCCCGCTCGGCCGCCCGCAACGACTGCACCACCCGCGCCGGATCCAGCTCATCCCCGGCCAGGTAGGCGTGATGCGCCTGATCCGCCGGAAATATCCACTCGGTCAACGCGGCCGACTCATCAAGGGCATGGATCACCGCGGCATGCCGCCGCCGCGCCTGCGGACCTTCGATCGTCGCGTACAACGTCTCCCTGACCAGGTCGTGCGCGAACGAGAACCGCCCGTCCTCCCCCGCCACGACCAGCCGGGCGTTCACCGCCTGGTTCAGCAGCGAGCCCACCCGTCCGGGCGGCGTGCCCGACGTGGCCGCCAGCACCTCCCGATGGAACTCGCGCCCCAGCACGGACGCCGCGGTCAGCAACTCGACCAGCGGCGGCGGCAGCAACGACAGCCGCCGCTGCAGCGCATCCCTGACCCCCGGCGCGATCGCGCTCACCGATCCGCTGCTCCGCCACAGCCGAGCCGTCTGCTCGACGAAGAACGGATTGCCGCCGGTCCTGCGGTGGACCTCGTCCACCAGCTCCGGCTCCGGTTCCCGCCCGGCGGTCCGGGCCATCAGCGTGCCCACCTCGTCGCGGGCAAGCCCGGTCAACGTCACCGTCGTCGCTTTGGCCACCAACGGCATGATCAGCGTCTCCAGCGGATGCCCGCCCGACTCGACCTCCACATCCCGGTACGTCCCGACCAGCAGCAGCCGTTCGAACCAGGTGTGCTGGGCCGCGAACTCCAGCATGCGCAGCGACGCCGTGTCAGCCCAGTGCAGATCGTCGAGCACGACTACGATTGGCCGCCGCTGCGACACCGAAACCAGGGCAACGGTCACCGCGTCGTACAACTGGAAAGCCTCGGCCGACCCCGGCGCGGGCTGCTCGCCCAGCAGCACGGTCAGATTGCCTCCGGCCGCGGCCGCGGCCGCCTCCCACTCCTGCGGCGTCGCGCTCCGCCGTAGCCCCCGCACGACCTGCACCCAGGGCCAGAACCCGGGCGCGCCCTCCGAATGCCAGCACGACCCGCTGAGCACCAGCGCCCCCAGCCGCCTGGCCTCCTCCACCACCCCCGTGACCAGCGTCGTCTTCCCGATCCCCGCCTCACCCGTGACCAGCACCAGGCCGCCGTGACTGTCCGCGGCTCGCCCGATCTCGGCCCGCAGCACACCGGCCGGGTGATCGCGCCCGATAAGCACAGCAGTCATGCCGTCCAGCCACCTCAGGGTCCGAGAACGCGTACCTGAGAAACGGTATCGAGCGCGTGTGACAAAACCAGGGGCTCGGCCAGGGTCGCCGCGACTACCCGCCGGACCGGAAAGCCCGGCACGTCCGGGGCGATCAGCTCGCCAACCGGACGCGCCGGGCCATACCCGTCAGACGGGGGTGATGTTGTAGGTCGAGCCCTCCTTCGTCGAGAACTCGATCGTGTTGCCGCTGTCGTACGAGACCTGCTTGGTGCCCATCCGGATGATGCGCACCTTCTGGCCCCAGGGGTTCACCAGTTTGACGTCGCCGCCGGCCTCGCTGGTGATGTCCACATAGGTCACCCTGCCGGCACTGATCTCGCTGGAGATGACCAGGCCGCCCTTCTCCCGGAGCTTGACGAACGAGCCGTCCTTGCCCGCCGGCCAGACCGGGAAGACCTTCACGATGCCGTCGAAACTCTGCACCAGCATGTTGTTGACGGCCTCGATGGTGCCGGCCTTCTCCAGGCCGTGGTTGCCGTCCGTGATGCGCAGGTTGCTCGCCATCCGGTTGTTGATCTGCGTCTTGAGCCGGTCGATCAGGGTCTGCGCGGGGTAGCCCACGCGGGCGGCCTGCAGGAAGATCTTGGGGAAGCTGTTCTCCTGGCCCCACGAGTTCATCGCGTCGATCGTGTCGATGGCGATCTGCCGGTCCGCTTCGGGCGAGGTGATGCCCATCTGCTCACCCGGGTGGATGAACTCCAGGTTGATGGTGTTGTCGCCGGGACGGATGTCCCGCCCGTCGCTCACCGTGCCGGGGTCGGCCAGCGCGAACACGGTCTTGCCGTTGTGCACGATCGTCGGCGCCGGCGGCAGGTGCTTGAGGATCTGCTTCCAGACCGGGCGCTTCTCCTTGTCGGCCTTGAGCAGCTCGCTGACCTCGATCGTCTTGGTCAGCAGGAGCTTGAGCATGCCGACGTCCGGGCTGGAGTTCTTCGCCCAGATGCCCTCATGCGGCCCTGAATAGAGGTTGTACTGCTTCGCGGCCTTGTCCCATTCCAGGTAGTGCTCGAAGAACTCGGCCACTTCCTTCATGACGGGGTAGGCCGTGGCGGCCAGGAACTCGCGATCCCGCGTGTAGTCCCAGTACGCGATGTGCTGCGTCACCGTGAAAAGCCCGTTGACGACCTGCTGGTGGTAGTTGTTGTCGCTGGTGGCGCCGAACGGCGAGATGCCGACCGGGAACAGCACGCCGCCGGGCACGCCGCCGCTCGGGAAACGCGGGGCGATGTAGTCCGGCTTGACCCTGACCAGGTCCTCCTTCGCCCGCCGCCTGGCCTCGGGCAGGAAGTCCGCCACCAGGTCGTAGTACGGCAACGCCAGGTCGGCCCGGTTGCTGGAGTACACGCCGTAGTAGTTGGCCTGCCAGTTGTAGTTGAGGTGCATGTCGCCACCCCACTGCGGGAAGTCCGAGGTGGCCCAGATGCCGTACAGGCCGGATGCCGTCTTCCCCTCACGCAGCGAGGAACCCAGCAGGTAGAGCTGCCCGTAGTAGAACTTCTCCAGCACGTCGTCGTCGAGATCGACATACGACTTCAGCCAGTACTGCTTCCACCAGTCGAGATGCGCGTCGTAGAGCGCGTCGACGCTGGCGCCGGTCTGCGCGCCGGCCAGCGCCAGCGCGGCCGGGGCCGGGTCGGCCGGGTTCTGGCCGCCGCCCGCGACACCGGTGACGATGTTCACGGTCTCACCTGCGGGCAGGTCGAACACGATCTGACCGGCCGGGCCGTTCGCGGTCGGGGAGCCCACCACCTGGCCGTCGATGACGCGGGTGGCGAGCGAGGCGCGGGTGGTCCAGCGCGGCGCCGCCGGAGTGGTACGGGTGGCCCACACGCTGTCGCCGGAGACCCCGGAGGTGCTGGTCAGGCCGCCGCGCGCGTCGACGGAACCGGTCGAAGTTTGCGCCTGCAACCGCACGGTGTGGCTGCCGAGCGAGCGGATCTGGGTGACCACGATGTTGTCGTCGGCGCCGGTCCACGTCTTCATCGAGACCGGCTGGCCGCCGATGGTCATCGAGGTTTCGACGTCGCCCTTGAGGATGTTCTGTTCCTCGAGGAAGGGGTCGGTGGGCTGGGTCGGGCCCTCGGTGTCGTACAGCTCGAACTGGCCGATCCTGGCGCGCGGGTTGTTGATCGAGTCCGGGGTGGTGGCCTGGGTCGGCTCGGTGAGGTGCAGTCGCAGGTACCGCGCGGTGACCGGGGTGAACGTCCGGTCGGTGGTCGGGAGGTTGTTGCCGGTGACGGTGTCGACCGTGGTGTAGTTCTGGCCGTCGGCGCTGACCGAGAGCGTCCAGTCCTTGCTGGTGTTGGCGCTCTCGTTCGGGCGGGCGGCCGCGTCGTGCTTGAGGATGTAACGCTTGAAGGTCTTGGCCGAGCCGAGGTCCAGGTTGAGGGTCTGCGGCTTGCCGACGTTCGACACCCAGCCCTCGTAGCCCGCGCCCCAGTTGCCGTTGACCGCCCGGCTGGGCGGGAAGGAGGGGTGCGACGAGGAGGCCGTGGCCGTCGCCCCGATCGCCAGGTTGGCGGAGTTCTCCGCGTCGGCCGCGGGCGTGATCGTCACCGATCCGAGGGCGATCAGGGATGGCGACTGGGTGCCGATCCAGAAGTCGCCCTTGGAGATGTAGAACGTCTTGTAGCCGACGCCGCCGCCGGAGGTGACGCCGATGTCGCCGTTTCCGAGCAGCGCGGTGTCCGGCATGGTGCGCGTGATCGAGTTCGCGTATGCCGGGGTCGTCCAGCGGCCCTTGATCGCGCCGACGAGTTGCTGGACCTGCGCCCACTGCTGGTCGGCGGTGGGGGTCGCCGCCCTGGCCGGGGCGGCGGTCAGGAGCGAGCCGGTGAGTGCCGTCGCGAGAGCGGCGGCTAACACAATGCGTCGCGGTCTTTTCATGGTGGTGCCTTTCAGTACCTTTCGGTGACCGGGGGTGGAGCTCGGCGTGTTGGGAAACGGGGCCGGGCAGCAGGTATCCGCCCACGTCGGAAGCGGGCCGCTGGGCTCGAAGGTGGGTGGACGGCGGTCGCCCTGGCTGGATGTTCCGGGTTGTCCGTAATGGCCTTGGGATAACGTTATCCCGAAGGCTAGAGTGTTACCGCGAGGTTTCAAAGAGCGAGCTTGGCAACAGAATTGGTCACGACGGGATCGGCTCGTTGGGGCGGGCTCTCGTTGATCAGCGGGTGCCGGATGCGAGAACGCCCGCCCACGATCTCTTCGGGCGGCCTCACCCTGCTACGCCATGCGGCGACCTACGTTCTGCGGGAATTGGCCCATGACGTTACCGGGCGGACTGTAACGTGCCACCACGAAGTAGGACGTGGATGGAAATATGCTGCCTGCGGGACATTGAGCAACAGCAATCGCGAGCCGGGTAGTGCCCTTCCATACCACTTGAGTGAAATTACCTGTTGCTCCAGAGAAGCCCGGATCGTTGTAGTTGTAGCTGGATGCCTCGGACATCCAGGATTTGAAGGCGTCTGTGAGCGCGGCGGTGGCGCTGGTGGCGCCGTACGTCGCAAACAGGCTCTCGCCATAGCGGCCTGCGGTTCGTGGATGCTGGAACCGGCATCCCCGCGCCCACTGGTCGGCGGCCGGATACAGCGCATCGCTCCATGTCAGTGGCCTGGCGCCATACTTGGCCCGATTGCTGTTCGCGCTGGCGAGGGTTTGGTCCTTCAGCCCCGGAGGCGGCTCCACCGAGGCCTGAGCGACAGCCGGCATGAGACCGACGGCGAGAAGAGCTGCGGTCACAACGAAGCACATTCGTGTTATAGCTAGATGTTGTAGTTCAACTACTAATAGTAATCAAGGATTAGGGGTGAGTCCCGTGATCAAGGAAACCCCCAGGTATAGGGCGCGCAGAGGGATTCGAACCACTCGATCGTCTGATTAGAAGTGGATCACCGACACAGGGTCCAGCTGCTCGATCTACTGGCGCGCCGTCGCCAGCGTCGCGGTCCGCGTCACCGTGTTCGTCACGGTCCTGGTGTGCGTGCGCACGACGGTCATACGGATGACCTCGCTGGCTCAGCGGACTCGGTCGTAGACGAGGGCCAAAGTGCCGTGGTCGCCCGCGGCCTGGCTGACGAGCGCCCACTGCCCTGCGGGCAGGCCGTCGTCGAAGAGGCGCGGCCCGCCGCCGAGGAAGATCGGAAAGATCGTGATCGCCAGCCGGTCGACCTTGTCGGCCGCCAGTAGCGCCTTGATGACACTCGCGCTGGAGAGCACGAGAATGTCGCCGCCCTCGGTCGCCTTGAGGTCCGCGACCACCTCGGCGGTCGGCTTGTCGACGATCGTCGTCCGCTCCCACGGCGCCTCGCCGAGGGTGGAGGAGAGGACCACCTTGGCGGTGTCGACGAGCCATTTCGCGAAGCCCTCGTCGCGCGGGTCAGCGCCCTCCATGCCGATGACGGTGGGCCAGAACCCGAGGAACCCCTCGGCGTTGACCCGCCCGAGCAGGGCCGTCGTCGCCGGCTCCCAGAGGCTGGTCAGGTGGTCGCGGGCGACGTCGGTGACGGCGTACGGCATCACCCAGCCCATGTCCTGAGGGTCGTCCGGCCTGGCGTAGTGGCCGTCGAGGGAGAGGCTCATGTTGGTGACGACTCTGCGGCCGGTCTGCTCTGTCACTTCGTGCTCCTTGTGTCGGTGTCGTCGGTGCTGTAGGAATCCGCGGCGAGGGTCGCCGCGAGCTTGTCGAGGCTCTGGCCGAAGCCGATCTCGATGCCTGCGATGAAGTCCGCGGAGTCGACTGTGCTGTCGGTGATCCGGTAGCGGACGTCGAGGTCCGTGCCGGTGTCGGTGGGCCGGAGGCCGAGGTCGACGTGGGCGGTGAAGGCGAGGCCGCCGCCGGGAAGCAGCGGCGAGAGCCGGTAGGCGAGGCGCTCACCGGGGCGTACGTCGTCGACGACTCCCTCCGCACGCCCGACGACCAGGTCGGAGCCGTCGGCGTCCTCGGCATCGCGGTACTCCTGGACGATCCGCCCACCCGGCCGGGCCTCGAATACGAGCTCGGAGACGCGGAGGTCGTCGGGCGTCCACCAGCGGGCGAGCAGGGAGGTCTCGGTCAGGTGGCGCCAGACCACCTCGGGGCGCCCCGTCAGCGACCGGAGGAACCTGAACGATCGGCCGTCGGCCCACCCCGACTCCTCCGCGGCGAGCCGCTCTGCGTGGAGGCTGAGCCCGTAACGGTCATAGGTCTCGCGTAGGCCACCGACCTGGTCCGCGGTGTCGGCGAGCCGGTTGAGCGCAGCCGCCAGGTCCCGCAGGGGAGCGGGCCGGAGCGCGTAGATGCGGCGCTGGCCGGTGCGCTGGGAGGTGACAACACCGGCACGCTCAAGGGCTTGCAGGTGCTTGGTCGTCTGCGGCTGGCGCGCCTCGGCGAGCTGGGCGAGAACGCCGACCGAGCGGGGCCGCTCGGCCAACAGACTCACAAGCCGCCAGCGGGCCGAGTCGCCCAGTGCGGTAAGGAGTGCGTCCATGGACAGAAGCATTCTCTTCAGAGAATATTCGTGTCAAGGAATATCAGTCCGATAGCGTCGGGATCGGCCAGGCCGGATTCTCGGGAAGTCGTACCGCCGCTCAGTATGGCTCCGGGCCCAGACAAGTCCCGGTCTCGTGCACCTGGTCCGGCGGCGGGGAGTCGATGAGCACATCGCTGCCCCAGTCGGTGAAGTCGATCTCGGTCACGGCGGTCTCTGGCTGGTCGTCCTGGGCCATGGGATCGGTTGAGGTGAGGCGCACCCGACGGGGAAGCCGGTCCGGTCCGACCCACAACTGCCAGGAGACCTGTATCGAGCCGTACCGCTTGCGTAATTGGGCGACGAGCGCGGGGTCGTCGTATGGAGCTGCGACGCCGAACTCCACCTGCGAGCTGCTCCCGGCGTGCACGACGGTGGCGACTCCGTCGATGGCCTCCCCGGGAGAGGAAGCCGGGGCCGCCAGCTTTCGCAGCACCTCGGGTGAGACGAGGTCGCGTACGCCGAGCGAGCCGATGGCGCGCAACAGCTGCTCGCACTCGGTGTTGCGGCTGTGAAGCCAGGACTTGCCCGCGGGAACGTCCTGCCGATCAGCCCGGTACCTGTAGGTGCCGGAGCCTGCGATCGAGATCGCCCGGGTCGTCATGGAGGACAGGTCAGTCGGGAAAACGCTCTTCAGCTCATCGGGGACATTGGTCTGGTAGTAGGTCGCGGTCAGGTCGGAGGCGGTCGCGCCGAGAACTCCAGTGGTACGGCTCTCGCTGTATTCGCCGATGTCGACCGGCACGATGAAGTCGTCCTCCGCTGGAGGGGTGAACACGTTCTCGCCGTAGTCCAGGCGGACGAGCCTGGCGACCTTCACACCGGTCGAGTCCTTCATCCGCTGAGTCACCGCCTCGGCGGGCGTTCGCGCCGTGACCGCATCGCCTCCGCAGCCGACCGTCAGGGCGAGCATCAGGACGATCGCTGCGATCCTCGGTAAAGCCACCCGGTGATCATAAGGGCCGCCTGGCGAGACTTCCGACGAGGCATCTCCCTGAACACTTGCGCGGCAGCGCTTCCCTCCTCCGTAGTCCGTGGGATAGATGGATCTAACCCGCCGTGGCCACCTCGTGTAGGCGGGCCTCGGCGGCGCGGAACCGGTCGCCCTCGATGGCGAGGCCGGGGTCGACCAGCGTCTGGAAGAGCAGGCCGTTGAAGAGGGCCAGTGCGAGCCCGGCGGCGTCGATGCCGGCCGAGTCGGTGCCGGTGCTGAGCACCGCGGCCACGGAGTGGCGCGTCCGGCGGAAGCCGGTGGCCAGGGTCTCCCGGACGCGCTCGTCGTGCGGGGCCCGGGCCAGCGCGGCAAGGAACGTGCGGGCGAGCCCGGCGTGGCGGCGCCGGGTGGTGGCCACGATCTCCATGGCGCGGAAGTAGTCGTGCGCGCCGGCCAGCGCGGCGGCGATCTCCGCCAACCAGCGGTCGAGCCCGGCCACGACTGCCTCGGTGACGAGGTCGTCCTTGGAGCCGAAGTGGTAGGTGATCGAGGCGAGGTTGGCGCCGGACTCGTCGGCGATGGCGCGGGCGGTGACCCGCTCGGGGGGGAGGCGCTCCAGGCATCGCAGGGTGCCGTCGATCAGCTGGGTCCGGTTGCTGCGCTGCGGGCTCATGGAGTAAATTGTACAAACGTTTAGATTGAGGTGGGTGTGTATGACGATCGCCGTGTCGCTGGTGCTCGCGGCGCTGCTGCTCGTCACCGCGATCCGCAAACTCACCCACGCCCCGGGCGTGGTCGAGACCTACCGCCGGGTGGGCGTGCCCGAGGAGCGGCTGAACCTGCTGGCGCTGATCCTGATCGCCGGCGCGGCCGGCCTCGTGGTGGGCTTGTGGTGGCAACCGCTGGGCGTGGCCGCCGCCGGCGGGCTGGTCGCCTACTTCGTGCTGGCCGTGGTGGCGCACGTGCGCCCCACGACCTCAAGCCGCTGCCGACGCCCTTGGTCTTTCTGGCACTGTCGGCCGCGGCGCTGGCCCTACACCTCACATGAGCCGACGGCGTCGACCACCCGGCCAGCGCCGACTGCCGGTCGCGCCGCGCCCGCGGAGTACCTGTCAGTTGCGGAGTTGGTGAGTGATGGACGGGTCGGTAATGGCGGTGTCGGCGGCCAGCAGGAACGCCTTCGACAAGATGATCGACAGCATGCCGCCGTTCTCCTCGAAAGGCAGGAAGAGTTGGTCGCCACTGCCACGAGGGACGATGCACAGGTAGGCGTCATTGGGCTCCATGAGAATGTTGCCCGAACCGAGGTGGATCTTGTAGGTCCGCAGGTCACCGCGGACGCGCAGGAAGCGACCGGTCAGGGTGCAGCGGTCAGTGATGGCCAGGCGAGGCAGCAGCCGGGTGAGGGCATCCCGGCGGACCTGGGCGGTTTCCGGCAAGTCGCCGAATCCGTAGGACTGCCAGTATTCGCCGCTGCCCTCGGGGTCCAGCCCGGTGGAAGTGACGCCGACGGCCAGGTCGGCGTCGCGCAACGCCTCCGACAGGGTCAGTGGATCGATCAGAGCCAGTGGGATCGTGGACCCGCGCTCGTCGGTGAAGCGGAGATCCCCGCTGACGCAGATGGAGACGGTGCCGACGTTGTCCCGCTCGGCGGACCCCTCGTCCAGGTGGAAATCCCAGTGCACGGTGCGTCCGCCGGGTAGGCCCTTGGTGGCTTCGGCCTGGTCAGAGCCGTACTCCCAGCCCCAGTGACACGCCTGTCCAGCCGCGTTCCGTCAACAGGGCTTTTGCTTGGCCGTACCGGAGTAGATGCCCCGTGAAACGGTGGGAGCGGTCGCGGGTCTGCTCCTCGGCAGGGGTGAGCAGGTAGACCTCGCGTGGCCGTCGGCCTGCTCACCGCCGATTACGCGCGACCGGACGGGCTACGCCAGGTCGGCCGGGCGCCGAAGGTCTACCGGCCGAGCGCCGCGAGCGTCCAGGTGAGCATTCCGCAGCGAGAGCACGGCCTGCTCGCGGACATTCTCCTGGATGCCGTGCGCCTGCAGGAGCCGGGGGAGACCGGGCGGGCGGCCGCCCTCCGCGTGGCCACCGAGCGAGGGCGGGTGGCGGGCGAAGCGGAACGTGCCGAGGTGAAGCTGGGCCGCCTTGGCACCGAACGGGCCCTGACCTGCGCGGGGCTGGTGCTGGAACGCCACGGTTTCGAGCCGGCGCGGGCCGCGCCGACCCTGGTCCGGCTGCGGAACTGCCCGTTCCACCCGATGGCGGCCAAGGACCCCGACCTGGTTTGCGGGATCAATCACGCTTTCCTCACCGGCCTGGGCGCCGAGACCGTCAACGCCATCCTGGCGCCGCGGCCGGGCGCCTGCTGCGTCGAGCTCAGCGGGAGACCGTGAGGCCGGTCAGTCGCCTTGCCCGATGGATAGCTCCAGCGTCCAGGCCGGGATTGCGGCGCAGGCTTCGCCGGTGTCGCGGGGCAGGCGTAGCGCCGCGTGCTGGACCTCGGTGGGTGGAACGTACCGGTCCGTCAGACCGCGGAGCGCTCGGCGACCGGGCGGCGGCGCCGGTTCACGTGCGAGATGGCCGGTGGGGTGTAGGACACGTCGTTGGGGCCGGCGTCGGTACCGGGCGGAGCGATTTCGTCGATCCGGTCGAGGATCTCGTCGTCCAGGGTGACGTCTGCGCCGGCGAGCAGGTCGTCGAGCTGTTGCATGGTGCGCGGCCCAATGATCGCCGAGGTGACGCCTGGGTGGGCGATCGCGAACGCCATCGCGAGGTGGGTCATCGGCAGGCCGGCCTTCTCGGCGAGCGGGATGAGCTGTTCGACGACGTCGAGTTTGCGCTGGTCGGTGAAGTGCTGCGGCATGCCGCCGGACCGGTGGGTGTCCGTCTGCTGCCCCTTGCGGTAGCGGCCGGTGAGCAGGCCCTGGCCCAGCGGGCTCCAGACCAGGGTGCCCATCCCGTAGCGCTGACAGATCGGCAGCACCTCTCGTTCGATGCTCCGGTTGACGATTGAGTACGGCGGCTGCTCGGTCCGGAAACGCTCCAGACCGCGCCGCTCGGCGACCCACTGCGCCTCGACGATCTCCGAGGCGGGGAAGGTCGACGCACCGATCGCCCGCACCTTGCCGCTGCGGACCAGATCGGACAGGGCTGACAGAGTCTCCTCCACGTCGACCGCCGGGTCGGGGCGGTGGATCTGGTAGAGGTCGAGATGGTCGGTCTGCAGGCGGCGCAGGGAGTTTTCGACGGCGGTCATGATCCAGCGCCGTGAGTTACCCCGGTGGTTCGGATCGCCGCCCATCGGATAGTGCACCTTGCTGGCCAGCACGACGTCGTCGCGGCGGCCCTTGAGTGCCTTGCCGACGATCACCTCGGATTCGCCAGCGGAGTACACGTCGGCGGTGTCGACGAAGTTGATCCCTGCGTCCAGGGCCCTGTGGATGATCCGGATCGAGTCGTCGTGGTCGGGGTTGCCCATGGCCCCGAACATCATGGTGCCCAGGCAGTACGGACTGACCTCGATTCCGGTCCGGCCCAGCGTGCGGTGCTTCATGATTCCCCCCTTGGAATCGTTCGGTGAGTGATCGGCATGGTGACGCTGAGCCCTGCGTTGGGGTGCGGCGTCGCCGATCACTGAGGACTATTCGGACGCCGGCCGCGTCCGCAACCGCTCGTCGTCGAACACGATCTCGACCAGCGGGCTATGCGCGAGCCACTCGTCGAGGCTCTGACGCCGGCCGACCCGCGCCGCGATCTCAGGCCGGTTCTGCAGGTCGAGAACCGCGTTGATCACTCGCCGCCGTGTCAGTTCGTCCACCGGCACCGCGGTCGCGGGCAGGTCGGCCCTGACCCCGTGCTTGAGATGCACGACGAACCGCGGATTGACCCGCAAGTTCGCGTACCAGCTGCGGGGCATGGGCATGCCGGTCAGATACCAGCGACCGTCCACGCGGTGGAACCAGATCTCGATACGACGCGGCAGGCCGCTACGTGCGCCCAGGGTCGTGATGTCGATCGTGCGCTCGGCCGCGGAGGAGTCCGGCCCGATGGCGAGGGCGCGGGCGATGGCTACGTTCAGAGTCACAGTTCGGTCTGCCGCTCGTCGCCGAGGGGCATGTCGCCGTTCAATACCGGCCTCCCACTTGGTGGTGATTGTCCCCGGACTCCATGGCTTGTTCCGGTACATCCATGCAAGCAACGCGGCGAGCGCCGGGCCTTCACGATCCTTTCGCGTGGTTGCACAATCCTCTTCGCTCAGGTGGGAGTCACGGCAGCGCCGCCGCAGCGGGACCGGCTCCACCCCGCAGGCGCACCGCATCGACGCTGGGCGGAGCACCGAACTGGCGCCGGTACTCCCGGCTGAACTGGGACGGGTTGTCGTACCCGACGCGCTGACCGACGCCGGTGACGTCGTTCGGACGGTTCGCCAGCAGCAACCTCGCCGCCTGCAGCCGGATCTGCTTCTGGAACTGGATCGGGCTCATCGCCGTCACCACCTGGAAGTTCCGGTGGAAAGCGGAGACACTCATCCCCGAAAGCCGGGCCAGCTCCTCGACCCGGAACGGCTGAGTGTAGTTCTCCCGGATCCACCGCACAGCACGTTCAATGTGGCTCAAGCTGCTATCCGCGAGGCCGAGCTGACGGACGGCGTCACCCTGTTCGACGGTCATCAACCGCCAGAGGATCTCCCGCTTGACCAGCGGGACGAGCGCCTTCCGGTCCCCTGGCCGGTCGAGCAGGCGCAGCAGCCGTACGACAGCGTCGAGTAACTCGTCCGGGGCGTCACTGACCGCGATGCCCGGCGGTGCGGTGCCGGTGGACCGAGGCAGCTCCCCCGATCCAGTCTGCAGCAGCAACTCCGCGATGACGGCAGGTTCCAAGGTCATTCCGAAACCGAGCGAGGGACGGGCGGTGTCGACGAAATGCCCCGTCACCGGGAGGTCGACCGAAGCGACGAGGTACTGGCCGACGCCGTACTCGTAGACGCGGTCTCCCAGCGCCAGACGCTTGCTGCCCTGAGCGATGACCGCCAGCACCGTGCCGGACATCGAGGACTCCGGCGAAACGGCGTGGTCGACCCGGCAGACCCGGACGCCGTCGATGGCAGTGGCCAAGCTGGGACGCGCATGCCGTTCCAGCAGGTCACGAAGCTCGTCCAGAGACATGTCACTATTGCTAGCACGCGAGCCGTCGGACCGCCCGCTTGGCCCCCAGCGGAGCCGGAGGCGCTGGCCGTGGCGGCTGTCATTTGGCGGCCCTGTGGTAGCCGACAAGCACCTGACCGATACGGAGGAGGGCTACGCCCCGTTCGCAAGCGTCCGAAGACACCGGCGGAATCATTCCGCGTATATTCCGCCACCACTGGCGTTCGGGTGCCTCCGGTGGCACACCATGGCACAGCCCAGTAGGCGAAGAGCAAGCGTAACCCCAGGTCAGAGGGAAGACCGGCCTGATCGTGGATGCGCACCCAGGGGTTCGAGCCCCCGACCGTCGGATTAGAAGTCCGATGCTCTATCCGGCTGAGCTATCGGCGCTTCCGCCCTTCTCCTGACCGCTGCCCTCCCTGTGCCGTCCGTCACTCCTCTGGCCCGCTCGATACGCGCTGTGGGCCTCAGGTTCGACGCGATCCCTCGGCGGCTGATCGCATGTACCGCAGCGTCGTCTTACCGAGCAGGTTGTCATTGCCGCAGGTCTCCGCGGGCGCCCGCGGAGGCGGTCGTTGGGGGTGGAACCCGTACGGGCAAGGACGAATGCCCTACATGACCTACCCGCAGTATCAGGCATACAAGAAGGCCGCTGCCCGGCGGCTCGCGCGAACCGGAGGCCATGCCAAGGGCACCCTCGCCTACAAGGTCCACAATGCCGTCTACAAGGCCACCCAGGCTGCGAAGAAGGCCGCGAACGCGAAAGCAGCAAAGAAGGCACAAAAAGCAGCGGAGAAAGCAGTCAACAAGGCGCGGAAAGGTAACCATTCACACCTCCTGATCTTGGTGTCGCCGGTTTGATCGTCTCGCCGGAGTCCGGCATGATCGCTGTTCGTGATCGAGGAATCCGCGTCTTCGAGCGCGCCCTCGATGGAGGAGTTCGCGCG